>JBEBIU010000023.1:0-29661 GCA_040080225.1 Terricaulis sp.
CGGCGAGCAAGGCGTTCATTTGCTCGACGAGCGTGTCTGCTTCAGTTTCAGACTGTGTCCCTAGCCCGCGTCTCATCTTGAGGCCGGGGCGTCCCTTGGTGTCGTTTCGAAGCGGATGCCGGAAAAGGATGGTCCAGCCGGGGCGGCCCTGTGTTCGGGTCTTGGAGGCGGTATAGGTCAGAGCGTTCATTGCGTTGTTCCTCGTTGTGCCGATCCATATGCGTAGTTAACGAGCGGGTCAAGATACTTGGAACAACGCAGAACAACATACTGCCCAAGCCTCGCCGCGCTTAGTGTTGGCGCACAGCACGGAGGCGGCTGCGCTATGAGAACAAACGTGGTACGAATGAGCGTTGCGCTGTGATCCAAGGCAGGACGGTGCGCGGCGCTTATGTTCGGGCGCGTTGAATCGAATTAGCGTCGCAAGGAGCGGGAAGGCGACGAATGGCGCGGGGCGAACTTATCAAGAAGCTGTTCGCAAGTCGCGGACGCGACGAAGAATTTCGCTCCGTCGCCGAACTCATCATTGGCGAGGAGGAGCGGAAGGGCAATGTCGCGCTGGCGCGTAGCCTGCGTAAGGTGCTTGGAGCCGAGACGAGCGCACCGCCGGCCAAAGGGCCGAAGGGTCTGGCGCCGCTCATTCCTTTTCCCGACGCCGCCGCTGACTTGGTTGAACGCATCGAACCATCGCATGTCGCCGCCGATGTCGTGCTTAGCCGGCAGAACGTCGCCATCTTCAAGGGCCTGTTGGACGAGTTCCGACGCGCCGAGGATATCCAGCGCAAGGGCCTTCCAGTGCGGTCGCGACTCTTGTTCTGCGGCCCGCCGGGGACCGGCAAAACGCTGACCGCTGAAGTGTTCGCCGCCGAACTGAAATTGCCGCTCTTCGTGGTCAAGCTCGATCGCTTGATGTCGTCATATTTGGGCGAAACCGCGACGAACGTGCGCAAGGTGTTCGAATTCGCGCGCAAGCAGCCCTCTGTTGTCTTCCTCGACGAATTTGACGCTTTGGCACGCGCACGAGACGACACCTCGGAGCACAGCGAATTGCGGCGTGTGGTGAACAGCCTGCTTTTGTTTATCGAGCGGATCAAACCCAACGGCTTTCTGGTCGCCGCGACCAATTTGGAAAGCTCACTCGATGAAGCAGTGTATCGCCGTTTTGACGAGGTGGTTTGGTTCGACCTGCCGACCAAGGCGCAGATCACCCAATTCGTGAAACGCAAGTTTCGCAATGTGGAGATGACGTTTGACCCTGTCGCGTACGTCGATGCGATGGTTGACTATTCCTTGGCCGAGATCGAACGCGCTTGCATTCAAGCGATCAAAGCGCCGATTATCGCGCGCCGCGCCAAGGTCGAAGTGGCGGATATGCGTGCGGCGATCGCGGATATGGCGCGTCGGCGCAAAGGCATGAAGCGGCTGAAGCCTTCGTCCTGATCGGAATTTCATGGCGCAATACGAGCATTTGAGCCTCACGCGGCTGCCCGAGCGCATGGAGCGCCGCAGGCAACCCGGTTTCGGATCGGCGCCGCCGCGCGATCCCGGCGTGCACGGTCCGCGCCTTGCGCGCGAGGTTGATGTCGTCCTCGCCGATCATCGCCGCACCCGTCCGGCCGCGATCGACCCGGCGCTGATCTTGCGCGTACGTCTGGACGCTGCGGTCAGCGAAGAGCAATGGGCGTCGCTCGGGCTCACGTTGTTGTCGAGCGATCCCGACCGCAGCCTAGTGCTGTTCGCGAGCGAACAGGATCTGCATTCCTTCCGCGAGCGCCTCACCGCGTACTCGGGGCCGGTGCGCGAGGGCAAGGCGAACCCACCCTATGCGAGCTTCGTTTCGGCGATCTCTGCGGTTGAGCCGGTGTCGGCGCGCGACCGCATCGGCCGACGCCTAAAGGACGAAGGCTTTGCGGGTCCGGAAGATTTCGATGTCGCGGCGACTTATATTGTCGATGTCGAGGTGTGGGATCTCGGTACGCGCGCGCTCAGGGAAGCGAAGATATCGGAGATCGACGGCTATGTGACGCAATCGGGCGGCGCCGCGCTCGATCGCTATGTCGGGCCCTCGGTGGCGCTCTCGCGTGTGCGGGTGCGCGGCGACTTCATTGGCGCGCTGCTCGATATTCCCGAGGTGGCGAGCATCGATCTGCCGCCCGCACTCGACACCGAAACCGCAACCAGATTGGATCTGAGTTTGGCGCAAGTCCCGCCGCTTGGGCCGGTTGCGGACGACGCGCCCATTATCGGCATCATCGACAGCGGGGTGAACGATCATCCGCTGATTGGCGAAGCGCTGATCGGTGCGATCGCGTCGCCGGATCGGTTGGGTACTGCGGACGCGTGGGGTCATGGCACGCGCGTCGCCGGCGTCGCCTTGTTCGGCGATTTAAGCGCGCAGCTTGACCGCGGCGCCCTCGAACGGCCGTTCCGTTTGTGCTCAGCGCGGGTTGTCAACGACACCGGGAATTTCGATCCAGAAACGCTTGTCCCGAGTGTGATGCGTGACGCGATCGGACGTCTGCACCAGCAATTCGGCTGCAGAATCTTTGTGGTTCCTTTGGCTGATCGACTTCGCGTGTATGACGGCGGCAAGGTTGGCGTCTGGGCCGCGACATTAGACGAGATCGCTCGCGAGCTCGACGTCCTGATCATTTGCTCTGCGGGCAACCGCTATCCGCGTTCAGGTGAAGCGCTAGAAGAAGCTGTGACGGAATATCCGCGCTATCTGGGCGAGGACGCAAATCGGCTGTTCGAGCCGGCGGGGGCGATAAATGTCGCAACCGTTGGCGCGCTTGCTCACGGACCTGGGCTGGATCAGTCGCACGCGGACGACGCGCGTGTCCGCGCCATCGCGGAGGCGTTGGAGCCGGCGCCTTTCACCCGGATCGGCCCGGGACCGGAAGGCGCGATCAAGCCTGACTTTGTCGAAATCGGTGGCACCATGGTGTTTGATCCAGTGGTGCGGCAATTGCTGCGCGGCGGCGACCTCGCCAGCGCGGGCGTGCTGACATTGCATCATGCACCCCTGGATCGACTCTTCGCCGCGGTGTCAGGCACTTCCTTTGCGGCGCCGCGGCTGGCGTTCAAGGCGGCGAGCCTGCTCGGGCGTCTGCCGGACGCATCCGCCAATCTGCTGCGTGCTTTGCTCGCTCTTGCCGCGGAACCCCCGGAGCCGGCGCGCGAGCGTCTCAGCGTGGTCGACGAGGAATTGGTGACGCGTGTCTGTGGCCATGGCACGCCCGATCTGGAGCGGGCCGCATTCTCCGATGATCCGCGCGTCGTGCTTTATGCCGACGACGAATTGGCGCTCGACCACTTCGCCATCTACGAGATTCCGATCCCGAGTGAGTTCCAGAACGAACCCGGACGGCGTCACCTGCGGGTGGCGCTGGCCTATGATCCGCCGGTTCGCCACACCCGCGCGGACTATGCCGGTCTGGCCATGAATTTCCGCGTTTTCCGCGGCTGCGATCCCGCGCTCCTGTTCGAGCACTATCGGCGTCGCACCAAGGACGAGGGAGACTTCCCTGAAATCGAAGCGCGGTACGGCTGCAAATTGGCGCCCGGGCCGCGGGCGCGCGAGGGTGGGCCGCTCCAATGCGCCGAGGTTGTCTACAAGCGCGACGTCAGTGCCTATGGCGACGTCTATCATTTGGTCGTCCGGTGCGAGAGCGGATGGGCAGTAGACCGCGTTACGCATCAGCGTTTCGCTGTCGCGGTCGAGATTGCGCATGAGCGGCCGATCCAACTCTATGCGCGTGTGCGGGAGCGTGTGCGCGTGTAGTTTTCGAAACACCGAACTGAATGGAGATGCGCCTGAATCCGAAATGTGTGAGACAGGTTGCAGTGGTTTGAGCGCGCGTGAGACGGTCGTTTCTTCGCCTCGTGGCGGATTTTTTATTCCGCGGCTGAGACGGGGTATATTCGGGGGTATAAGCAAGCCCAAAAGCTGCATAACTCGTTGATTTATCTACTCAACGACATGCACCGTGAATCCCTGCGTCTCCGCCAGGGATTAATCTTAACTGGTTGTAGTCTTGCGATAAAAAACCTCACAGATTTTTTGGTTCCCCACCAGCCCCACCAACGGACTAAGAAATGGTGGTTTGCTGGCGCCGAACTCGCTCCCCGAGGGGGCGTCGGTTAGGATCGGCCGTCGCGCAGTGGCCTGGCGTTCAACCGTACAACTGGTTGGCAAGGCCGGTGTTAGGCTCCCTTGAGCACCGCGCGCGCCGCGTTGCGGCCGGCGCCGCCGCTTAGGCCGCCGCCGCCGTGAACGCCATTGCCGCACAAATAGAGATTGTCGATCGGCGTCTTGTGCGTCGACCAGCCGGGCATCGGACGCATGAACAGCATTTGATCCAGGATCAGCTGGCCATGGTTGAGATCGCCCTCGGTGAGGCCGTAGGTGGACTCGAGGTCGAGCGGGGTCAACGATCTGATCTCGCGGATGGACGATTTAAGCCGCGGAAGGAAACCGGCGGCGGTGTCTATTGCTATGCGCTCCAGCACCGCGCGTTCTTGACTCCATTCGCGCTCGCGCAACGAATAGGGCGCGAACTGAAAATGGACCGAAACCACTCTGCCGTTCGCGGTTATTTCGAGGTAAGGCTCAAGCGAGGTTTGGCCGTATTTCGCCGCATCGTAGGCGCGTTCGACGTAGCGGATCGATGGCGCGACCACGAGCGTACCGCTGGGCAAAACATGTGCGCCATCGGTGAGCAGGTGCACCTTGGCCACCGAGCCGCGCATCTTGATCGATTGCGTCGCCCAAACAAATTCTGGCGGCAGATCCGGCGCGCCGACGAGATCAAGCAAAGTATGGCGCGGGTCGGCGCCGGAGATGACGATCGATGCAGCGATCTCTTCACCGCTCACAAGCCGCACGCCTCGCGCGCGCTGATCGTCGGCGAGTACCTTTTGCACGGGGGCGGATATGCGCACCTCGCCGCCGCGCGCTTTCAGCGCGGCAACGAGCGCGTCGGCGATGCGCCCCACTCCGCCCGCCACGCGGCGATGCCCGGGGCCGCCGCGATTGAGCCAATTGTGCATCAACGCATAACCGGCCCCCGCCGACATCGGCCCCAAAGTGGCGCCGTGGACAGCGACGGCCCCGATTGCGGCGCGCACGATGTCGGACTCGAACCATTCTTCGCCGAGTTCGAGCGCCGACATCGGCAGCGCGCGAATGACCCGAAACATGTTCCGCGAGCCCAGTCCGCGTAGCTTCGTGGCGAGCCGCGCGAGCGGCAGCCCTTCGGCGAGCGAAACGTGCGGCAGCCGCGGCATCGGCGTGCGGTAGGCTGCATCGAGGAAGCCAGCAGCCTCGTTCATGAACGCGACGAACTCGGGCCAGCGCTCAGCATCGCGTTTCGAGAACACGCCGATGGAGGCAAGCGTCTCGGTGTCAGAGTCAGCGCTGAGCCGAAGCTGGCGTCCATCCCCGAGCAACGAGATCAGCGGTTCGCTGGCTGAGTTGGGCAGGCCGTGGCGTTGAAGATCGAGGTCGGCGACGATATCGGGTCGCAATTGGCCGCCGGCGTGCAGCGCGTCCGCCTGGAAGCCCCCGCCAAACGACTCGGTTACGGCTTGGCCGCCGGCGAGCGCGCGGCGCTCCAGCACCAGCACCTTTTTGCCCGCTTTGGCCAGATAGTTTGCCGCCACCAGGCCGTTGAGCCCAGCGCCGATGACGATGACATCGCGCCCGCTCATCCGTGCCAATCCTTCAGCACTTCAAGCGCGGCCATCTTGCCCGCCGCGCCCATGACGCCGCCACCTGGATGCGCGCCGGAAGCGCCAAAATAATAGCCCGGCAACGGCGTGCGGAAATCGGCCCATTGCGGCGCGGGCCTTAGGAAGAACAATTGATGCAACAGCAGCTCGCCATGGAAAATGTTGCCGCCTGTGATGCCAGCAATGCGCTCGATGTCCTTCGGCGTGATCACCTGCTTGCCAACGATCGCGCGGCGGATATTCGGCGCATAGCGCTCGATGGTCGAGATCACCGTCTCGCCGAAGGCGTCGCGCTTGGAATCGTCCCAGCCGCCCTCGATGTCGTAAGGCGCGTATTGCACGAAGCAGGACATCACGTGATGGCCGGGCGGGGCCATGTCGCGATCGATCATGGAGGGGATGATCATGTCGATATAGGGGTTCTTCGAGCATTGGCCGTATTTCGCCTCGTCGTAGGCGCGCTCGATATAGTCCATCGACGGACTAATCGAAATTGCGCCACGGTGCAGCGGGCTTTCGCCGGGCAGGCAGGTGAATTGCGGTAGTTCGGAGAGCGCGATATTGACCTTGCCCGACGAACCCCGAACGCGAAAATTCTTGATCTGCTCGACAAAATCATCGGGAAAATGTTTGCTTTCGACGAAACTCAGAAAGCTGCGCTTCGGATCGGCCGCCGACATCACGACCTTGGCGTGAAACTCATCGCCATTGTCAAGCGCCACGCCCGCAGCGCGCCCCCCCTTTACGATCACCTGTTTAACCGAAGCGCCGGTGCGGATCTCCGCGCCCAGCGCCCGCGCGGATGCCGCGATCGCCGCGGTGACGCCGCCCGTACCATTCTTGGCGAATCCCCAAGCGCGGAAGGCGCCGTCGATCTCACCCATGTAGTGGTGAAGCAGCACATAGGCCGTTCCCGGCGAGTGCGGCCCCAAGAAGGTGCCGATAATGCCGCTTGCCGATTTGGTGCCCTTCAACGGATCGAACTCAAACCACTCATTCAACAGATCGGCCGAAGATTGCGTGACCAGCTTGGCGATGCGGTAGAGTTCCTTCTCGCTCAAGCTCCTGGCGTATTGACCCAATTTGATGAGCCCCAGCATGTCGCGCACCGACATGGACGAAGGATCGGGCGGCACCAGAGAAAGCACCGGTTTGATCGCCTTGGCGGCCCGCGCCATGGTGCGCCCGTATTCGTCGGCGGCTTCAGCGTCGCGCGGAGAGTGGCGGTAGATTTCGCGGCGTGTCGGCTCGTGATCAGGCCAGGCGGCGAGATAGTCGCCGTTGTCCATCGGTGTAACGGTTGAGGGCAGCGGTAGAATTTTAAGGCCATGCCGCGGCAGTTCGAGATCGCGAATGATCTCCGGCCTAAGCAAACTGACGACGTAGGAAAACTCCGTAAAACGGTAGCCAGGGAAGATCTCCTCGGTCACCGCTGCGCCGCCGACCATTTCGCGACGCTCGAGAACCACAACCTTTTTGCCCGCGCGCGCTAGGTAAGCGCCGGCGATCAAGCCGTTATGGCCGGCGCCAATGATAATTGCGTCGTATTGGTTGGCTGGCACGTGGTTACTTCTTCTTCCAGGCCGGATCGTAGAATGGCAGCTTTACCACTTTTGCAGGCGCGTGGCGGCGATGATGTTCGACAGTCACCTCCATCGCGAGCGATGTCCCTGGCTCATAATGCGGACGCTGCAGGTGGGCGAGGGCGATGTATTTCTTGAGCACAGGCGACCACGTGCTGGTCGAGGCGTAGCCGACCTGTTTGCCCTCCGCCAACACCGGTAGGCTCGCCCGCACCGCCATATCCGGAATTTGCGGGGGCAATCCCACTTCCGCGAAGAGCCGTTCCAGCCCAACCCAATCGACCTCCAGGCCCACAAGCTTCCACGCCGATCCGGCTTTCCTTTCTCGCTCCAGCGCTTTGCGGCCAACGAAATAGCCCTGCTTGTTGAGATTGACTGTCCAATCCAAACCCATCTCGAAGGGCGATGATTTCTGCCCCTCGATCCAAGCGTGGTTGGCGGCGGTGTAGTCGGCATCGACCATGAACAGGCCCGCTTCCACGCGCGCCATGTCCATGGCGAGGATGCCGCAGGGCGTGATGCCGTAATCGTCGCCGGCTTCCATCAGCGCGTCCCAGACTGCCAGCGCCTGCTCGGCCTCCACCCAGATCTCATAGCCCAGATCGCCGGTGTAGCCCGTGCGCGAAACGCTGATCGGCGTGTCGCCGATACTGGTGTTCATCAGCCGAAAATACTTCAGCGCATCGAGCTGGTCGTTGCAGCAGCGGTTGAGCACCGCGCGCGACTTTGGCCCCTGCAAACTCAAGGCCGCCATCTGGTCGGTGACCTCGGCGACCTTCACATCCATGCCGACCGCGTTCATCGCCAGCCAGCGCAGCGACGGTTCGGCCGAAGTCATGCGAAAACTCTGATCGCCGAGCCGCGACACAGTGCCATCGTCGAGAAGCTTTCCCTCCTCGTCGCACCAGCCAGTGTAGTACACTTGACCCACGCCCATCTTGTGGATGTCGCGGGTGGTGACCTTGTGGAGGAGCCGCGCGGCGTCGGGTCCCTCGATCAAGTATTTCATCAGCGGCGAGACGTCGATCAAAGCCGCGCGGTCTCGGATCGCCCAATATTCGTGGTCAAGCGACAATTCGTAGGAGCCGACCACCGCGTAGCCGGCCCAACGGCGCCAATTCTGCGCGACGCTCAAGCGCGAGGTGCGCTCATGAAAGGGCGTGCGCTTGAGTTCGAGCGTTTCAAGCATGCGTGACAGAGACACTTTCCGCCGCGCTCAATCAAGCTGCGCTAAAAGTCGCGTTCGCCGCGGGAGAGCTGACCGACCGACCAGGCGATCGCTGCGAGACCGCCGATGGTGCAAAAGCCCAAGGTCGGCGCCGAAGCGGCGATATCCAAGAATGGGCGCATCCAGGGTGCGGTCTGACCGCCGAAACGGACCCAAAGAAACAGCGCCGCAGGCGTCAGCAAGGCCCAGCCAGTGATCAATCCCAGGACCCCAAGCATGGGCGCCTCCCCGGAGCCCGGAGATTGGCCCGGACACTGGCTTGCCTTGCCGCGCGCACGCCTCTATATGCGCGGCTTCCGCGCGACTTAGCGGTTCCGCGGGCCCTTCGTCTATCGGTTAGGACGTCAGGTTTTCAACCTGAAAAGAGGGGTTCGACTCCCCTAGGGCCTGCCATGATCGCCAGCGCGGCCTCGGTCCGCGATTTTGCAGTCGGCGCGGCAGCAAGCTAAGTGACGGAGTCCCGGGAGCCTATCCTTATGATCGTCGCGCGTTTTGCCGCCGTACTTCTCGCCCTGGCGCTCGCCGCGTGCGCGCCCGATGGCGGCGCCAACGAGGGGCAGGGTCGGCGCACCGAGGAACTCATCATTGAAACCGACGCTGGACCCGTTCGGCTCAACGTTGAAATCGCCGATGACGACGCCGAACGAGCACAGGGTTTGATGTTCCGGCAGCGGCTGGCCGATGACGCAGGCATGCTGTTTGAGTTTGAAGAACCGGAGAACGCCAGCTTCTGGATGCGTAATACACCCCTCTCGCTTGATATTATTTTTATCGGCGTCGACGGACGCATCCTCAACATCGCCGATCACACCACGCCCTATTCGGAGAGCACTATTTTGGCGGCCGGACTTACAAAGGGCGTGCTCGAGATTGCGGCGGGGCGGGCTGAGGCCATGGGCGTGCGCCCCGGGCAGCTGGTGCGCCATCCCTTCTTTCAGACCGATTGAACGCTTGCTCTTGGAGGGGCGGGCGTGGCACATCGCGCGCCCAAGTCGGGGTGTAGCTCAGCCTGGTAGAGCATTAGCTTTGGGAGCTAAGGGTCGCGAGTTCGAATCCCGCCGCCCCGACCATATTTCTCTTTTTTAGCAATACCATGAACCGTGTCCGGCGCGCCGCTCAGGCGGTATTTCGTGCGCCGGGCGGGTTTGTGTCCTTGCTCCGGCCGCGAACTGGGTTAGGATTGGTTAACCTTGTGGGCGTGGGGGTCCAATCAGGGGGTAGCGGGATGGGGCTCAGATTGACGATGAACCTAGCGAAGGCTTCGGGCCGTTTGGCGCGTGCGGGCATGTTCGCGCTCATGTTGGGGATTGCGGGCGCCGCATTGATGGCGGGCGCTGAGGCGCAACAGCGCGGTTTCCGGGTGCCCGGCGATTGCCGGCAGAATTTGAGCCGCACCGTCGATCTGGACGATATCAGCGATCGCACCGTGCTGCAGAATGTCGCCCAGCAATGCGCCGCGTTACCCGATCGTGGCGGCGGCATAGCCTTTGCGCAATTTTATGCCGGCCAAGCCAATCGGATTTTGGGAGAGGGTGCGTTTGACGCCGGGGCCGCGACTCGTACGATCGCCGACCAGGCGCGCCTTACTACGGCGCTTGAGCAATTTGGCGTCGCCCAAGGGCTCGCCCGAGGCGACCGCGAATTGCGTCGCTTGGCGCAGCTTGAGATCGCGCGCGTCACCCGACTGCTTGCTCGGCCGAACAAGGATAGACAGCGTTACGCCGATGCATTGGCGCTGTTGAACCGCATTGAAGGCGGCCAACTCGATCGCGCCGCGCTCTTTGAGCGGGGGATGAATTTGATCGAGCAAGACCAGCCCGGAACCGATGACGACGAACAACTCGATCTGGCGCTCCAGGACTTGCAGGTCTTCGCCTCGCGCGACGAAGAATTGCGGCGGCCGAACCGCTACGTCCGCTATCGTGGGCCGTTTGAATTGGCCCTGCTGGCGGAGCGCCTAGGTAAACAGGTGCTGGCGCGGCCACGCAGTCTCGACAATGCCCGTCAGGCGCTGACCTATTTCCGCTATTCTGAACAAGCCTACGATGTGCTGCTGGGTGAGGGCTTTAGCTTCAGTGGCGCCGACCGCGAGCGGCTCTATGTGGACATGGGCATGCTGCACCTGCAGCGCGCGCGGTTGCTCGGCAATTCTGAGCGGGCGGAATTGGAATGCGCTTCGGGCGGCGACGTGCGTACCCTCGACGCGGCCGAGCGCAATTTCCGCGAGGCGCTGCGGATCCAGTCGAACGCGATCGACGCACATTGGGGCATGGGATGCTCGCTGCTCTCGCGCGGCAGCGCCGCTCAAGCGGCGGCAAACGAACTGCGCGCGGCGGTGGCGTTGGTGGAAGATTCCACGCCGGACTTGAATCTCAGGCGGCCGCGGGCGGATTACCATGTAGCTTTGGCGCGAGCGCTGGGTGAAATTGGCGACTGGAGCGGAGCCGAGGCGAGCTTCGCCCGGGCGATCGGGTTCGAAGCCAGCAGGGCGCGGCAGGCGAGCATCCATTTCGAAGCAGCGCGGCTTTATCGAGCGCATGGCCGCGACCAGCGCACGGTGCTGCCGCACTTGTCGGCGGCGATAGAATTGCAGCCCGACGCCGCCGCGCGGGTGCTGCGTGCTGAGATCATGTTGGTGGAATCAGAGGACCCGGTCACGCACCAGATTACACTGCGCACTGGGCTGCCGGCGGCCGATCGACGGTTGGCCCAGGGAGATTTGACCACTGCGCTCGCAAGTGCCGGCAACCACCAACCGCGGGTGAACTACATATTGAGTTTGCTGGAGGAGCAGGCGCAGTCGGATCGTACTGGCCGCAAGGCGGTGGACTACGCCACCGCCGCCTATCGCAGCGATCGCTCAAATCGCGTTTACCGTCGCCAAGCCTGCCTGACTCAGATCATGTTCGGAATCACCGTGCAGGGTGAGTCGCCTTGTAGGGCTGAGCAAGGGCCTGGTTATGCGGAGGACCTGTTCTATGAGGGCGTGTTCTGGCTGCGCGACGCCTATCGTTCCCCGCGCAATAACCGCGTCGAGGACTGGGCCTTGGCCATCAACGCCTTCGACCGCTCGTTGAACGACCTTGGCGGCGGCCCGGGTGACATGGTCGAGGGCCAGGAACTTGGCTCCTTGGTCGCCTACGGCAAGAGGTTCGCGTTCTACTGCATGGGCGCGGACGCGGCTAATCCGCAGCGGCCAGGGGACCAGGAGTCCGAGGGCGTACGACGGGTGTTTGGGCATCGTTACCGCCTGCCGCAGTGCTGGGGCTGAGGAATTTAAGGGGGACGTAGAAGATGTCCGGACGGGACGACGAGCCGTATATTGGGGTGCCGCAAACGATTAGCGGCATAAGCGGCAACGTGCCGATGATAATCGTGCACGCGCCCGAACCCTCGGTGACGCGCGGCGTCACCGGTTTGTTCGTGCCGATCTTTCTGGCGATATTCATCGTCGCGGCGATCTATTTCTTCTTTGGCGCCTGGCAGTCGGCGCAGGGCCTGGAGCGGCAGAAAGCGGTAACGCGGGATGCGGCCGGGGTTTTCGCCTACATGGAGGATCTGGAGCGCCAGAACGCGGCCCTGTGCCGGTCCTGGGCGACTTCGCCCGAGCGGGTTGATCGGCCAAACATCGAGGCGCAGCTGGTCGATGCGCGGCGCGCGTTCGACGACCAATGCCGCAGCAGCCATAATCTCGAGGAACGGCTCTCGCGCCGTTCCGGCGCCAGCATCGGCAATTCCTGCCCGACTGCGACGCCAGCGGCGCGCACCGCGCCGCCGCTGCCGATCGTGTCGGTATCTTCTTCCCCGCAGGACGTGCGGCGCGTGAGCCTTGACGATTTCCGCGCGAATATTTGCAGGACCTACCGCTCGGCGCCGCCGGCAAATTCAGGGGCGCGGCCATGACACATGAACCAGAAGCGCCTGTGGTCGTGAACCCACAGCGCCCCAGCGAAGGCATGTTGCCCGCGATCGCGCGCGCGATCGTGAGTCTGACTTTGCTCGCGGTGTTGTTGCTCGCGTTCGGCGCGGCGCTCGCCGGCTGGTTCCTGCAAAACCAGCTGCGCACCCAGTTCGCCGAGGAAGTCCAGCGCACCCCGCCCCAGGCCCAACTCATCATCGAGTATCGTGACGCGCTCGACGCGGCGACACGGCAGATGGAGAACGAGCGCTCGCAGGCGCAGCTGCCGGCGATGTCGGAGGTGTACGCTGAAATGATGACGCGGCGCGGTGGGGCGGCGGGGGAATTCCGCGAGGGCTTCGACCTGCAATCGGAAATCGACCTGCTGCAACGGGACAATGCCGATCTGCGCTGGGCCAACGAGCAGATGCGCGCGCGCGCCGCCTCCGCGCGCGACCCACGTCTGCCGGCGCTCAACCAGCAACCTTAGACGGCGGCCCCGGCTCTCCGCCCCGGATCAAGTCCGGGACGACGGCGGGGGAGCGAATTCCTGGTCGGGTCAAAGTCGCGTTAAGCAAAATCTAGTGTCAATTCGGCGCGCGTTGCGGGCGAGAGCGCCGCCAAATGCGCATATTCCGCATGATCCACGCCCGCAAATACGGCGACGGCGGTGTTTGAGAAGGCGCGCCTTTGCTCGGGCGCAAAATGGAAGTGCGCGAAATGCACGGATGACGTCTTGCCGTCGTTGCGGGTGCGTTCGGCGTCGGTCTCTTGTGCGCCGAAGACGCGCTCCGTTCCGATCTGGATGAAAAAACGCTCTTCGACGCCGCCCAGTCTCGCCAGCACGCGCGTGCGGCGCTCGGGTTCGTCGATCTCGAACATGATGGTGGCGACCAATTCGTCGCCTTTCGGCACCAGTGGATTGTAGGCGGCCAATTCGTCGGCCAACTGCGCCTCGCCGCCGCCTTCGATATGCAGCATCTCCTGAATTTGAAACAGCATTGTGTCGAAGCACTCGAAATAGAACGTGCAATAGGGCCCGACATCGATGCGGCGCAGTTTTTTCCGTTGCAGCACCGCGGCGCGACGCTGCGCGCGCTCCGCAGCGAATTGCTGTGCTGGCAGGATATCGGCGGGAGTTATTAGGCGCTTGGGAGCGGACATCGGGGTTTTCCTTGGCGGCGGCGGAGGCGAGCAGCGGCCTTCATAGTCCATACGCCTTTGCAAAAATCTCAATCGGGTGTGCATGCTTTGGCGCGGCGTCGCTTTTCGCGCTCAGTTCGTCCGCTACGATTTGCCCGAGATGTTTGCAGGCGAGCGGGCAATCGGAGCAGAGGTGGGCGTTTTGCTTTTGCGCAACTTGCCGCGCTGTTGGACGTCCCACTTTCAGCGCCAGCGGGCGCGTCTTTTTCAGGACCCCGAAGGTGCCGCCATGGCCGGAACAGCGTTCGACTACATCGATTTTCGTGTCGGGGATCAGCTTCAGCATTTCCGCTGATTTTTGACCCATGTTCTGCGCTCGCGCGTGGCAAGCCACGTGCGCAGTGACGCCGCCTTCGACTGGCGCCAGCCCTGGCGCTAATCCCTCTTTCTTCGCGATATCGACGATATATTCGCAAATATCGCGCGTCGCGCGCGCGAGCTGCAGCACCTGTGCATTCTCGGGCAAAATCAGCGGCCACTCGAACTTCATCATCAGTCCGCACGAGGCGGTGAGCGCGACAATGTCGTAGCCCTGCTCGATGTAGGGCGCCATGGCGGCGGCCACCTGTTCCGCGCGCGCGGCCGCTTCGGCGATGTCGCCATGTTCGAGCTGCGGCATGCCGCAGCATGCGGGGTAAACTACTTCCGTGGTCACGCCCTGGCGCGCGAGCACAGCTTGCGCGGCGGTTCCGGTGCTGGGCTGATTGTAATCGACGAAGCATGTTGCGTAGAGCAGGGCCTTGCGTCCGCGCGCCGGCCCATCGGGGTTGATCGGCGGCGGCTCGAGCGCGGCGTGCTGTTGGAAAGTGCGGGTATGATATTTGGGCAGTTCAACTTGCGGATCGACGCCCAACACCGCATCGATCAGCGGGCGCGTCGCCCAATTGCCGCGCGCGGATGCGAAATTCGCCGCGGGCGCAACCAGGCGCCCGATTTGGCCGTTGCGATCGGTTTCAGCCAATTGCGCCGAGAGTGGCTGTTTGCCGCCCTTGTGTTTGAGTTCGGCGGCTCGATGGCGCAGCATGAGATGCGGAAAATCCAGCGCCCATTCGTGCGGCGGCACGTAGGGACACTTGGTCATGAAGCACATGTCGCACAGCGTGCACGCGTCAACGACCGGCTTGAAATCCTCCTTGGCGACGCCGTCGAGTTCCCCTGTTGGCGACGCATCGACCAGATCGAACAGGCGCGGAAAACTCTCGCACAAATTGAAGCAGCGTCGACACCCGTGACAAATGTCGAACACCCGCTCCATTTCCTCTTCGATGGTGGCGAGGTCGTAGAAACCCTCTGAGCGCCAATCGAGCGCGTGGCGCGTGGGGGCGCCGAGCGAGCCTTCGCGGGGAGGTTCTGCTGTCATTGGTGGAGTACACGCTCCGTCATTCCGGGGCGCACGAAGTGCGAACCCGGAACCCAGGGGCAAACGCGTTGCGCTCTACGATCCCTGCGTCCCGAATCACGCTCCGCGTGTCCGGGATGACGGCTTCCAGTTGGGTTGTGAAACTTCACTTATCCAATTGGTCCAGCGCGCGCTGGAAACGCCCAGCGTGGCTGCGCTCGGCTTTCGCCAGCGTCTCGAACCAATCGGCGATTTCTTCGAAGCCTTCCTCGCGCGCGGTGCGGGCCATGCCGGGGTACATGTCGGTGTATTCGTGGGTTTCGCCAGCGATCGCGGCTCTGAGATTGAGCGCGGTGGGGCCGATCGGCAGGCCGGTGGCGGGATCGCCGACGCTTTCCATGAATTCCAAATGGCCGTGGGCGTGGCCGGTTTCGCCCTCGGCAGTGGAGCGGAACACGGCGGCCACGTCGTTATAGCCTTCGACGTCAGCTTTCTGGGCGAAATAGAGATAACGCCGGTTGGCCTGGCTCTCGCCGGCGAACGCGTCTTTCAGATTGTTTAGGGTTCTGCTCGTTTGCAGCGTCATGGGGAGCTCCTTGTGTCGGCCGAGGGGTTGTTGCGGCGGGGCGGCGGCTGCGTCCAATGAGATTGCCCGATGCCGCAATAGATTTTGCCTATTTCAGCTCGCGCGCCAAGCGAGCACTTCGCCTGATTCACACCAATTTGGGGCTTTGACAAGCTGGGCCGTCCGTCCGTGCCTACGTTTGGCCTCACACAGGCAGCGTTGCATGAATAGGGGACCCATTATGTGCAAGAATTCGCATCTCAAATTGTTTGCCAGCACGCTGGCGTTGGGCGTCGCTTTGTTCGCGGGCGCGGCGGCGGCGCAGGAGGCGCCCGAGGAAGACACGATCGTTGTCACCGGTTCTCGCATCCGCACCGATCCTCTTACCCACCGCCAACCGGTTACCGAACTGGGCGTGGAAGATATCGCCCGCAGCGGTCTGTCCGCGACCGCCGATGTGCTGCAGCGTCTGCCTGTGTCTGGAGGCGGATTGAACACCCGCAACAACAATTCCGGCAACCTGGGCAATCCGCCCGATGGCGGCGGCGTCGGCGCTGGCGCCGCGGAAGTCGATCTGCGTTTCCTGGGCGCGCGGCGCGTGCTGGTTCTGGTCGATGGCCAACGTTGGGTCAGCGGCACTGCCGGATCGGGGATACCGGGGTCGGTCGATCTCAACACTATTCCCTCTTCGATGATCGAGAAGATCGAAGTGCTGCAAGAAAGCGCTTCGCCAATCTACGGCTCCGACGCCATCGCCGGCGTCGTCAACATCATCACACGTCGCCAACAAGATGGGCTCCAGGCGTACGCCCAATACGGCGGCTTCGTAGAGGAAGGCGATGGCGAGACCCAAGATTATGGGTTGACCTATGGTTTCAGTCCCGGCGAGCACACCGACATCGTTGTCGGCCTCAATTATCAGAAACAAGAATTGGTATTCTCTGGAGATCGTCCGCTCTCGGCGTTTCCAGCGCCTAACGCGACAAGCTGCGCCGCAGGCGGATGCTCCTCCGGCGCCGTGAACGGCCGGATTGACCTTATCGTGCCTAGCCTCGTCGGCTTCGAGAACATTGACGTGACGTTCGGCGCGGCGCCGGGTTCGGCCGCGGTTTTCAACCCAGCCGCCTGCGTGCCGACGGCTGACCCAGGATTCTCGACCTGCAGCCTGAGCCCAACCAACTCGTTCCGCGATTTCACCACGGCGGATCGGTTCAACTTCGCGCCGTTCAATTACCTTCAGACGCCGTCGGAACGCCTGGGTCTGTTCGGCTCTTTGAATCACGATTTCAACAACGAGACGTCGTTCCGCTTGCGGGTGAGCTACGCTGATCGCAAGTCGGCGAACCAAGCCGCGCCCTTGCCTCTGTTCTTGGGGCAGGACGCTGGCAACGGCACCATCCTCGATGACACGCTCATCGACGTCACCAATCCGTTCAATCCCTTCGGCTTCACGCTAAATCCATCGACCTATTCGTTCATCGGACGACGCATGATCGAAGCAGGTCCGCGCCATTTCGAACAAGAGGTCGAAACCTGGGATGTGGCGGCCACGCTCGCGGGGCAATGGAGCCTGTTCGGTCGCGACTGGTATTGGGATGCGAATCTGAGCGCGGCTGAAAACAGCGCCGAACAAAGCTTCACTGGCGACATCAATGTCGCCCGCGTGCAGCAGGCGCTGGGTCCGGCCGCCCTGTGCACGGGCGCATGCACGCCGCTCAACCTCTTCGGCGGCTCGGGAACCATCACGCCGGCGATGCTGAACTTCATCGGCTATACCGAACACAATTCCAGCGAAGCCAAGCTCACCGACTTCACTTTCAATATTACCGGCGATCTCGCGGAACTTCCTGCTGGCGCGCTGAGCGTGGCGGCGGGCTTCGAACACCGCCGGGTGGAAGGTAGCTTCAGTCCCGATCCGATCACGGAGGCTGGGTTGACTTCAGACATCCCAGCGCGTGCGGGGAGTGGCGAATACGACGTCAGCGAGCTGTATGGCGAGGTGCGTGTTCCGATCGCGGCGGATCAGCCGGGTATTCACCTGCTGGAAGCTTCGCTCGCCGGTCGCGTATTCGATTACTCGACTTTCGGCCAAGACTCGACGGTTTCGGCCGGTTTGCGCTGGCGTCCGGTTGAAGAAATGTTGTTCCGCGGCTCTTGGGGACAAGGCTTTCGTGCGCCATCCATCGGTGAGTTGTTCGGCGGCGGCTCACGTTTCGACGCGACCATCAACGATCCGTGCAACAATCTGCTGACGATCGCCAACCCCACCATTGTCGCCAATTGCATCGCCAACGGCGTCCCCGCCGATGGCAGCTATTCGCAACGCAATTCGCAATTACCGGTATTCGTCCGCGGTACGGCGAGTCTGCAGCCGGAGACGAGCGAAAGTTGGAATGTTGGTGCCGTTTGGCGGCCGACTTGGGCGGAAGGGCAAAGCTGGAGCGACGGCCTCACGCTGGAAGTAAACTACGCCAATATATCAATCCAAGACGCGATCCAGGCGGCTGACCCCAATACGGTTATGACGCTCTGCGCCACCACCGGCCAATGCTCCACCATCAGCCGTTCCGCCAGCGGAGCAGTGCGTTCGATCGATGACCCGCTGACCAATGCGGGCTTTGTCGATACGCGCTCGGTGGACTTCAACATCTCCTGGACATCGCCTGAAGGGTCGCTGGGGCAGTTGAGCATTTCCTCCTTCACCAGCCATCTGCTGGAGTACATCGACGGGGCAACCAGTCCCGCCGTTGCGCGCGAAGGAACTGAACGCGGCAGCCCCTCGCAGGCTTTCCCGGAGTGGAAGTCCACGACCAGCCTAAACTGGGAGTGGGACGCTTGGGGCGCGACCCTCACCAATCGCTACACGTCCAGCCTGACCGAAACCGCTAACGGCGGCACTGAGATGGATGCCTACGCTCCCTGGGATGTCCAGCTCAGGTGGGCGCCTGCGTTCGCGCTCGGGGCCGAATTCGCGGCGGGCGTCAACAATGTGTTCGACCAAGACACGCCGGGCTGTTTCAGCTGTGACGTCAACAATATGGACCCCAGTGTTCACGATGTGCCTGGCCGTTTCGGCTACGTCCGCGTGAGTTACAAGCAATAGCGGCTTGCAGTGTCGCAATTGGGATGCCGGCGGGCGTTAGCGTTCGCCGGCATTTTTATGTGACAGAGCGCCGTTTCAGCTCAGCGACTTCGGCGGGGGTCGTCGCTAGGAACTCGTACAACGTTGCTTCCGTGTCGGCGCCAAGCGTCGGCGGCGCGATGCGTGTCTTAGGCTGCGTTACGCCCATGCGGAGCGGGTTGGCTGCGAGGCGGAGCGTCGTCCCATCGGGCCGCCGTATTTCCTCGATTGCCGCGCGCGCCACCACCTGCGGGTCGGTGTAGACGCGGTCGAGCGTGTTTATTGGCCCGCAGGGGACCTCCGCTTTCTCGAGCGCGGCGACCCACTCCCCTGTCGTGCGCTTGAGCATGATCGGACGCAGCGCTTCCGTTAAGGCGTTCCGGTGCATGACGCGAGCCTCGTTGCTGGCGAAGCGTGGATCGTCGGCGAGGACGACGCCAGCGGAAGCGCAGAAATCGCGGAACTGACCGTCATTGCCCACGGTCAACACGAGGTGTCCATCGGCGGTGGCGAACACCTGGTAGGGAGCGATGGCGGCATGCTGATTGCCCAGCCGTTCCGGTCTTTCCCCCGACACCAGATAGCTGGCGCCGAGATTGGCGAGCATCGCTACCTGGCAATCGAGCAACGAGACGTCCACGTGTTGGCCTTCCCCGGTGCGTTCGGCGTGCCGCAGCGCGGCGAGAATGCCGCTGACCGCGTACATTCCAGTAAACAGATCGGCGACCGCGACCGCCGACTTCATCGGTTCGCCATCGGGTTCGCCAGTGAGGCTCATCAAGCCGCCCATGGCTTGGATCATGTAATCGTAGCCGGGTCGATGCGCGTAGGGGCCGGCCTGGCCGAAGCCGGTGATCGAGCAATACACGATAGACGGATTGAGCTCGGCGATGGCGCCGTAATCGAGTCCGTATTTCTGGAGGCCGCCGGTCTTGAAATTCTCGACCAGGATTTGGCAATGCGGCGCCAGGCGGCGCACGAGTTCCGCACCTTCCGGCTTGGCGAAGTCGATGGTCACCGAGCGCTTGTTTCGATTGGCGCAAAGATAGTATGCGGCGTCGCCGTGAGCGCCTTCATCGTCGCCAACAAAAGGAGGGCCCCACGCGCGTGTGTCGTCGCCCTTGCCGGGCTTTTCCACCTTGATCACATCAGCGCCGAAATCACCAAGGATCTGCGTGCACCACGGGCCGGCGAGCACGCGGGAGAGATCGAGCACGCGAATGCCGGAGAGTGCGGCGTGGTGCGGGGTATTCATGGCCGCCTCCGTTTTGCTTGGAGTAAAGAGGGGTGGTAGAACCCGGCCCATGAGCCAAGTCAAAGACGCAATCGCGACAGGCGGCTGCCAATGTGGGGCGGTGCGCTATGCGCTCTATACCGCGCCGCAGCGGTCCCATGCATGCCATTGCCGCATGTGCCAGCGCGCGACCGGCGGGCTATTCGCAGCACTGGCGGGAGCGCCGCGGGCCGACTTCGAGTGGACCAAAGGCGTGCCGGCGGTGTTTGCCTCATCCAATCTCGCGAGCCGCGCCTATTGCCGCGAGTGCGGCACGCCGCTCTCGTTCAGCTACAACATGCCGGAGGCCTATTTCTACATCACCATTGGATCACTCGATAATCCTGAAGCAGCGCCGATCGAACGCCAGTTTGGCGTCGAGAGCAGGCTCTCCTGGGTGCATTTCTGCGACGAGGTTCCGGGTGAAAAAACCGGCGAGGGCGCCAAGGCGGCGGCGTTCCTGGCTGAATTGAAGAGCAATCAGGGTTGAGCGCTGCCGCGGGCGCGCCTAAGACGCCGGCCTTCGGGCGGTTAGCTCAGCGGTAGAGCGTCTCCTTTACACGGAGAGGGTCGGGGGTTCGATCCCCTCACCGCCCACCATGTCGGGATTCAACGCCAAATGGCGCGAGTGACGGGGCTCGAACCCGCGACCTTCGGCGTGACAGGCCGACGCTCTAACCAACTGAGCTACACCCGCGTTTTTTTGCAGGGCAACGCCCTGCCGCGAGACGCAGGGGGGTAGGACAAGCCTTGAGGCGGGTCAAGGCCGCGGCGGAAGTGCATCGCCGAGAATATTGGGAAAACGCCTGGCCTGAGGCCGTTGGCCCAAGGTTGCCATCCTAAGCAAGCGCTACTAGCTTCCGCGCCGATTTCGCGGGTGCGGCGCCGGGGCGCTGGCGTGGGGCGCCGACGCGGCTTAGGTGGAGTGCATGGGCCTCGATCTCACCGATTACCTCCCCATCGCCATTTTCTTCGCGATCGCCACCGCCTTGGGGGCGGGGTTCCTGATCGCCGCCTGGCTGGTGGCGCCGAAATCGCCCGACAAGGAGAAGGTGTCGGCCTACGAGTGCGGCTTCAACGCTTTCGACGATGCGCGCATGAAATTCGACGTGCGTTTCTACCTGGTTTCGATCCTGTTTATCATTTTCGACCTTGAGGTCGCGTTCCTGTTTCCCTGGGCGCTGTCGCTCAAGCACCTCGCCCCGGAAGTCGCTCAATTCGCCTTTTGGTCGATGATGGCGTTTCTGGGCGTGCTGACGGTCGGTTTTGTTTATGAATGGAAAAAGGGCGCGCTCGAATGGGAGTGACTTCACCTGCTGCGGTCGGCGTTGAGGGCGGTTATCCCGTTCGCGAGGACGATCCATTCTATTCGGGTTTGTCGGACCAACTCGCCGACAAAGGCTTCCTCGTTGCAGCGGCGGACGATCTCATCACTTGGGCGCGGACCGGCTCACTGATGTGGATGACGTTTGGGCTTGCGTGCTGTGCAGTCGAGATGATGCAGGCCGGCAATCCGCGTTACGATCTCGAGCGCTTTGGCTTTGCGCCGCGGGCTTCGCCGCGCCAAAGCGACGTAATGATCGTCGCCGGGACGCTCACCAACAAGATGGCCCCGGCCTTGCGCAAGGTCTACGACCAGATGCCCAATCCGCGCTATGTGATCTCGATGGGCTCGTGCGCCAATGGCGGGGGGTATTACCATTACTCATACGCAGTCGTGCGCGGCTGCGACCGCATTGTACCGGTCGATATCTACATCCCCGGCTGCCCGCCGACGGCGGAGGCGCTGGTCTATGGCGTGCTGCAATTGCAACGGAAGATCCGGCGAGAGGGGAACATCGAGCGATGAGCGACCTCGAGGCCCTTGGCGCGCATATCGTGTCGTCCCAACCAGGCGTCGCGCTCGATCATGCTGAGCGCTGCGATGAGCTTACAATCACCGCCAACGCCGCCGGTATTGTTTCGCTCATCACCTTCCTGCGCGACGATCCGCGCTGCAAGTTCACCACTCTGATCGACATATGTGGAGTCGATTATCCCGAGCGCGAGAAGCGCTTCGATGTGGTCTATCACCTCTTGTCGATGAATTTGAACCAGCGTCTGCGCATTAAGGTCGAGGCGGATGAAACAGGGCCCGTCCCTTCGATCGCAGGCATCTTCCCCTGCGCGGACTGGTTCGAGCGCGAGGCGTTCGACATGTACGGCATCGTGTTCTCCAATCACCCGGACCTGCGCCGTATCCTCACCGATTACGGCTTCCAGGGCTTTCCGCTGCGCAAGGATTTCCCGCTCTCGGGCAATGTCGAGGTGCGCTACGATGCTGAGCAGCAACGCGTGGTATACGAGCCGGTGAAGCTGATGCAGGCGTTCCGCAACTTCGATTTTCTGTCTCCGTGGGAAGGGATGACGCTGCCGCCGGGCGATGAGAAGGCGAAACAGCAATGAGCGCGGTGGTCGTGCATCGTCCCCGCTTCCCCTGCGGAGGAGAAGGTGGTCGAAGACAGGTTGAGGGGGAGCTTGCTCCATCGAGGTATAGCTCTGCACGCAACGAAATCCCTTCATCCGTCGCCCCGGATCAAGCCCGGGGCGACCCCCAAGGGGCGAGGGTACGGAGCTAGTTATGGCAGACGGCATCTCATCACCCCCGCCCGAAGAGAAACGCACCTTCACCATCAATTTCGGACCTCAGCATCCGGCCGCGCACGGCGTGCTGCGCCTGGTGCTGGAAATGGACGGTGAGATCGTCGAACGCGTCGATCCACACATTGGCCTGCTCCACCGCGGCACCGAGAAGCTGATCGAGCACAAGACTTATCTGCAAGCGCTGCCGTATTTTGACCGCCTCGACTACGTCGCGCCGATGAACCAGGAGCATGCGTTTTGCCTGGCGATCGAAAAGCTCGCCGGCGTCGAAATACCGCGCCGCGCTTCGATCATCCGTGTTCTCTATTCCGAGATTGGCCGGCTACTTTCGCATCTGCTCAATGTCACCACCCAGGCGATGGATGTTGGCGCGATGACTCCGATCACGTGGGGGTTTGAAGAACGTGAAAAGCTCATGGTGTTTTATGAGCGCGCCTCGGGCTCGCGCATGCACGCGGCGTATTTCCGTCCGGGCGGCGTGCACCAGGATTTAACGCCTCAACTGATCGACGATATCGAGACATTCTGCGAAGGCTTCCCCCCGGTGCTCGACGACATCGAAGGCCTGCTAACCGAGAACCGTATCTTCAAACAACGCAATGTCGATATCGGCGTGGTGACACAGGGAGACGCCTTCAAATGGGGTTTTTCCGGCGTGATGGTGCGCGGCTCCGGCATGGCCTGGGACCTACGTCGCAGCCAGCCGTATGAGATTTACAACGAGCTGAAATTTCAAATCCCGCTCGGCAAGAACGGCGATTGCTACGATCGCTATCTGTGCCGCATCGAGGAGATGCGCGAGTCGACTAAGATTATGCAACAATGCCTGGTGTTGTTACGAAAAACGCCTGGTGCGGTGATGCCTGAGGATTCCAAGTTCGCGCCGCCGCGCCGCGCCGACATGAAGCAAAGCATGGAAGCGCTGATCCATCATTTCAAACTCTACACCGAAGGGTTCCATGTGCCTGCGGGCGAAACCTACGCCGCTGTGGAAGCCCCTAAGGGCGAGTTTGGCGTGTACCTGGTAAGCGACGGAACCAACAAACCGTATCGCCTGAAAATCCGCGCGCCCGGATTTCCGCACCTCGCGGCTATGGATTATCTCTGTAAGGGCCACATGCTGGCGGACGTGAGCGCGATCCTCGGCTCGCTCGACATTGTGTTCGGCGAGATCGACCGGTGAGCCCGCTTGAGCTCGTACAAGAGCAATTGGACGCCTACAATTCGCAGGACATCGAGGCGATGCTTGCGACCTATGCTGACGATGCGTCGTCGCTGAGTACATCGGGCCAGTGCTACAGAACGGTAAAACCGAGATTCGTGCGTGCTACGCCAAGACCTTCGCGGACTTTCCCGGCAATAGGGCGCGTTCCGTCAACCGAATGGTGCTCGGCGGCGTCGTCATCGATTACGAGCAAGGATCGCGCGGCCCCGATGGTCCGTTTTTCGAGGCGATCTGCATCTACACCATCAAGAACGGGCTGATCGCTCGTGTCGATTTCGTGAAGTGAGCCTACCATGAGCGTACGCCGTCTTGCCGCCGAGCAACCCGCCAGCTTCGCCTTCGCGCCCGCCACCATGGAGCAGGCGCGTTGGTGGATTGCGAAATACCCGCCAGAGCGGAAGCAATCGGCGGTCATCCCCATCATGTGGCTGGTGCAAAAGCAAGAAGGTTCGGTGAGCGAGCCTGCGATACGCGCCATCGCCGACCTGCTCGCCATGCCGACGATACGCGTGCTCGAAGTGGCGACGTTCTACACCATGTTCCACCTGCACCCGGTGGGCAGACATCACATCCAAGTCTGCGGCACCACGCCGTGCATGCTGCGCGGTTCGGAAGAACTGAAAGCGGTGTGCAAACGGCGCATTGGCGAAGCGCATACGCCGAGTGCGGATGGCAAATTGTCCTGGGAGGAGATGGAGTGCCTCGGCGCGTGCGTGAATGCGCCGGTCGTGGCGATTGACGATTATTACCACGAGGATTTAACGCCAGACGCGCTTGAGGCGTTGATGGACAAGCTCGCACGCGGGGAAAAAATAGAACCAGGTTCGGCGTCGGGCCGCACTACATCCGCGCCCGAGGGCGGCCCGAACGTGCTCACCGACGCGACGCTTTATGACGGTTCGCTCGCCAAGAAATTTGCTCTGCCGAATCTGCCGGAGAAGGCGTGAGCGAAGAAGCGCCCCCGAGTGCGCCTAGGAAGCGACCGCACTTCGAACCAATAGGGTTTGGCTCAACTTTGCGTTCGGGCGGGTTGATCCTTTATGGCGCACTTGTCGCCGCGATGGCCGGAATCGCGGGCTATAATTACGCGGTGCAGGGCCAACCTGCCGCCAGCGTCTATGTTGCGGGACCCACCATTGGCGCGCTCTGGTTTGGGTTGCGCTTGTTCATGATTATGGGATCGAGAAAGTAAGCCATGCTCGCCGACAAGGATCGCATTTTCCTCAATCTCTACGGCGTGCACGGCGCCGATCTGGCGAGCGCGAAGAAGCGCGGCGCCTGGAATGGCACTGCCGAGATGATCGGCGCCGGGCGCGAGTGGATCGTACAGCAGGTGAAAGACAGCGGCCTGCGCGGACGCGGCGGCGCCGGCTTCCCCACTGGACTCAAATGGTCGTTCATGCCCAAGGAAGTGAAGGACCGCCCGCACTATCTGGTGGTCAACGCCGACGAGAGCGAACCTGGCACCTGCAAGGATCGCGACATGATGCGTCACGATCCGCATCTGCTGATCGAGGGCTGCCTGGTCGCCTCCTTCGCGATGGCCGCGCACGTTTGCTACATCTACATCCGCGGCGAATACGTCGCCGAACGCGAGGCGATGGAGCGGGCGATCAAGGAAGCCTACGAAGCCAAGCTGATCGGCCGGAACAATGTGCATGGCTGGGATTTCGATCTCTACATGCACCACGGCGCCGGCGCCTATATTTGCGGGGAAGAAACCGCACTGCTTGAAAGCCTCGAAGGCAAAAAGGGTCAGCCGCGGTTGAAGCCGCCGTTCCCGGCCAATGTCGGGCTTTATGGCTGCCCCACGACCGTGAACAATGTCGAGAGCATCGCCGTCGTACCGACGATCTTGCGGCGCGGCGCAAAATGGTTTGCCGGCTTTGGCCGCGCCAACAATACCGGCACCAAAGTGTTCTGCGTGTCGGGGCACGTGAACAAGCCGTGCAACATCGAAGAGGCGATGAGCCTTCCGCTGAAGGAGCTGATCGAGACCCATTGCGGAGGCGTGCGCGGCGGCTGGGGCAATCTCAAAGCCGTGATCCCCGGCGGCTCGTCGGTGCGCATGATCCCCTCGCACGAGGCGGAAACCGCTTTGATGGATTTCGACTCGCTCGCCGCGCTGAAGTCAGGCCTGGGCACTGCCGCCGTCATCGTGATGGATCAGAGCACCGACCTCATTCGCGCGATTGCGCGCCTGGCCTATTTCTACAAGCACGAAAGCTGCGGCCAGTGCACGCCGTGCCGCGAAGGCACCGGCTGGATGTGGCGGGTGTTGGAGCGAATGGCCAAGGGCGAGGCCGAGCATTCCGAAATCGACCTGCTGCTTGAGGTCACCACCCAGGTCGAAGGCCACACCATCTGCGCGCTGGGCGACGCCGCCGCCTGGCCGATCCAGGGCCTGATCCGCCATTTCCGTGGCGACATTGAACAACGCATCGACCGCTACCGCGCCGCCAAGGGTGTGCACCAGGTGCGGATGGTGGCGGCGGAGTAGGGCGGTGGAGCAGTCCATACCCGCCGATGTAAAGCGCCAATTGCGGCAGGAGGCGGGTTTTGGGTGTTGCCGGTGCGGTCACCCATTCCTTCAGTATCATCACATCATTCCGTTGGCTGTGGAGCGCCACAATAGGCCGCAGGACATGATGGCAGTTTGTGGCAATTGCCATCATTTGTTCACGGTCGGCGCCGAGCCGGAAGTCGATCAAAGAAAGTACAAGACCACCCCTCGAAACGTGCGTGAAGGGATGTCGAGAGGGCGTCTCTATACCACATCAACCGAGTTGAAGGTGCGTGTGGGAGGAGGGATGGCAGTCAACACGCCGAACCTGTTAACGACATGGAACGATCGACATATCGTGTCAGCTAGGTTGTCTGACGACGGGCGCGTTCTTTTGTCGGCACTTATCCAAGACATTGACGGGCAATTGGTTGCGGTCCTGCGCGACAATGAGTGGAGCGCACTGCCGGGTAGGGTCTGGGATTTTGAATGCTCGCCAATGAAGGCTACGGTTCGGTCCGCCCCGGGGCGGTTGGCGTTCGAAGCTGACTGCCGTGGAGAGGTGGTAGAGGTAAAGGGCGAGTGGTTCGTTGCGGGGCAGCGCGTCACCTTTACGCCAAGCGGTTTCACTGTCGGAACCAATTCGGGCTCGATTGGAGAGGCGAGAAACTGCGAGAGCTTCATCTTCGTCGGTTAGATATTGGGACCATGAAACACTTCGTCCTCCTCTATGATTACCCAGCCGATTTCCGCGAGCGGCGCGCGCCGCATCGGGCGATGCACATCGCCTACGCCAACGCTTCGGTCGCGCGCGATGAGCTCCAGCTCGGCGGCGCCTTCGCCGACGATCCGCCCGCTGGCATGCTGTTGTTCAAAGCCGAGAGCGCCGAGGTCGCGGAGGCCTTCGCCCGAGCCGATCCGTACGTGGTCAATGGCGTTGTCAGCGCCTGGCGCGTGCGGGAGTGGACGACGGTGGTCGGCGCCGCGGCGTTGACCAAAATCTGAACACACGCCCCGACAGGGTCGCAGCGTCATGCTTGCCCCGGCCCGCCGAGGCCCTATGAAGCCCGCGGGAGCGTGCATGTTCGTCCTGCAGGTCGCGAGCGTTAAAGGAAGCGGGGGCATCGCCACGGCGGTCGCTCATTATGAGCGCATGTTCCGCAGCGTCGGGGTGCGCTCCGCCGTGCTGTTTCGCGGCCCCTCGTTTGAATCGCTGCGAGCTGGCGGCTCGGACATGATCGCCGCGCCGCGCCTTCTCACATCCCCACTCTCGGCGTTCGCGCCGGAGCTTTCGCGCGTCCGCACGGCGGTGCTCGAACGCGCGGGAAGCGACACGCTGGCGGTGATCGTCCACAGCGACCGCGCCTTGCCAGCCTTGCGCCGCATGTTCTCGCGTGCGTGCATGATCACGCCTTGCCATTCCGACAAGCTCAAGCACAAAGCGCACGCCGATCTCGTGGTGACGCTCAATCCAGCTCAACAGGCGCTGGCGCTGACGGCCTTTCCGGGGAAGCGCATCCGGGAATTGGGCAACCCGTTCGCGCCGGTGGCCGGTTCGCGCGGGCCCAATTGGGACGAAGATGCCGGCGGGCGCGTGCGCGCGAATTTTCTCGGCCGCCTGGAGGGGTTCAAGGATCCAATGACGGCGCTCAAGGCGTTCGCGGCGGCGGACTTGCCGCCCCACGCCGAGATGCGCGTTATCGGGACCGGCCCGCTCGAAGCGGAGTTGCGCACTTTTGCCGCCACAAGCGCTCGTCCAATCGACTTCGCCGGCTGGCTCGAGGCGCCGTTTTCCCACTTTGGCCAAGGCGATCTGCTGGTGTTGCCTTCAACGTGGGAATCCTATTCCTACGTGGTGCGCGAGGCGCTCCAGTACGGCGTCCCCATTGTCGCGAGCGACATCATGGTGCATCGCGATGCGCTCGGCGGGGGCGCCTTTGGCGCTTTGTTTCCTCCAGGCGATAGCGCCGGGCTAGCGCGAACCCTGGAAGCAGCGTTCGCCGACTTGCCTGGGCGCCGCGCCAAGGCGGAGTTGGGGCGGGAGGCGCTGTTGGCGCGCTATGGCCCCGATCCGTTTTGGCGGGAATTGTCGTCCGAAATAGAGCGGCTGCCAGGGTGTGATGCGTCGCTCGCGAGCCGGACGGAATAGGGGAGTTCAAGAGTGGCGACCATGCAGAATGTTCGACGCGGGATCGTCGATTTCATCATCGCAATCTTTGCGTTTCCCGCTGGCGTGCTCTTGAGGCGCGCCAGGCGTGCGTGGCGTTACATGCCGATGACGCGCAAGGTCCTGCGTGCAGCCGGCGTTTTTCCCTTGCGCGAACACTATTACGAGCCGGTGGTGTTCGCCGACTACCTCCACCGCCCGCTCACGCAAAAGCGCTCAATCCCTGGGCTTAGCCTCAACGAAGAGGGGCAGCTCGCGTTGTTGCGCGAACTCCGTTATGGCGACGAATTGCGTCAAATCCCGCTACGCAAGGACAAGCAAGCCGCGGGAGCATCATTTTGTTACTATAATGGCTCGTTCGAAGTTGGGGACGCCGAGATATTGTACAGCATGATCCGGCGCTCAAAGCCCAAGCGCATGTTCGAGATCGGCAGCGGCCATTCCACCTTGATGGCGCGCCTGGCGATCGCACGTAATCGCGCCGAGGACACCGCATATCAGTGTCATCACCTTTGCATCGAGCCTTACAATCAGCCGTGGCTCGAGGAGACCGGCGCTGAAATCCTACGCAAGCGCGCCGAATTGTGCGATCCGGCGCTGTTCGATCAGCTGGAGAGCGGCGACATCTTGTTCATCGATTCTTCGCACGTCATCCGCACGCAGGGCGACGTGTTGTACGAAGTGTTGGAGGTGTTGGGCCGGCTGAAACCCGGCGTGCTTATCCACATCCACGACATCTTCACGCCGCGCGACTACCTCGAGAAGTGGGTTCTTGAAGATCAGAGATTATGGAACGAACAATATCTTGTCGAGGCGTTCCTGGCCTTCAACGACAATTTCAGAATCTTGCTCGCCTTGAACTACCTGGCGTGCGACCGCCGCGAGGAACTCGCGCAGGCTTGCCCGATCTTCGCCGACGACAGCGCCGCCGTCCCGAAATCGCTTTGGATTAGCCGCGCCTGACCGCGGACGCGCGGTGCTCGGCCGCGCCTTCGGCGGGAGGTTGGGAATTGGAGCGGGTAGAGGGAATCGAACCCTCGTCTTCAGCTTGGAAGGCTGTGGCTCTACCATTGAGCTATACCCGCGCTGCAGAGAGCCGGATCGCGAGAGGAGCGTGAACTCCTCCGTTCGGGCGGTGTGTGAGATTTTCGTCAGCCCGGGTCAATAGGCGGGCCCCTGG
>JBEBIU010000024.1:0-29652 GCA_040080225.1 Terricaulis sp.
GCCTATCTCCTGAGATTTGTCGTACCCTGCTCTCTAGCGCGGGCTTGCGCTTCTTTTCGTGGCGCCGCGAACACATCGCCGTGATGCACGCCCTTGTGTACCCACTTTGCCGCGCGCGCGCCGCAAACTAGCCGCGTTCGGCGCTCCTCTTCGTGGGGCGATATTCGAACGGGAGGGAGTCCATGTTAAGGAGTTTGCTCAGGCGGATAGGCTTTGCTCTGTGCCTGCTGACGATTGCCGCGTGCGCAGGGCCGCAGACGCGCGACGAATCTGCCGACGAGGTGATTGTCGTCACCGGAAGCCGCATTCCTGCGCAGACGCAGGACAGCACCAGCCCGGTCACTCAAGTCTCCCGTAGCGATATCACTAACTCTCCTCCCCCTCCGCCGCCGCCCCCACCGCCTATGCAGGATCAGAATGCGCTGTCAGTGCCCAGCACTCGCTGGCACGCCCCTCCTGCGCCTCTAGCATCCATGGAAGCCGGCAGAGCCGCCGCGCCATACGCCCAAACCGCGCCGCAACGTATGCCGGGCACAATAGACCGTGACCGCTACGAGGATGTCGCGCCCAACCCGATCCGCATCGTCGCCGACGAGCCAGTGTCGACGTTCTCCATCGACGTCGATACAGCCTCCTATTCCAACGTGCGCCGGATGCTGAACGAGGGCCGTCTGCCCCCGCGCGATTCCGTGCGCATCGAGGAATTGGTCAATTATTTCCGCTACGATTACGCGCTGCCGCAATCGCGCGCCGAACCCTTCTCCACCACCATCGCGGTGGCGCCCAGCCCTTGGGCGGAGGGCCGCCAACTCGTGCACATCGGCTTGCAAGGCTACAATATCGTGCCGCGGCAACGGCCGCCGCTGAACCTGACTTTGCTGATCGACGTATCGGGCTCGATGTCGCCAGAGAACAGGTTGCCTTTGGCGTTGCAGGGTTTCCGTATGCTCGCCGATCAGCTCAATGCGCGCGACCGCGTTTCCATCGTGGTCTACGCCGGGGCGGCCGGGGCCGTGCTCGATCCCACGCCTGGCGACCAGCGCGCACGCATCCTGGCGGCGCTGGATAATCTCCATGCCGGCGGCTCGACCGCGGGCGGGGAAGGTTTGCGCCTCGCGTATTCACTGGCGGAGCGGAACTTCGACCGCAACGCCGTCAATCGCGTCATCATCGCCACCGATGGCGACTTCAATGTCGGCATCAACGATCCCCAGCAATTGCAGGACTTCATCTCCCGCAAGCGCGAGACTGGGATCTATCTGTCCGTGCTCGGCTTCGGCGGCGGCAATTACAATGACGCGCTGATGCAGCGCTTGGCGCAGAACGGCAACGGAAACGCCGCCTATATCGACACTCTGAACGAAGCCCGCCGGGTGCTGCGCGACGAGTTGGCGTCCAATCTTTTCTCCATCGCCAACGACGTGAAAATACAGGTCGAGTTCAATCCCCGCCGCGTCGCCGAGTATCGCTTGATCGGCTACGAGACCCGCATGCTGCGGCGCGAGGATTTCAACAACGACCAGATCGACGCTGGTGAAATCGGCGCCGGGCACGCGGTTACCGCGATCTATGAGATCACCCCGGTAGGCGGCCCGACCTTCAACGAGCCGTTGCGGTACCAGGAGCGCGCCGCCCCCGCCCCATTGACTGCCAGCGAAATCGCCTTCCTGCGCATCCGCTACAAACTTCCGGGCGAGGACAATTCCCGCCTGATCGAGCGCCCGATCGGCGAGGGCGACCGCTACGAGACGGTGGCGCACGCGCCAGAGGCTACCCGCTGGGCGATCGCTGTGGCCGGGTACGGCCAATTGCTGCGCGGCGACCCTTATCTCGACCGCGGCTTCGGCTGGTCCGACGTGCTCTCCCTGGCCCAGAGCGCGCGCGGACAAGACGAATTCGGCTGGCGCGCCGAGTTCATCCAACTCGCGCGCTCGGCGCAATCGGCGGCAGCGCTTCTCCCAGCGGAGAATGCACAGCGCCCTGAACCCCGCCCGCAACCGCGTCCGCTGCCCCGGCGAACGCAGTGAACTGCGCCGCGGGCTCTCACTTCCTCGTTGCAAAGCTGCTATAAGCTGACGCGGGACGAGTGAGAGCCGACGGGGCGTTGGAAATGAGCGGGGGCCCGAAAGCCTATCTTTGCTACAGCGAGGCGGACGAGGCCAAGGTGCGCGGCCTGCGTCAGCGTTTGCGGAATTATTTCGTCCCCGCCGCACTGAGGGGGCGGGGGCCCGCTCGTCTCGGCCGCTTCATCCCTGATTCCAGCTCCGCACGCCTCGGCGATACCGCACGGCAAATGGCGGCGGTGGACTGGTTGATTGTTTTCAGCAGCCCGAATTCCTTCACCTCCGAGCGCGTGAACGCCGAGGTCGATACCTACCTTGTGTCGAACCCGGTAGGGCGTTTCCTCCTGGTCGTGCTCGAAGGCGAGCCGATGCAGGTGATGCCGCCCCGTCTGCGCGCGCGCCAGCCGGTGACCGCCGACTTGCGCGCCGCGGCCGACGGCGCCGAACTTGGCTTTCTCAAACTGGTCAGCGCCCTCATTGAGGTGAACGTCGGCGCCTTGCGGGACCAACAGGCGGCGGGATCACGCGCTCGCGCTGCAATCGGCGGAGCGCTCTGCGCGGGGTTCACCGCAATCGCCGCCGCGGGAAGCGTCGCAACCATCGCGGCGGTACGCGAGCGCGATCAGGCCACGGCGATGACCCGTCAAGCCATCCAGACTGCCATTGAGATCGCGGCCCGCGCCGATTCTACCGACGCGGATTCACTTGCCCATGCCGAAGAGCAATTCGACCGATTGTTCGCCAGCGGCCAGAACAGCCCCGCCCTGATGCGCCAGCGCGCGCAAGCTTTGGTGCAATTCGCCGAACTGCATGAGCGCCGCGGCGACAGCGCGCGCGCGCGCGCGCGCGCGCTTGCCGCGATCGAGGCGCTGCCTGAAAGCGAGCGCAACTCGCAGGAATTCGCGCGCGCGGCCCTGTTGGTCAGCCGCGCCGAAAACGCCGCCGGCCGCGGTGCGGAAGCGCTCGATTTCGCTAATCGCGCCCTGGTCGCGGCGCGTGCTGTCGCAAGCGCCGACGATGCCGCCCGCGCCCCGCTTGCGGACGCCTTGAACTGGCTCGGCGGCCTGCATGCACAAGCCAGCAAGCCGGCGCAGGCGTTGCCGCTGTTTGCGGAAGCCGCGCCGATATTGCTGGCTCTCCATGAATCCACGCCGGGCGATCAAGCAGCATCCGCCGCCGCTTTGGCCGCTTTCGAACAACTCGGCGATGCACAGTCCGCGACTGGCGATCACAACGGCGCCAAAGCGAGCTACGAGCGCACAGTCGGGCTGCTGCGAGCTCAATCCGCGGGGGAAGCGGCTGACGTGGTCGCGCTGGCGAGCGCGCTGGCCAAGCTCAGCCAAGCGCTTCGCGCCGGCGGCGATAACGAAGCGGCGCGCGCTCCGGCGGAGGAAAGCCTCACGCTGGCGCGCCGCCTCAGCGCCGCCGCCCCAACGGACGCCGATCTGCGCGATGCTGTGGCCGCGCGCGTGATCTTGACGGCGCAGATTCAAGCCTCGCTCGGCGGCGCCGACACAGCGCTGATGGATGAAGCGGTGAGCGCCGCCCGGGCTCGAACTCTGGCGCGCCCGGGCGATCTTTCCGCACAAATCACGCTCGCGGAAATGCTCGCAGCGAATGGCGGACGCCTAGAGCGAGCCCGAAACTTTGAGGATGCCCGTGCAGCTTGGCGCGAAGCCGCGGTCGTACAGCGCAGGCTCCGCGCCGTTGCCGAGACTGATCTTTCGCACGCAACCCATTTAGCCGCCGCGCTCGAACAAATCGCCGCAATCAGCGTGCGACTAGGCGATCAGAACGAAACGCTCGCCGCTTATTCCGAAGCTATCCGCGTGCGTCGATCGATTGTGACTGCGTCGTCCAACGACAACCCGACGCGCGCCGCGCTGGCCAATCTGTTACACGCAGCCGGGCTTGCGCGCGTGCGCGCTGAGAATGATACAGCGGCTATGGCTGCGTTCGACGAGGCCGCGCGCCTTCGCGCCGCCTTGGCGCAGGAGGACCCAGCTGACCATGCTGCCGCCGATCTCGCGCTCGACTCCCTGCGCCAGCTGATGCGCCTGCAAACCCAGGCCAATGCCAATACTGGGCTGCGGCGCAGCCTCACCGTACAGCGCGACCTGCTGACCCAACTCGCGCAAGCCAATCCGAACGAGGCTCGCTATTCCGCAGCGTTGCGGCGCACCGCCGCCGCTCTCGAGGCGCAAGAACAGGCGCAGCAATAGTCGCGATTGGCGTCAATCCTGCCTAAACAAGACCGCCAACGCGGCTCCGGTTCCTGGCGTCGCGCTTCGACATGCTCAGCGTGACGCCGATCTGCGTCAGCCTGAGTTTGTCGAAGGCCGCAGGATGGCAACTAAGGCCGGCAGGTAACCTTAGGCGGCCCAAACCAGCTTGAGCGCGGCGGCGGCTTCCACTGGCTCGGCCTCGAGCAGCGGACCGTTCATGACCGGCTTCAGCGCCTGAGCGAGGTCGGCCTCGACATATTCGCGCGCATCGCGCTCGTCGTGTTCGCACACCAGTATGTGGGTGGCGCCTAACAATTGCGCCTCTGGCCATTGTTCGTGCGCGGCCAGGCGCTTGGCGAGATTGGCCGTGCGCGACAAAAACAGCGGCGTCCAGCCGCGTCCAGCCGGACCGGGACGGGCGAAAAAATAGACCGCCGGCGCCGCCGAGAAATGGGAGTCCGGTCTGTGCGCCACGAAACGGTGCAAGCGCCCTGAAATTCCACGGAAAACTGCTTCACTCATACTGGCCCCCCTGCGGTGCGTTCGACTAATGTTCTATGTCTACCTGAGTCCACTGTTCTTGTAAAGTTCCGTTGCGTCCACGATCCGAAGATGTCGCGTCTTTCGCCGACGCTTCGACCCTGCGATCATGGCGGCGATGAGCCACACCCACGCTAGCCGCAACGAACAGCTCGCCGAGGCGCGCCAGCGCTGCGAGAGTGCCGGCGAGACGCTGACGCCGCTGCGCCAGCGTGTACTGGAGCTGTTGCTGGACCATCATGGGCCGGCCAAGGCGTATGATCTCCTGCCGCTGCTCGATCACGAAAAGGGCCAGGCAAAACCACCGACCATCTATCGCGCGCTCGACTTTCTAGTGCGCTTGGGCTTGGCGCACCGCATCGAAAGCCTCAACGCGTTCATGGCCTGCGACATTGGCGCCTGCGCGCGTTCGACCATCTTTCTCATCTGCGAGAAGTGCGGCGCGGCGGAGGAGTTCGACGCCGGCCACGCGCTCGTCGACCTAACCGAAGCCGCAAAGCGTGACGGGTTCGCCATCCGCCGCACAATGATCGAGGCTTCCGGCCTCTGCTCACCATGCCAAGCGGCGTGACCCATCCCACGCTTCTGCCTGCGCCGCTTTACAAGGGCAGCGTCAACAGCTGGGAATGCGACGACGGCGGCCATCTCAACGTTCGCTTCCACCTGGAGCGCGCGCTGATCGGGCTCGCTCACCTTGCCCACCAGCTCGAAATGCCGCGCGCGTTCACCAAGGCCGCAGGCGCCACTTTGGTTCCACGCGAAGCTCATATCCGTTTTCTGAAGGAAGCGCGCGCGGGCGCGCCGCTTGTGATGCACGGGGGCGTGCTGAAGCTCGACGAGTGCGAAGCGCACATCTGCCTCGACATGCGCCACGGCGACGGCGGCCCTGCTTCCGCTTTCACGTTGCGCGTGGCTCATGCGGACACGCGCGGCTTCCAGGCGTTTGCATGGTCGCAACGTTCGCGCGCGGCCGCCGCGCGTCTGGTATGCAAAGCGCCGGCGCACGCTATCGCGCGTTCGTTGCAGTCACGCGGCGCGGCAAGCACACCGAGCATTGCACGCGCCGCCGAACTCGGCGCCGAACGCATCGGCGCGAGTCTAGTCATGCCAGACCAATGCGATTGCTTCGGGCGCTTGCGCGGCGAGCACTTACTCGGGCGCGTCTCCGATGCCGTCCCTAATTTTCTGGCGGGATGGCGCGTGGAGATGGCCGCCGACGCCGCCGCTCAAGGCGTCGAGATAGTCCCCGCCGGCGCCGTCGTCGAAGCGCGGCTGCGCTTTTGCGCTTGGCCCCGCGCAGGCGACCTCATCGAGATCCATTCCGGCGTAGCCGAAATCAACGAAAAAACCATGCGCCTTTGCCATTGGATACTGGACCCCGAGCGCGGCGGCGCATGGGCGGCTTTCGAAGTGATCGCGCTTACGTTCGACACTCTCACCCGCAAAACCATCGCCCCCTCTCCGGCGCTGCTGCGGCGCATGCGCGAAGGTGTTATCGACATTACACTCTGACCTCGAACGCTACCCATGGCGATGCAAGACGAGCATCCTTAGTCGAATTGCTTCTCGTACAATTTTGGCTGTTGCCAATTTTGGAAAAAGGGCGCGAGATATCGCTGCGGAAGGCGCGCCGCCACGCGGCCCTTACTAAGCCTGCAGGATGAGCGCCCGATTAGTCTGGTTCGACGAGGCCTTGGGGGGCGCCGTGCTCTGGAGCAGGATAAACGGGCTGATAGCGGGGCTCGCTTGGCTGAGTTCTGCGGCTGGGCTTGTCTATTTGGCCGATGCCTGGCGGCGCGGAGTCGTTGCCGACGTCCCGTTCATCGGGCGGATGCTCAGCACCCAAGACCCTATTGGTTTGGCTGCGCCGATCGCGATATTGGCGCTGTTTGGGTTGGTTCTCCTGCAAATCCTCTCTGCCGCGGTGCACGCAAACGGCGAACAGGCCGCGGTAGGCGCGTTCCGCAGCTGGATGGACAATTCGAGAGGTCAATTGATCGGCCGCTTGAACAACCCACGCCGGAACCGCGCGGCGCGGCGCGCCAACCTAATAAAAAACGCCGCCCCCGGAGCATTGCAAGAATCGGTTGCGGGGGCGGCGGCCTTGGATTCGTCAGCCATTGCCGCCGCTCACAACTGGCTGCACGCTTTTGCATGGGCCCTGCCGGTGCTTGGCTTTGTCGGAACGGCGACGGGCATGGCCTCCTCGATTGGAGGCTTTCGCGCAGCGCTGATCGACACAACTAGGATCGACGCGGTGGTAGCGCGTTTATCGCAAGAGGTCATTCCAGGCCTTTCGTCGGCGTTTGAAACCACTGTGCTGGCGCTGCTGGCCGCCCTGGTAACATTTTTCTGTACAAGCGCCGTTGAGCGTTCCGAAGAAGATGCGCTGCGTCGATTGGATGACATGAGTCTAGAGATCTTGTCCAAGATCGGAGGCGCGAGCCAAGCAGGCAGCGTCCAATCGCAGACCGCACTGACAGAAATCTCGCGTAAGCTGGACCGCCTGTCGGAATTGGCGACGATTTCCAGATCGCTCGCGACGCTGCAGGAAATTCTCAAAAAAATGGACGCGCTGGCGACAACGCCCACGCAATTGAAGGAAGCGGTCGGGACGCTGAAGGCAGGCGCGGACGCCCTCAGCGGCGGGGCGGCCGCAGTTGATAGCGCGGGCAAAGAACTGAGCCAGGCAAGCAAGGAATTACTTGCTTCGATAACCATCCCCTACAATGTCAGCATTGAGCGCGGGAAACGGTCATGAGAGGCGCATGGCGCCCCGCGATCGGCAAGGGATTGCGTCACCCGGTGGAGATGCGCTTTGTCGATATGTTCATGACGGCGCTCGGCAGCCTGATCTTCATGGCGTTATTGCTTGTGTTCGTGATCGTGAATTTCCCGACCGAGGGTCTGACCCCGCCCGAGGATGCACCGGTCGAAACGCGCGAACTTTTGTTGGCGACAAAGACAATGCCGCAGGCACGCCCCGGCGAGCGCTACGAAACGGCCCTGGCCTATCGAGGCGGCGTTGGCGCCATTCGTTGGTCTTTGAGCACAGGAGAAGGCGGCCTTCCGCCGGGCGTGGAGTTCAACGCTGATGAAGGGGCGATCAGCGGCACGCCCGTCGCGGTTGGCGTCTTTCGCTTCACCGTTACCGCTGTCGATGCGCGAAACAATTCCGTGTCGAGAGGATATGAGATCGAAGTCAAAGCACCTCCAGTGTCGTCGAAGGCATTCAACCTTTGGGTTGCGGGCATCCTCGCACTGGTGCTGGCATACCTAGGAATAAGCTATGCAGGAAACAGCATGCATCAAGCGCGCCTGCGCGCCCACGCGAGCAAGCTGCACGCGCTTGGGCTGAAGACAATGCCGGTGAGCCTCCAAGGTCGCGGCGAGGGCTCCTACGAGTTGCCCGGAGCGATCGACCACTTTGCGCAAGCAGCGGGCGCCGCGCGCAACAAATCGATTCTCGCATTCCTCGGCGCCGGCGCCGCCGTGGGGTATATTTTTTGGGTGCTCAACGGCGCCTGACGCCGGTCAGAGCGCTTTCACACATCTAAAGCCGATGTCCGAGGACCAGTAGGTCGCCGCTGCAACCCGCAATGCAACAGGCAGACCTGCGACACCGCAATCGTCAGCGTATGAGCCTCCAAGCAAAACAAAGCCGCCGCCGTCGGAGGTCGCGGTCCACTCGCCCACATTGCCAACCATGTCGTAGCAACCGAACGAACTTTGGCCGGCCGAGTGCTGGCGCACAGGCGTTGTTGTCTGATCCCGATAGCTTTCCCGAGTATTGCACTTGGCGGGATCAAAGATTTCCCCCCAGGGGTAGAGCCTGCCATCGTCGCCGCGAAACGCGCGCACCCATTGCTCCAGCGTGGGCAAATCACCACCGCGCCACTGGCAAAAAGCCCGCGCGTCGCTATGGCTCACATAGACCACGGGGTGATCCAGTTGGCGTTCATGCTTGCGCCAGGAGTCGGCGCCCTTTCGCTCCGCCAAAGTTCTGTAGCCGGTCGCCGCCGCAAACTCCGCATATTGCGCGTTGGTGACGGGCGTTGCGCCAATGGCGAACTTAGCGATCGCGACCAGCGCCTCTTTGCGCGCCATGACGTGGGCGACGCTGTTCAGTAGTATGTGCGGATAATTGCGTTGGGTGAACCGCACTACGTCATCGATCTGCGCCTGCGAGAAACCAAGTCGACACATGCCTGCCGGCACTTCGGCAAAGTCGGTCGTTGTGGTTGCTTGCGGCGACTGGCCGCTTGGCGCGGGCGTCACGGGCGGCGCTTGGGATTGAGCGCCTTGGCCAATCGTGGAAAACGGTGGCGTCATGGGCGGCGCGTTGGTGTCTTCCATCTCGAGCCTCATCGAAGTCACGCTTGGCAGCGCCGCTGCCTCCCGCAGAGTTTCGAGCATATTCGGTCGATAATGGCGGGAGCGCTTGGTCAACCGCTCAACGCCCTCGACGAGGCGCACCACGCCCTCGGCGCTTGGATCGCCGCTCCAGGCCAGCAGATGCGCCATTTCAGCCCTGCCGAGCCCGAGTGGCGGGTCCACGCCCGCCTCGATTAGGGCGGGCAGCAATTTTTCGGCACGGACGGCGCGATCCGCCTCGTCCTTCACAAATCTGGATGCACGAGAGCCGGAACACCAGAGTACGATCACCGCCTTTGCGGCGCTCAACTTGTGCTCGATCTGGGTGTCGTAGTCGCCAGCGCCGACCAATAGGTCGTAATCCCACCAGACTTCAAATCCATAGGTCTCCAGAACCGCCGCCAACCGCTTGGCGTGCGCACGCCGTTCTTTCTTATAACTAATGAAAACGTCGACCACCGGGGCCTCCCGCTTTTGACTTCGATAGCAAGGCCGGAAGCATCCGTCACCATTCTTGCGCGCGGCTGTGCCGCCCGCTTCAGCCCGGAATGTCATCTACGACAGGGAACCGCCCCGCCGCATCAGCACCGCGCTTTCGATCGCCGCGCGCACGCGGTCTGGCCGTTCCATCGGCAGCATGTGGCCCGCGCCTTCGACGGTCGCCATGCGCGCATCGGGCCGCATCGCGGCGATGCGTCGGAAGGCGCCATGCGATACGGTCGAGTAGCGTTCGGCGCGCAGCAGGACCATGGGACACAATCCGCGCCGCAACGCCGCCCATGGGTCGTGGCGTTGTGCTGCGAAGGTCGCCGCTTCGTAAGCCGGCGTGCAGGCGAGCTTGAATGCGCCGCGCCCATCCTCGATCAATCCATCGGCGACATAGTCTTCGATCATTTCGCGGGTGAACGCTTTGAATACGCTGCGCCCAGAAAATGCGCGCACGGCGGTTTCCCGATCGGGAAAAACGTTGCGCCGCTTGCGCGCGGCGCGCGCTAGCGGAAACAGCGCGCGCATCATGGTCGTTGCGCCCAACACTTGGATGGCCGTGTAGAACGACGCGTTTTGAACTACCGGCTCGATCAGCGCCAGCGAGGCCGTTAGATCCGGCCGCCTGCCCGCGAGCAGCAGCGCGACCGTGGCGCCGAGGGAATGCCCTGCTAGCGTGGCCGGAGCGGTGAAATGGCTTTCCAACACCTTCGCGACATCATCGGCGTGCTGACGCCAGGAGGCATACCCCCACAAGTGGTTCGGCAGCCGCGTGCGGCCATGACCGCGCAGATCGAGCGCCAGCACATGATAGCGCTCTCCCAAAGGCGCGAGCATGGCCCGATAGGCGCGGGCGTTGAAGCCGGTCGCGTGCAGGAGCACGATATCCGGATTGGGTGTTTCGCGCCCGAGGGCGATACCGGCCATGGCGCCGCCGGGCAGGTCGAATGTTACGCGGCGAAAGTCGTCGCTCACGAACCGAACACGCGCCGGAGAATATCGGTTGTCCGCCGCACTGGATCGCGGCGGATGGCGCGCTCTTCCTGGGCGATGAAGAAGAATGCGCCGTCGAGCGCTTTGGTGGTGGCGAAGTTGATGATCTCCGTACGTAAATTACCGGTCGCGCCGGCGAGGCCGACTTCGCGCAGCGCCGAACGCATCAGGGTGAACGCGCCGGATGTGGTCAACGCGCGCGTCATTGGCGGACGCAGCAGCGAGGTCAGCCGCGTTTCGGTGCGCCCGCGCAGATAGCGGGTGGCGCTATCTTCCGGGCCGCGCACGATGTCGATGGCGTCGGCGATGGTGATGTCGCGCACCGCACCCACGAACAACCGCCCTGCTTGCGGCATGGTGGTTTCCGCGGCGTGGTTCAGATTTTCCTGCAACGCGTCGAGCGGGCGCGACAGCCCAAGCGGACGCAAGCTCTGTTGCGTGCGCCCCAACAGCCCAGGCAAAGGAATGCGCACGCGCGCATCGGACCAGAAGCCGTCGGCTTGGCCCAGCCTAGTGGTGGCGTTCATGGCAGCGAGGCCGAGCGCATCCTTGATCCCGCGACTGGCGTCGCGCTGAGTGAGGCTATCGAGCAACGGCCGCTGCGCGAAAGCTGGCGCTGCGGCTGCGGCGAAGAGCGCGGCGAGGAGGGCTCGGCGGTGCATGTGATTCTCCGTGGCGACCCTAATACCCGATTTCATTGAAACGTGCGTGGCGCCATCGCCATATTCCGTCATTCCGTGGCGGCGAAACCGAGCCCGGAACCCAGGAGCCCTACACTCGGTCTAGCGCCTTTTGATTCAATCGGGAGCAGTGAGAGACTTGTGCTTTTCGCCCCCTGGGTTCTGGGTTCCGCCTCTGGCGGCCCCGGAATGACGGCGTATTAGATACGGGCGCGAATCCCTCGTCCTGACACGTCACACATCGTCTTGAACCGTGATCGCAAGCCCCCTGACATGAAGCCGCGAATACGCCATGGTGCGCCAATGACGCTGACCGACCTCCTGCCCAAGCTGCACTACCCGACGCGGCTCGAAAAGCTGGTGGATGGCTGGGTGCATGGGGTGGCGCTGGGGTTGTTCACGTTGGCGGTTGGCGTAGCACTCGGCCTGGCGATCTGGCAGGGCGGGCTTGGCATGGCGAGCGCGGTGGCGGTGTACGCCGCTTGCGTGATCGCCATGATCGGCTGCTCGATGGCGTACAATCTGGCCGAACAGCCCAAGCGCAAAGCGCTATTGCGCCGCTTCGACCACGCCGCCATCTTCCTGATGATCGCCGGCACCTACACGCCGTTCACCACGCTGCGCTTCGACGGCGCCTGGGCGATCTCCATGACCAGCGTGGTTTGGGCGCTGGCGTTAGTTGGCGCGGCGGGGAAATTGTTCCTGCCAGGAGTGTCGAAGAAGATCTGGATCGCGTTTTACGTGGCGCTCGGCTGGCTCGTGGTCGCCGCGGCCGGGCCAATGCTTGAGGGCGTGCCGCTCGCGGGGCTGATCCTCCTGGCCGTAGGCGGGTTACTCTACATGATCGGCATACCTTTCTATATCTGGGAAAAGCTCCCCTTCCGCCGCGCTATCTGGCACGGGTTTGTGATGGCGGCGGCTGGCGTGCATTACGCGGCGGTGCTGACGGGGGTGGTGTTTGCTTGAGGGCCGGTGCGAGTAGCGAGTGAGGCTCGCGCCGCTTGACTCATCGCGCCATTCGCCATTCGCTAGCCCCCATGACCGAACCCACCTGTTTCTCCGTCACCATCTCCAACGCAATCGCCCATATCGAGCTGTCCCGCCCCGAGGCGTTCAATGCGATGAACCGCGCGTTCTGGAACGAGCTGCCGGAAATCGTGAACGACATCAGCGATAACGCCAAAGCGCGCGTGATCGTCATCTCCTCCACCGGCAAGCACTTCACGTCCGGCATGGACATTTCCGTGTTCACCGACGGCGAGGGCGTCTCCGCCCAGGGCGGGGATCGCTATGCGCGCGCCGAAGCGTTTCGTGATTTCGTCAAAGTGCTGCAAGGCTCGTTCTCCTGCCTCGACGATGCGCGTATGCCTGTGATCGCAGCGATCCAGGGCGGGTGCATCGGCGCCGGCGTCGACATGACCAGCGCTTGCGATATTCGCTACGCGACCGAAGACGCCTTCTTCCAGATTGCCGAGATCAATATCGGCATGACTGCGGACGTCGGCACGTTTCCGCGCCTGTGCAAACTGATCCCCGACGGCTGGGTGCGCGAGCTAGCCTATGCCGGAAGGCGTCTGCCGGCGGCGAAAGCGAAGGAGATCGGCCTCGTCAACGAGGTATTCCCAACCCACGAGGCGATGATGGCGCACGTGATGACGCTCGCCGCCGAAATCGCGGAGAAATCGCCGCTCGCGGTGACGGGCTCCAAGCAGATGATCAAGTACGCGCGCGATCATTCGACCGGCGACGCGCTCGATTACATCGCCACCTGGCAAGCCGGCATGTTCTCACCCGAGCACATCGCCGAAGCCTTCGCAGCCAAGGCGCAGAAGCGGCCGGCGGCGTTTGCGGATTTGGCGGTGTTGCGGAAACGGATGTAGCTCATCTTATGCGCCCATCCTACAAGCCGTCATTCCGGGGCCGCCGGAGGCGGAACCCGGAACCCAGGAGCCGACACCGAGTTCGTTGCCCCTGGGTTCCGGGTCTTGCTTCGCAAGCCCGGAATGACGGCTTGTCAATTTGCAGTCGAGTGAAATACCCATGAGCATCTCCTACATCCCCCCGGGCCGAAACCCACCCCACGAGGTCAACGCTTTCATCGAAATCCCGCAAGGCGGACTGCCGGTGAAATATGAGCTGGACCAGAAATCGAGCACTCTATTCGTCGATCGCTTCTTGCACACCTCAATGATCTATCCCTCCAATTACGGTTTCATCCCCAACACGCTCGGCGAGGATGGCGATCCGCTCGACATCTTGGTAGTTACGCCGATGCCGGTGGTGCCCGGCTGCTTCATCCGCTCGCGCCCGATCGGCGTGATGCTGATGGATGACGAGAAGGGCGTGGACGAAAAAATTCTCGCGGTGCCCGTCGATGCGCTCAATCCGTTCTACAAGGACGTGAAGACGCAAGAGGATTTGCCGCCCCTGCTGGTGGCGCAGATCGGTCACTTCTTTTCCCACTACAAAGACCTCGAGCCCGGCAAGGGCGCGGTGGTCGGCACATGGTCGACGCTCGAATTCGCGCACGAGCGCATCATGCTGGCGATCGGGCGTAAGCAAAAAGCATGAGCAATGCCGAACTCGCCGCTCAGCTCACGGAAGCGCTCGACGCCGCCGCCGAGCGCGAGGCCGGGGGCAAGGCGACTCTGGTGTCAATGGAAATTACAATAATTGCTTCTGCGCGTGCTGGAACCGCCGAAGCGCGCGTCGTCCGCAGGACCAAAACGCTGCTATTTCAGCACGCAGACCTTCTCGACGCGCAAGGCGCACCCATCGCCAGCGCCGCGAGCGTACACAAAACTCTCGGGTGAGGTGCGGGCAAACGCGCTCAGGCTCTGTTGGGCGTCCGGCCCATGCCGTAAAGCACCACACAACAAACCAGCAGCGCGAGGATCAAGAGCCAGCCATACCGTTCAAACGGCGTACGAAATGGCGGATCGGCGCTGCGCGAAACCGGGCGTCCTCCCATGGTCAGCGACAACGCCCAGATTAGAACGGAAACCGGAACGGCCATCAACCCAACCATGAAGCTGCCGCCAGCCACCAGCGTTGTTGAGTCGCGCGTATCCAGCACATAATAAACCCCGATGGCGACGCAGATTGCGAGCACGATCAGGAACGGCCAATCGAAATAGCTGCGCGGGTGCATGCCCACGCGACGTTGCGAGATCGCAACCAGCCAACGCGCAGCCATAAGCAGAGGCCCCGCAAACACCAGCGCCGCCATCGCGTCGAACCCAACAACCGCAATCGGATTCCATCCGGGAGGAACCGCGAGCAAATCCAACGGGCTGAAAGCCAACCCGAGCAACCCTGCCGTCAACATCGACCAGATGCGGCCTTGGCGTCGCGTCATGCGCCCCCGCCAAATCAGTCGCTCCTGGCTTTCGCGCTCAGCGAGCTTGCGTTCGTGTGCTTCCTGAGCCGCGCGCTCACGCTCTACCGCGCCAAGGCGCCACGCCTCGGCTTCACGCAACGCTCGTTGCACTAATGGCGCAAGCGGACTGTGTGCGTTCGACGATAGCCAAACCTTCAGCTGAGGCTCGCTGGAGGGTGAACCTAGGTCCAACGCACCCCATTCTTCAACGTCGCGGCGACCGCAGAGTTTACCCAACCGGCGCAGAACGCCGAGCCAACCGGGGTGCAACTCGGTAGGGGACGCCAAGTAACCTCGCAGATCAGCAGCATGAACAGCATTGAACGGCGTCGGTGGAGAAAACCCATCAGGACCGCCCACATAAGCAGCGGCGAGCTTGTCGTGCTCGAATCCGATCATCGCTTCAGCCTTCACCCACCTCGATTCTCGCGCCGAAGGCGACCAGCACACCAGGATAGCCTTAGCGGCGCGGGCCTCGCGATCGATCTCATCGCTGAAGGCGTCGCCGGCGGTCATACCGGCGTCGAACCACACGCTGAAGCCCAAGCTCCGCAGCTGCGCCGCAATCCACTCGACCGCTTCGCGTTCGTCGCGTTTATATGAAACGAAAATGTCCGCCATCCCCGCCTCCAATCTCCGCGCTAGCACGGCAGCTCATGACCGTCACGCGCAAGACGAAGCCCGAGGGCCGATCGGCGCCCATTCCATGATGGTGGGCAGCGCAGGCCGCAACTCCATAAACCCGATCGGTTCGCGATTAAAGGCCATGCCGTCGTATTCATCGACGGCGAGCGAACGGGTGCTTGAGCGCATACATGATCGCCCCCTGCTCCAGCGTGTCGTGCTGCAACTCGAAACCGCACTTCGTCAGCACGCCTTGTGAAGCAATCAATTCCGTCAGCGTATGGGCGATCACCCGCGACACAGCGGGGTCGGCGAAAGCGCGCTTGACCATCGCGCGCACCGCTTCGCTCGCGAACCCCTTGCGGCGATGGCTAGCCAGAACCGAATAACCCAGCTCCACAGCGCCATCGCGCGGGGCGCCCTTGTATCCGCCAGCGCCGATCAGGATCGCCTGCCCCAGCGCGCGCTTGAGCACGAAATAGTGGAACCCCCAAACGCTGTGTGGACCGTCGCGCTCCATCTGATTGAGCGCGAAGCGCATGGCGTCGGCATCGTACAGCTCAGGAGGCCAATCACGCGGCGGCGCAACGACGAGCAGAGATGCAAACTGCTTCATGTCGCCCGCAAGCTCCGCGTGAAGCATCTCAGGCGTCGCCGGGATCAGCCTAAGGCGCCTAGTCTCAATCACGCGCGGTTTCAGTGGAAGAACTCAAACAGCCCCGCCGCGCCCCACCGAAATCGGGTGGCGATTTCGGACAAACCGGAATTGATGGGCGCCTTTGCCGGGCTGTTCGACGTTTTCATTGGAAAACCTCGAACAGCACGGCGGCGCCCATGCCGCCGCCAATGCACATTGTCACCACCGCGTTCTTCGCCTTGCGGCGGCGCCCTTCCATCAACACGTGACCGACAAGCCGTGCGCCGGTCATGCCGAACGGGTGCCCAATCGCGATCGAGCCGCCATTGACGTTGTACTTCTCCGGATCGATGCCAAGGCGATCTCGCGAATAGAGACACTGCGACGCGAACGCTTCATTCAATTCCCACAGGTCGATGTCATCGACTTTGAGCCCCTGCCGTTCCAGCAGGCGCGGCACGGCGAACACCGGGCCGATGCCCATTTCATCGGGATGACACCCGGCGACGGCAAAGCCCTTGAACAGGCCCATTGGCTCAAGCCCGCGCCGCTCGGCCTCTTTCTCATCCATCAACACCAGAGCCGCCGCTCCATCGGACAATTGGCTAGCATTGCCGGCGGTGACGAAATTTCCGGCGCCGCGCACCGGCTCAAGCTTCGCCAAGCCTTCGAGCGTTGTGTCGGCGCGATTGCAATCGTCGCGGTCGACAACGGCGTCGACGATGCTCTCGGCCTTGGTTTCCTTATCGACCTTCTTCATTTTGGTCTGCATCGGGACGATTTCGTCCTTGAACAGTCCTGTCGTCTGCGCCGCGGCGATGCGCTGCTGCGAGCGCAGCGCGTACTCGTCCTGATACTCGCGCGCCACGTTGTAGCGCTGAGCGACGATGTCGGCGGTCTCGATCATCGCCATCCACATGTAGGGATGCTCCTTCTGGAGCTTTTCCTCGAACATGTGGCTGGTGTTCATGCCTGACAGTCGCGTCAGTGAAATCGATTCAACGCCGCCCGAGACGCCCACCTTGGCGCCCTCCTGCATGATGTAATGCGCAATCTGTGCGGTCGATTGCAGGCCTGACGAACAGAAGCGATTGATGGTGGCGGCCGACACTTTGAAGTCGAGCCCCGCCCACACCGAAGCCATCCGCGCCACGTTATGACCAGTTGCGCCTTCTGGCGAGCCGCAGCCGAGGATCACATCCTCCACCGCATCGGGTTCGAGCTTAGCGCGCGCCACCGCGTGTTGGATGCAATGGCCGGCCATCGCCGCGCCATGAGTGTCGTTGAAGCCGCCGCGACCGGATTTGGCGAGGCCGGTGCGAGCATAGGAAACAACGACGGCGCGGCGCATGGGAACTCCTTGGCGAAAACGACCCGAACAAACGTCTGTTAGACGTTCATTCCGCTAAGCGCCAGCAGTCCGGAAAGCCCTACGGCGCGCCAGGGCCGCCGTGGGGGTTGATCATGCTGCTGGAGGCCGGCTGAAGGTCGGCGCCGTTGGAGACGCCGCCAGGCTCCTGGGTGAATATCCCGCGGCCGCGATCCTGGATCCATTTTGCGATGTCTTCCGACAGCACGCCCGCCACTATCCCGAACAACGACACCGTGAACGGGTTGAGGTTCGACGAGGTGCCCGCTTGGGCTGGGCCTGAGCCGAACGAGAAGCTCGAAACCGCCGCGTTGGCCAACACATAAACCGCAAGCGCGGCGCACATGCCGAAAATCAGCCGTACCGCGATCTCTGCCATGGTCACGGGCTGCGGCCGATTGAGATAAGCGGGGAACAGGTACAGCAGCGAACCCAGCGCCCCCATCAGCAGCACCAGCATGGTGGAGAGCAGGGCGGGATGGCCTTGCGCGAGGTAAGCGCTCAGCCCCAGCGGGCTCAGATTGCGCAGCGCGTTGGCTTCGCTACGGATGCGTTCGTATTGGTCGGTCTCGGCCAAAACCGCTCGTTGCGCTGCTTGAATGCGTCGGTTCGATTCTTCGACCTGCCCACCCACCAAGTCACGACGGGTCACCAAAGCGGCGCGCGCTTCGTTGGCTTCGGCGACGCGCTCGTCACTCACGCTCAATTGCTCCGCTTGGGTGCGCAGCGTTGCAAGGCTCTGCTGATCGTCAGGCGCCAAGCCCGATCGCGAAGCGAGCGCATTCACGCGCTGGGTCAGGCCTTGTGTGCTGAGGTCGGCGGCGGCGCTCGCTGCGCTCTGCACGCGTGCGCGCTGCTCGATCGCGGCGATAGCGCCGACCATGCCAGCGCGCGCCGTGTTGGCGTTGGCCGCGGCCTGTTGGGCCTCACCGTCGAGGGCGGACAATTGCTCTTGAATTTGCGCGTGCTCGCCGCGCGGACCTTTGGTTTCTTCCAAGATAGCCGCGACTTGTGTCTCCGCCTTGGCAAGCTGGGAGAAATCGATGACGCCCCTTGTGCTGGAGGAGATGTCGGCCACGCCATATTGAAAATCGCGCGCGCTGAACACCAGGGCGCCGAACCCCAGCACCGCGATCATCGCCACAGTCAGCACAAGTCCGACGGTGAATTTGTAGAACGTCATTGGTCCCCTCCCGGCGCTGGAGCCTGTCCCAATCTGCTCCGGCGCGTCCATTTAATGCGCAATCGCGGCGCTGCTTCCAGTACATTCTTAACAGCGGCGCGTTGCAACCCCGCCCATCAGGCGCCGGCCCGCCCGATCCAGTCGCACAGGAGTTATGAATATTATTTGATTTCTTCATTTTTCTCTTGTCATAACTCAGAACGTAACTGATAGTGTGTCTAGCGCTCCTCCCCAGACGCGCCAACAAGGAGACTAATTCTCATGATTTCCACTCGCTCTATCGTCCTTTCGGCCATTGCCAGCGTTGTCCTAATCGGACCGGCGTTCGCGCGCGACCCGGTCTTTACCGCCAGAATTGAGGCCCCCCTGGCAACCGGCGACCGCGTAATCGCCCAAAACGCGATTTGGAGCTGCGACGGCGACACCTGCCGAGCCCGCCCTAACCATGGGGTTTCGGTTCGCGCCTGCCGGCAATTCGTGCGCGAGAGCGGCGCGCGCGTGACCGCCTACGGCTCTGAGGGCCGGGAACTTTCCGCCGATGAAATCGCGCGCTGCAATGGCGAAGCGTCCGGCCAGCAAGCCCGCAACGAATAGCATCGACACAGCCTGCCGGCGCTTTCGCATCGAAAGCGCCGGTTAGGCGTGACGGCGACCGCGCAGGCCTTCGGTCCATGGGCTCGCGCCGCATGGGACGAGCGACAATAAGGCTGCTGCCGGATCGTCACTGATGCGCGCGCGCGCCGCGCCGGTGCGCCCGTCGATCAGATTGTGGGATTCTGGCGCCACCCCACCGCCCTGTTGTTGCACCAACACGATGATTCCGCGCCCGCCCGGCCCGCGCACCCCACCGGCAATATGGGGAAGCTCGTAGGTGATGCGCACGCGAAAGCGGTCGCCCCGGCTCAGCACCGCATAAACTGGATGTGCGAACAGCGTTTGTGCTTTCTCTCGGTAGATCATTTCGATGGCGTTCCTGCCAAAACGCACCCCGACGCCAGCTTCGCATGATGCGGCGCCCGCGCCCCAAAGCCCCGCGAGTTCCCGCGGCGGCGCAGCGCCGCTACAGCCCGCAGCGGCGAGACATAGGCACAGCAAGGGCAAGATCGCGCGCGCCATCGCCTATCGCTAAGCCCGTCCTGGTTGACGAGGTCTGAACGCAGCTTGCGACGACGATTGGCGCTGGCCAAACCCGACGCGGCGCCCCAAGGAGACCGCCGCGCCCCTCATGGACATTTCTCCTTCTCCCGAACCGCCACGCCATGCCGCTCCCGCCTCGGAGCTCTTGGCCGAACTCGCGGACGCGTTCCCTGGAGAAAAAGTGAGCGTAGGCGAACTGCTGGACCGCCTTGATTCGCGCGCCAATGGCGTGGTGCTGCTGGTGCTAGCGCTGCCGATGTGCATCCCCAACGTCCCAGGCATTTCCACGATATTCGGATTTCTGATGATCGCCCCCGCGCTGCAATTGCTCTTTGGGCAACACAAGCTCTGGGCGCCCGCGCAGGTGCGAGCATGGCGCGTCGATAGCCAGGCGCTGCGGCGGACGTTCAACGTCGCAATCCCGACGCTCAAACGCGTGGAAGTCTTGATCAAGCCGCGGCTTTCGTTTCTGACCAGGTTTCCTTTCACCATCTATGTGGGGCTGCAGACGCTGTTCATGGCGTTGGTGTTGATCTTGCCGATTCCCGCTGGGAACTGGCCGCCGGGAATCACCGTGGCGCTGACCGCGTTGGCGCTGCTGCAGCGCGACGGCGTTCTGTTGCTGGCGACGGTGGCCGCTTGCGCGCTATCGACCTACATCGCGTTTACAGTCGGCGCGGCTGTGTTCAGCGGCTTGCTGCATTGGGTGCAGGGCCTGCTCAACTAAATCCAATCAGCAGGTGCGCCGGATGAGCCAGCCGATCTGCTCGCCCGAGGCGCTAACCGCGGGCTCGGCGGCGCGGCAATTCTGCCGGCGCGGCTCAGCGACGGCGCGCAGAAACTCCGGGTCGCCCTCGCCATGCTCCGTGTCGAGATCCGACAAGGGTTGCATCTGAGCATCGCCGCCGGCCTTGGGCGCGGTGCACACGCGCCTGGTGCCATTGCTTTCTCGCAGCCGCACGCTGACATCGCCATCGTTCAGGTCGGATGCGAATGTGACCCGCGCGCCTGCGCCGGCGCGGTCCAAGCATGCGTCGATGGCGGGAAGCAGTTCGTCAATCACCGTCGCCCAGCTTCGCCGCGCGCCTTCGCCGACGCCGCGCCGCGCGCAGCCCTGGTATGCTACCCCTTCGAACAGGACGTGCGCCACGTAGGGCAATTCGACGCCGCTCACGGTGCATGATTCCAGCCGGATCGTGATGGTCAGCGGCCCGGCGGCGACTCGCATCCCACGCTCGTGATAATCGCGCGCGCCGGTAGGCCCGCCGTCCTCGCCGAGGCCGGGTCTCGAGAATTGGGCGTAATTTTCAAGCAGCGTCAAATCCCAAGCGCCTTCCGCCGACCCAAGCGAATCAAGCCCGCCCGAAGCCTCAAACTCCCCCTCGAGCTGGGCGCGCTGGGCGGCATTGGCGGCGCCCCCGAGAGCAGCCAATTGCTCGGCTGCAGCGCCGGCTTCGCGCTGCGCATTGCTGGGCGATGACGGACCAGCATCACTGGGCGCCGCATTCTCCTGACGTTGGCACCCGGCAATCATCGCCGTCAGCGCAAACGCTGCAATCAAAGCGCGGAACTGAGCCCGCATCGACCTACCCCCAAATGGCAGCCGCCCAACGCCATTAGACGCTAAGCCGCCAAGAAACGCCAGAGCGAGTTCCACGCATACTGGCGCGAGTCTTCGTATTGGCCGTCAGCATTACGCCCAACGGAGAGAAATCGGGGTGTTTCGCCCGCTCCGCAACACGCTCTATCATTGCCGGATGCAAGCTGATTCCAGCGCCCCGATGCTTGAGTTTTTCGCGGGCGGAGGCTTGGCGCGGCTCGGGCTTGAGCCGGATTTCAGCTGCATCTTCGCCAATGACATCGATCCCGCCAAGGCCGGCGCTTATCGCACCGCGTTCGGCGGCGAGCACTTGGTCGAGGGCGATATCTGGCGGCTCAAGCCCGGCGCCGTCCCATCCGGCGCCTCCTTGGCCTGGGCGAGCTTCCCCTGCCAGGACCTTTCGCTCGCTGGCGCCCGCGGCGGTCTGGCCGCGCCGCGATCAGGGGCGTTCTGGGGCTTTCACCGCTTGCTCGAACGGCTTGGCGCGGACGCGCCGGACGTGCTGGCGCTTGAAAATGTCTGCGGACTTTTGAGTTCACACAATGGCGCTGACTTCACAGCGCTTGTTCACGCGCTCGACTCGCTCGGCTATCGCGTCGGCGCGCTGGAGATCGACGCCGCTCTATTCACGCCGCAATCGCGATCGCGGCTGTTCATCATAGCTTCGCGGCGCGTCCCCGCGCATCTGGCCATGACGGGTCCCGTTGAGCCGTTCCACACGCCGGGTTTGCGCAACGTCGTCGCGCGTTTGCCGGACGGCTTGCGCAAACGATTCGTGTGGTGGCGCCTCGCGCCGCCGGCCAGGCGCAACACCAGTCTCATGGACCTGCTCGACGACGATCACCAAGGCACGCCATGGCGCAGCGAGGAACAGACCCAAACCTTACTCGCACAAATGAGTGAATTGCAGCGCGCGCGCGTCGCTGCGATCGCCGCCAGCGGCGAGACGCAAGTTGGCGCTGTGTTCCGCCGCATTCGCATCGAGCACGGAAAAAAAGTGCAGCGTGCGGAAGCACGCTTCGACGGTTTGGCGGGATGCTTGCGCACGCCAGCGGGCGGATCGAGCAAGCAGATGTTGCTGTTCGTGGATGGCGAGCGCATCCGCTCGCGGCTGGTGTCGCCGCGCGAAGCAGCCCGGCTGATGGGCGTGCCTGAGCACTACCCCCTTCCATCTGGCGCGACCGCTGCGTTGCATCTACTAGGCGACGGCGTGTGCGTACCGGTGGTGCGCTGGCTCGCCGGTAATCTGCTGGCGCCGCTCGCGGGCGTCGATGGCCGGCGCAAGCGCGCCTGATGCGCGCCGACGTCTTCTCCCCTGAACAGCGCTCGGCGGTGATGCGCGCGGTCAAGAGCGGCGACACCAATCCCGAGCGTATTGTGCGCAAAGCGGTCTGCGAGCTTGGCTATCAGCGCCGCTATCGCTTGCACGGCGCAGGATTGCCGGGCAAGCCGGACCTGGTGTTCGCACCCACGCGCAAGGCGATCTTTGTGCATGGCTGTTTCTGGCATGGACACGATTGCAAGCGCGGCGCTCGGCCCCCGAAGGACAATGCCGACTATTGGCAAGCCAAGATCGCGCGCAACCGCGCTCGCGACGACGCCGCCCTCTCGGCGCTGGCGCATTCTGGCTGGGCTGCATTGGTTGTGTGGGAATGCGACCTTCGGGACGTTGTTGCCTTGAATCAGAAGCTGAGGCGCTTCCTTTCCTCTTGAACGATCATTCAAATGGCCCTAACGCTGGCGTCCATGCAGGCGAGGATGCGTTCGGTATTTCTGGCGTTTCTGGTTTGGCTCGCAGGCGTGGCGCCCGCGGCAGCCGAGGTCGCGGCCGCCGCCCCGGGTTCGATTAGCCTCCAGGCCGAAGCCATAGTGGCGGCCACGCCCGAGCAAGCTTGGCGCGCGCTCACCCGGATCCAGAATTGGTGGAGCAACGCCCACACCTATTCCGGCGATGCAAGCCGCCTGCGGCTGGACGCCCGCGCTGGCGGCTGCTGGTGCGAACGCTGGGACGGGCAGTCGGTTGAGCATGCCCGCGTGGTCCTGGTCATGGAGCGCGATGGCGTGCGCACGCTGCGCGTGCTGGGTGGGCTTGGGCCATTGCAGGAAATGGGGGTGAGCGGCGTGCTCACTTTTGTTGTGGCGCCCGATCCACAAGGGGCGAGAATTACAATGACTTATCGCGTTTCAGGCGATCCGAGGCTAAGCCTCGACCAGATCGCCGCTGGGGTCGATGCAGTCCTGATGGAACAATTCGGCCGACTTGGCCGTTATGCCGCGTCAGGCTCGCCCGATTAGGGATGGCGTTCATCCCGCGCTCAGGCCAGCGGGACGATTCTCAAGGCGATTGGGCAAGAACCGCCCGCACCTATTTGGAGGGACATGATGATCCGTAAAGCACTGGCCGGCTTCGCCGCGTTGCTGACTCTTGCCGGCTGCACCACAGTCGATCCGGTGACCGGGGAGCGCACGCGCAACAACACCGGAACCGGCGTTATTATCGGCGCGATCGCAGGGGCCGCGGCCGGTACGCTTGCCGGTGGCGACGACCGCCGCAACGCCATGATTGGCGCTGGCGTCGGCGCCATCGCGGGGGGCCTGATCGGCAATTACATGGACCGCCAGGAGCAAAACCTGCGCGAACGCCTTGCCGGCTCCGGCGTCGGCGTCACCCGCGTCAGCCAGGACCGCATCCTGCTGAACTTCCCGGCCGACCTCACCTTCGACTTCAACCGCGACACGGTGAAGGGGCAGTTCGTGCCTACGTTGCGCGAAGTCGCGGGCGTGCTGGGCGAGTATCCGCAGACCACGATCGACGTGCTCGGGCACGCCGATTCAGTAGGCGCCGACGATTACAATCTCGGTCTCTCCGAGCGCCGCGCGATGAACGTCTCCTCGGTGCTGATCCAAAGCGGCGTCATCCGCCAGCGCGTGATCGCCACCGGCTTCGGCGAACGCCAGCCGATCGCCGACAATTCCAGCGACAGCGGTCGCCAACGCAACCGCCGCGTGGAAGTGATGATCAGCGCGTTCCAGGGCTGAGCTTAAGGCAAGGATTGCGCCGCCGCGTCGCAGAGGCGCGGCGGCGCTTTCATTGGAGTGACGCATGCGTGCTTTGATCCTGGCCCTGGCGCTTGTAGCCTGCGCGGCGCCGCCACAAACGAACGAGGCGGGCAACAACGATCTCGGCGCGCAGGCGCAGGACGCACTGGCGGCAATGCCGAGTTGGGAGAACGCGCGCGCCGCGGGCGTCGATTTCCGCGCCGTCGGTTCGGAGCCCGGCTGGATGCTCGACATCTATCAGCAGCACCGCATGGTGATGATCTGGGACTACGGCGAGGCCAGTGCGGAGTTTCCTTTGGTTGAGCCGACCACCTCGCAGGAAGGCGCCACGCGCTACGACGCGCGCGCTGGCGGCCACACGGTAGCAATCACCATCCGCCGCTTCCCCTGCAGCGATCCGATGAGCGGAGAACACTTCCCCGCCAGCGTCGAGGCCGTGATCGACGGGCGCACGCTGACCGGCTGCGGCCGCAGCGTGTAACGCGCCGCAAACATAGACTACCGGCGCCTCGTCAAGAAGCCGCGGGCGGCGTTTCAGAAACAGCTTTGGCGGCGACCTGCTTAGAGCGGCGCACTTGCATCCGCACCGCGTGCACCAAATAGCCCGCGATCAGCCCCACCGCGAACAAAAGCACGAACACAAGCGCCCGCGGCGCCGCAAATGACCAGGTCAGAAACGCCACTTCGATGGTGGCGAGGTTCTGCACTAGGAAAACGAGCGCCACCAACGCGATCAGGCCGACCAGAATACCGCGAAAAAGCCCCATGGCTTGCCTCCAGGGCGGCGCGCCCCGCCTTTCAACTCGCTACTTCAACCCCAGCCGCTTCAGCTCCGTCTTGTTCAGCTGGCGCTTCTCGGCGGCGTACACGCCCGGTTTCGCGTAGAGTTCTTCCGGCGGCAGCGTTGAGAGCTTGGCGCGTTTGACCACGTCGGTGAAGGGCTCGGCGAAAAAAGCGGCCAGGCCGTTCTTATCCTTGCGCTTGTGCAGCTTCACCTTCGCCAGCTTCACTTCCCACCACACGCCGTCAAAACAATGCAGCTGGGTTTTCGCATCGACTTCGCGCAGGCGCAGGGCGCGGGTACTCTCGGCCGCTTGACGCGCAGCGCGGGTTTTCGCGTTCCAGCTTTTCCAGTGCGGGTTCTGGCGCAGCAGACCGGTGCGCGGATGCACGTAGAGGCGCTGGTAGCTTTCCTTCAAGCTCATGTCCCTGCCCCAGCGGCCGGCGACGTACACTTCGCCGGCGCGCATGCGCGTCTTCACCGCGACGAAATCTTCGACGTGATCGCGCACGTGCTGCTGCACGGTGGAGGTGCCTTTGAGGTGCTCGGAGATTTCAGAATAGACCTTGTTCCAGGGACGGCCGACTTGGGACGCAAGAAAACGACGCAGCGGGTTGAGCGTCTCGTTGAGCGCTTTGGTCTTTTGTGCGCGCCCCTTCGGTTCACGCGCTCCCTTGGCGTTTATCGGCGCGCCATCGTCATCGACAAGCGCGCGCGTGCGGCCGGGGCGAAGTCCTGCCGCGGCGCGCCCCATGCGCGGGCGCTCGACGATGACCTTTGACATGTCCTTGCGCATGGCGCGCGATATGGGCGCGCGCATACGCAAGCGCAAGTAGAGGCGGGTTTGCGTCCACCTCCCCCTCTATGGGGAGCAGGCTACTACACCCGCGTCGGTTTGCGCTGGCGTCCACGCGAGGGGCCGGCATTGGACCACACCGCATTGCCCTTGCGATCGCGGCGGTCGCCGTCCTCGCGCGAGCGGGTCGGCGCGTGACCTTGCTTGGCGTGCGCATGGCCGTGGGTTTCCGAGCCGTGATGCTTTTTTGGCGCGTGCTTGCGCGCAGGGTGCGCCGAGCGCCCAGCTGGACCCTTCGGGCGCGGCACGCGCTCGTCCGCACGCGGCGCACGAAGCGAAAGATCGGTTTCCATCACCGGCACGGCCTGCTTGGTGAGCCGCTCGATATCTCGCAGGAACGCGCGTTCGTCTGGCGCGCAGAACGAGATCGCTTTGCCCCCTGCCCCGGCGCGCGCGGTGCGGCCGATTCGGTGCACATATTGCTCGGGCACGTTGGGCAGATCGAAATTGATGACGTGGCTGATGTCATCGACATCGATGCCGCGCGCTGCGATTTCGGTGGCCACCAGCAAACGCGCATGGCCCTTCTTGAAAGCGTCGAGCGCGCGGGTGCGCTGGCCCTGGTTCTTGTTGCCGTGGATCGCCTCGGCTTCGAAGCCGGCGCTTTCGAGCTTGGTCACCACGCGGTCGGCGCCGTGCTTGGTGCGGCAGAACACCAGCGCCCGCTTCACCGATTTGTCGGCCAGCAAAGCGTGCAGCAGATCCTGCTTCTTGCTCTGGTCGACATGGATCACCGCCTGCTCGACGCGCTCGGCGGTAGTCGATTGCGGCGCAACGGCCACACGCTCGGGGTTGTCCAAGAATTGCGCGGCCAGCTCGGCGATCGGCGCCGGCATGGTGGCCGAGAAAAACAGCGATTGGCGATGCCGCGGCAGCAAAGTCGCGATTTTGCGCAGATCGTGGATGAAGCCCATGTCCAACATGTGGTCGGCTTCGTCGAGCACCAGGATTTCCACCGCGTCGAGGCGCAAAGTGCGCTGGCTGATATGGTCGAGCAGCCGCCCCGGCGTGGCGACCAGAATATCGACGCCGCGATAAAGCGCTTGCTTCTGCTTGTGCATCGAAGCGCCGCCGAACACGACCGTGGTCGAAAGCCCCAGAAAACGGCCGTAGACGCGGAAGGAGTCGGCGATCTGGCTGGCCAGTTCGCGCGTCGGCGCGAGCACGAGCGTGCGGCACGATTTCTCGCCCGCGTGCTTGCGGCTAGCATTGAGCCGATCGAGGATCGGCAAAGCAAACGCAGCCGTCTTGCCGGTGCCAGTTTGCGCGAGACCAATAAGGTCGCGGCCCTTGAGCACGATCGGGATGGCTTGGGTCTGGATGGGGGTCGGAGTCGTGTAGCCCTCGGCGGCGAGCGCCTTGAGGATCGGCGCGGACACGCCAAGGGACTTGAACGCCGAAGCCGGCGTTTCGCTGGAAATTTGAGTCACAGAGATACTTTCTCGCCCCACGCGATTGCGCGTGGGCGCGGGTTTATGGAACGAAGCGACGGCGAAGAAGGGCGGCGAGCTGGCTTGGTTAAGCGCTCAAAGCCGAACGTCGATGGTGGCGTTCCGGAGTGACCGCGTTCACGGGCTTAGCTCAGCCGCGAACGGTCGCTGCGGCGGGATATGGGCGGAAAGGGTTGAGAAGTCAATAATGGGGCTGCACGGACGCTCTCCTCTGGTGGCGGACTCAACAACGTCCACCATGGCACAACAGATGCCGCCGGGGGGCGTCCACCCCATCAAGCTCAGCGTGACGCCATCTCCGTCAGCCTGAGCTGGACGCCAATTTGCGTCAGCCTGCGCTTGTCGAAGGCCGCACCATGCCGACGGGCCGGCCGTCCAATTCAGCGCAGCGAACCCCGCAGCGTTGCTTCATTGAAATAGCTGCGTTGCTCGCGCCGCGCGAGGCGGGCCACCAGCGCGTCGAAACGGGCGCGCCAGCCTGCCCCTTCCAAGGCGGCGCCGATGTTCCCCGTTGCGCGCATGCGGCCGAGTTCGCGCGACAACCTCTCCAGGCGCGCGCGCTCCGATCGGAAAGTGTGCGCCGGCAGGCGTTCGGCGATGCGTCCCATCGCGTCTCGCGCCGAGAGCGCCAACAGCGACGCGGTTTCCGGCTCTGCGCTTGCCGCCGCCGACAACGCGCGGCGCACGTCGTCGGCGGCGGAGGCCAAGGTGATAACGCTCTCGCCTGGCTGGCAAGCGCTCGCAGCGAGCGCGCGCAGATACGCCAGAAGTCCCGCCAGCGCTTGCGGCGGCGGCGTCGGTCCCTGAAATTCTTCACCGATGACGCCGCTGGTGAAGTGTTCCAGCGAAGGATCGCGGCCTCGCCCGAACGCTTCACGTCCGCCGACGCCGACAAGATCGGGAATGTCCACCGGGTTGCTGATTCCGTCGCCGCGAACGCGACTCGACCACTCGGAGGTGACGTCGGCGGCGCTTGTTCGGTCGGTTAGCTCAGGCGCGAAGAAGTGCGCGTTGATGCGGCCGTTGGTATGGCAGGCATTGCAGGAAAGCCCCATCCGCGCCGCCGGGCCGCCAAACAGAGCCGGCGAGCGGAACAGCGCGCGGCCGATTTCAGTTTCAGGCGTGCGCGCGCCGAGGCATTCGCGCGGTTCGCGTGTCAGCGCCGCGGCGAGGTCAGCACCCGGTGTGGTCCACGCTTGCGCCCGCAGCAGGATTGGCGTCGGCGCCGCTGCGGCGATCAGCGCGAGGCTCCCCAGCGCGAGAAAGATGGACCGTCGGCGTCCGGCGTCGCGTCTCGACAAGCTCAACTTGAAGCCTTTCTTCGTCAGCCTGAGCTTGTTGAAGGCCGCACCAGGGCCGCGGATGCCAGCGAGGGCGTAGGCGGTCCAGCGGCGAGTCTTCACTCAGCGCGCTCAATCCAGTGCGCCAGCTCTTCGCGCTGAGCGCAGCCATAAGCGCAGAGATCGTCAAGGCGTGCGAGTTGGCTGTGTGCGCGGTTGAGGTCGCCGATCTGGATGTAGAGTTCGCCCAGATATTCGGTTGCGCCCAAATGGCTCGGACTGAGGCGCAGCGCGGCGCGATAATAAGCGAGGGCGTCGTCGAGGCGACCCAGCTTGCGGCTGGTGAAACCGAGATAATTGAACACATCGGGATCGGGGCCGATGGCCTCACGGGCGCGGCCGAATGCGGAATAGGCGTCGGCGAAGCGGTCTTGGTTGATGAGGCCGACCGCCTCGGCATAGGCCGCGCGGCCTTGTTCGACGCTGGGGAAATTCCACCCCGTGGTTGCGGGATCCGCTGTAGGCGCTGCTGGTGGCGTCAAAGCTTGGGCAAGTTGATCGTGCGCGGCCTGCAATTGCGCACGGCGCGCGGCGCCGCAGGCTTCGTCGCAGGCTGCAATTGCCGACGCGAGTGCTGTCTGCTGCGCGATCGCTGCATCGCGATTGCCGAGTTCGAGTTCAACCAGGCCCAATTGCAACCAGGCGCCGGCGGGCGCATTGGCGGCGCGAGTGGAGCGTTCGAACGCCTCGCGCGCATCCTGCTTGTTGTTGTCGCCGGAATAGGCGACGCCGAGCGCGTAATTGATCACGCCGTCATTGGGCAATGCACGGCGAGCGGTGCGAAGGTGGCGCACCGCTTCGCGATAGTTTTGCGCGTTGATCGCGGCTACGCCCGCCTGGTAGTCGGCGGCGGGGTCCCGCCGCGGCGATGATG
>JBEBIU010000135.1:0-6987 GCA_040080225.1 Terricaulis sp.
GTCGAAGGCAAAGCTGCTGGCGCCGAGTTTCGGGATCGAGAGTCCGCCCGTTGCGACCACGAGCGTGTCGGCGGTAAGCGCACCCAAGTAAGTCTGGATGAGAAAGCGTTCGGTGCGGCGCACCGACGTGATCTCGCAACCTGTCTGCAGCTCCACACCGCCCGCCGCGCACTCGGCCAACAACATCCGCACGATCTTGGTTGAAGAGCGCGCACCTTCGCAGAACAATTGGCCGAGCGTCTTTTCATAATAGGCGATGCCGTGCGCTTTCATGAGCGCGATGAAATCGTGCTGGGTGTGCCGTGAGAGCGCCGAACGCGCGAAATGCGGGTTGGCGGAGAGGTAACGGGAGGCGGCGTTCTCTCCCCCGGAATTGACATTGGTGAAATTACAGCGTCCGCCGCCGGAAATCAGGATCTTCAAACCAACTTCGCTATTGCCCTCCAACACCAACACGCGCCGGCCGCGCCTGGCGGCGTGCAGCGCGGCATAGAGGCCCGCGGCGCCGCCGCCGACGACGATGCTATCGTAGTGGGCGGGGAAGAGGTGCATTTCAGTCCCGCGCGGCGTCGAGGATAGCGCGCAGCCGCGTCAGGAATGGCAACACCCGCGCGAATTCGTCGCCGCCAAGCGCCTCCAACAGCTTCAACATGCCGGGGCGCACGGAATCGGCGCCGGCATTGCGGGCTTTGCGGCCTTTGACGGTGATTCGCACGATCTTGCCGCGCGCGTCGGCGGGATCATCGTGGATGCGCACATAGCCTAACGCTTCCAGCTGTTGCAGCGTATACGTCATCGCGCCTTTGGTGACCTGGAAGGCGCGCGCCAGTTTGCTAGGGCTCTCACCATCGAGATCGAGGCGCTCGAAATGGTTCAGCACGCCAAAGCCGGCGATGGAGAGTTCGCCTGGCAGCGTCCTGGCGAGCGCGGTATCGGCAAGATGGCCGATAATGGCGATCTCGGTCATCACCTGGAAGGAGACCCGTAGCGCCTGGTCCTGCTTCATGCCCGGATGTGCTCGCTCAAGCCGCGGCGCGGCGCCGGGCGTATCGTCTCGCCATAACCGACTCGCGCCAACATCTGAGCTGTCTCATTCTCGCTCGCGCCGGTAAGGCGTTTGGCTTCCGCGTAGAGTTCGGCCATCTCGGGATATTCCTGCAAGGTTTGGCTCCACGGATGCAGGGCGAGACCCTGTTCGGTCGCGGCTAGATTGAGCCGCGCATAGGCGCGTCCGGCAGCGACCTGCGCCGCGCGCGTATTTTCGAACGAGACCAACCACACATAGGCAGGCGCGCTTTCGGCCAGCGGGCGCCAGGCATCGATGCCGTCGCGGGTAAAGCGGTTCGAGGTGTCGGCGAGAACGCGACGATTGAGCAGCCCGACCGTCTTGGCGAACTCGATCATGGGCCCCTCAAGCGCGATGCCGTCACGATGCCGCGCTATCTCAGCGCCGCCGATGCGCATGAGATCGACGCTCTCTTGATAGGCGCCAGGCGTTGTACACTCGGTGTTGAAGCCGTTCCACGCCAACGCGCGCAGCGCGGTGAGTTGGTCACGCGAGCGCGTCCAATCTATCCGCCATGGCGCCGGCGATCCGCTCCCGCCAGGCGTTTGCGGCAGTGCAGCGTTCGTGATCGCGGCCAACGTCGCCTCGTCCACGGGGCGATTGTTAAACGGCTCGCGATTGGTGCGGCGCGCCTGGATGTGGTCGAACAGCGCGTCCTTGGTTGTCGCGTCCGGGACCAAGCGCACGTGCGCCACCGGGCGCTGGTCGAGGCGCGGTTGCGGTTCGCCCTCTGGCCAAAGCGTGATCTCGGCGCGCCGGCCATTGGCGCGGACGGCTAGGTCCAGCAATTCCAGGAACGCCCCGCAGCCCAAAATAATCTGGCGGTCGTAAGGATCGGTGGCAGGCAACAGGCGTTCGAGATCGGCGTGGAGGACGATCTCTTCATCGCCGATGAGGTCAACCAGCCAGGGTTGGGTGTTGTGCGGATTGGGCGCAAGGATCGCGTGCGCCAGCGCAAAGCGCCGCGGATCGGCCTCGCCGGCGCCGGGTGAGCGCCATGCTGCCACGGGATCGGGGAGATTGTCGCCGCAGGACGCCGCGAACGGCGTGGCGGCGAGCAGGGCGAGCACGTGGCGGCGCGAGGGCATGGGCGGTCCATATGGTTTAATGATGAACAAACAATGGTTCTACATTGAACGATAACGCGGGTCAAGTGTGTGCGCGCGGTGTTTGTAGGTTGGAGCGCGCGCCTCCCGGCGCGCTGCGCAGCGGGAGCCGAGCGCTCCCAATCACAAGCACCGGCGCATGCCGGCGGGACGCCGGCGGTCCATATCAGCGCAATCCCTTGATCGCCCCGCGCGCCAATTCGTCCGCGCGGTTGTTCATGACATCGTCGCTATGGCCCTTGACCCATTTCCAGGTGACTTGATGGCGGGCATTGGCTGTATCCAACCGCCGCCAGAGATCTTCGTTTTTGACGGGCTTCTTGTCGGCGGTTTTCCAGCCATTCTTCTTCCAGCCGTGAATCCATTTGGTGACGCCATCCATAACGTATTTCGAATCTGTGTGCAGCCGCACGACGCTCGGCTTCTTCAGCGCGCCGAGCGCTTCAATCGCCGCCATCAATTCCATGCGATTATTTGTTGTGGCCGGTTCGCCGCCGGAAATTTCTTTCTCGTGTTCTGCGGCTCGCAAAACCGCGCCCCAGCCGCCGGGGCCGGGATTGCCGCTGCAGGCGCCGTCGGTCCAGATGTCGATAATTTCGCTCATTGAAGTAGACTTACGCGGTTCGGACGCGGGGGTCACTCTTGCGTTTGGTTGGCTGTCACTGCACGTTCGAGAACGTTACTGGAAAAGCCATGAACAACGCGCGCCTCGACTCCGCAATTCTTGTCGCCCACGGCGCGGCTTCTCCGCTGGTGGGGCGCGATCCAGCGGGCGATCATCTGTTTCCCAACCGCGAGGAAGCGGAGGCGTCGGCAGCGGCGGATGCAAAGGCGATCGACAAACTTCAGGATAAGCTCTGGGCTGAGCGCAAACACGCGCTACTGGTCGTGCTGCAGGGCATTGACACGTCCGGCAAGGACGGCGCCGTACGCGGCGTGTTCAACCAATGCGGTCCGCTTGGCGTTCAGGTGACGGCGTTCGGGCGCCCGAGCGAGGAGGAACTGGCGCACGATTACCTCTGGCGCGTGCATGCGGCGATCCCGAAAAGAGGGATGATCGGGGTTTTCAATCGCTCGCATTATGAGGACGTGCTAGTCGCAAAGGTGCGCAAATTGGCGCCGTTGGCGACGATCGAGCAGCGTTACGAACAAATCAACGCTTTCGAAAAGCACTTGTGCGAAAATGGCGTCGCAATCCTTAAATTCATGTTGCACATCTCCAAGGAAGAGCAGCGTCGAAGGCTCCAGGAGCGTCTCGACGACCCGGATAAGAATTGGAAGTTCAATCCCGGCGATCTCGACGATCGCGCGTTGTGGGATGATTACGAGAAAGCCTACGATGCGATGCTCGCGCGCTGTTCGACGCCGCACGCGCCATGGCGCGTCGTTCCCGGCGATAAAAAATGGCGGCGCAACGCTATCATTGCGGCGATCGTCCGCGCCAAACTCGAGGAGATGGCGCCAGCCTATCCGAAACCAGACTGGTCCGCGTCCGATTTCAAGGTGGTGTAGCGGCCTCTTCCTCGTCGCTGATGAGCCCGAGGGAGATCACGCGCTTGAGCGCTTGTTCGGGCGCGATTCCGAGCGGCTTCAATTCGGCGCGGCGCACGTAGAGTAGGAATCCGGAAGTCGGGATCGGCGTGTGGGGCACATAGACGGCGACCAGATCCTCGCCGACGTCGTGCACGATGTCGGCGGTGTCGTCGTTGGTGACGAACCCGATCGCCCAGGAACCCGGCTTCGGAAATTCCACTAGAACCGCTTCCTTGAACGATGTCCTTTCGGGCGCGGCGACCTGCTTGAACACCTGCTTCGCGCCGCCATAGATTGTACGCGCGACCGGCAGACTGCCGATAAACTGGTCGGCGGCGCTGACCAGCCAGCGCCCGAACAAATTTCCCGCCAACGCGCCGACCAGTGTTAGCGTCGCCAAACCGATAATGACGCCAGCACCTGGAATACGCTCGACGAACGGCTGCAGGCCCGCGGGCAAAACCGGGGTGACGTTGTTGTCGATGAAACTGACGACCAACCAGATCAGCCAGCCGGTCACCACGAACGGCAACACCAGCGCAACGCCCGCTAGGAACGAATTGCGCAGCCACGCTAGAAAGCTGAAGGGGCGGGTAGAATCCATAGGTCGAGATGTAGAGCCCGCCATGTGCGCGCGAAACCCCGAGCGGCGCCTAGCGCAGCGATCAGGAGACCGGAGCGACGCCTTTTTCTTCAAGCAGCGCCTTCAGTTCGCCGGTCTGGAACATCTCGCGCACGATGTCGCAGCCGCCGATGAACTCGCCCTTTACGTACAATTGCGGGACCGTTGGCCAATTCGCGAAATCCTTGACGCCTTGGCGCACAGCATCGTCAGCGAGGACATCGACATCGACATAATCGATGCCGAGATGATCGAGAATGCGCACAATTTGGCTGGAGAAGCCACACATGGGCTGGGCCGACGTGCCCTTCATATAGAGCACAACGTCATTATCGCGCACGGTGCCGCGTATAACCTCAATCACATCGCCTAGCATTTCCAAAATCTCCTGAAACGCAGGTAAGGCGAACCTCGTCGAGGTTCAAGCGTTCGTCTTCGGCCCGGTGACAAGTGCGAGGGCATGCAGATCAGAGCCCATTTTCCCTTTTAGGGCGGCGTAGACCATTTGGTGCTGCGCAACCCGGCTCTTGCCCCTGAACGCGTCGCTGCGGACCAACGCCCGATAATGATCTCCGTCCCCCGCCAGGTCCTCAATCACGATCTCGGCGTCCTCGAAGGCTTCCCGCAGCATCGCCTCCAATTCGCGGGCCGCCATAGCCATGTTTGCCTCCCGCCCGTTGCGCTATCCTGTCGGGCTATCACGAAAGATTTGATTGCCCGGTTCGGCTCTTGGGGGCATTTGATCGAAAATACTACGCGGCGGGCGCCTTTATTGCATCCGCACTGCTAGGGAGGCGTTGACAAGATCACCTTTTCCGAAAATTTAGGAGCGGGCGGGAGCCGCCGCCCGGGACAAGACCGCAAAAGCGGCCCCCAGGGCAATTGAGGCGGCGTCCGGGTGGGAGGAATTGAAGGCGCCGCGGGCGCCGGCTGTTCACCCCATGAATTGAAATTAGGCGGCGGGAACGCGGGCTCTGAGCTCTCGGGATCGTCAATCGGTGAAGCGAAGACAAAGGGCACAAGACCATGACGTTGATCAATTCGCTGCTCATGTTGGCGCAGCAATCGGGTGCGGCCACGGGCGCGTCAGGCGCGTCGGGGCAAGCGGCTTCTGGGGTTGCGACGCAGCGCTCGGCAGCCGAAATCGAAGCTGCGAGGGACGCTGCCGCAAAAACCGGCGACGCCGCTTCGGGTCGCACTGAGGTCAGTTTGTGGCAATTGGTCGAGCAACTCGAGCCGCTCGAAATCGGCGTCATGATCATCTTGGCGCTGTGCGCCATCTACGCCGTCGCGCTGCTTTTCGAAAAGGTCTACGTCATGCGCCGCGCCAGTAGCCAAACGCGTGACTTCCTCACCGCATTCCGCAAGGCGAATTCGGTCGAAGAGGCCGAGGCGATCATTCGCAAGCAGCCGCAATCGGGCATCAAGTCGATGTTCGACGCCGGCATGGCCGAAGTGCGCCGTACCCAGGACTTGGGTCTTTACACCATGCGCGACGCACGCGACCACACCATGCAGCGTGTGGCCTCGGCGATGTCGACCCGCCAGAACGACCACCTGGAAGATCTCGGTTCCAGCATGACCTTCCTCGCCTCGATCGGCGCGAACGCGCCGTTCATCGGTCTGTTCGGTACGGTGTGGGGGATCATGATGGCGTTCGTGCGGATTTCCTCCACGCAGAGCACGTCCTTGGCGGTCGTCGCCGGCCCGATCGGCGGCGCGTTGCTCGCCACCGCGGCGGGCCTGGCGGCGGCTATTCCGGCGGTTTTGATCTACAATTTCGCTGCCAAACAGATCTCCAAGCAAGCCAACAAGCTCGACGATTTCGCATCGGAATTCATATCGCTTGTTTCGCGCGACATGGACCGTCGGGCCGGCTGAACTTTAACTGACTTGGAGGACAGTCCATGGCGGGCAAAGTATCAGCGCCGGGATCGGGAGGCGGAAAGAAACGCCTCCAGGTCACGGCTGACCCGAACGTTATTCCGTTCATCGACATCATGCTCGTGCTGGTGATCATCTTCATGATTGCAGCGCCGATCTCGTCGGTTGACATCGAAGTGAACATGCCGGACGCGCAGATCGATCCTTCGCGGCGCCCGCCGCGCCCAACTTGGATTTCGGTCCAGGAGAAGAACGGGCAAGTCCTTTACTTCGTGATGAACGAGGAGGTGCCAATCTATGAGCTTGGCGCCCGCACCAAGGAAGAATGGGCGAAGAACGCGCCCACCTTGGATTTGATCGACGATTGCCTGATCATGGAAACCACCAGCAACGACGCGTGTCGAATTTACGTGCGCGGCTCCGGTGACACCCAATACCGCAATGTTGTGCGGGCGATGAACCAGCTGCAGTCGAACGGATTTATCCACATCGCGCTTGTCGCCGAAGACCGGAGATAGACGATGGCTGGCAAGACTTCCTCATCGGGCGGCGCGATCTCCGAGCCCAACGTCATCCCGTTCATCGATATCCTGCTGGTGCTGTTGATCATCTTTATGGTGACCGCGCCCATTCCAACCGTTGACGTCCGGGTGGACCTGCCGCCGCCAGTGATCACATTTCAGCCACCGCCGCCCGGCCAAAAGCCAACCATTGTGTGGCTGCGGGAAGAGCCGGGCAGGGGAATGGTTGTCTACGTTGACGCCGAACCGGTTGCG
>JBEBIU010000136.1:0-6917 GCA_040080225.1 Terricaulis sp.
GAGCGCCTGACAAGTGGAGGGCCGCCGTGGGTCCCGGCCTTCGATGCAGCGCATCGCTGTGCGATGACGCCGGGATGACGCTGTGCGATGACGACGGTATGACGCTGCGCGTCAGGCGTCGGGCGATCTGAGCTTGCCTGGAAGAACCAACCAATAACAACACGGACGGGTCGGCGCGGCCGAGGCGTCGCGTCGACCCATTCCAGACGCGAGCGGAGCGGCAATGATCATTCAACAGGCGCCGCCGGAATGGCGGACCACACACTGGTTCAACACGCCCGCGCCGCTGTCATTGGCCGCGCTGCGCGGAAGGGTGGTGATGGCGGTGGCGTTTCAGATGCTCTGCCCCGGCTGCGTCGCCCAAGGCTTGCCGCAGGCCCTACGCGTGCGCGAGACGTTTCGCGAAGAGGATGTCGCCGTGATCGGCCTCCACACCGTGTTCGAGCATCACGACGCAATGACCCCGATCTCGCTCAAGGCCTTCCTGCACGAGTACCGCATTGCCTTCCCGGTAGGCGTCGATGATCCCGACGCCAGCGGACCCGTTCCAAAAACCATGCGGGCTTACGAATTGCGCGGAACCCCGACGACACTTCTGTTTGACCGTGCGGGACGGCTACGTCGCCATGCCTTCGGCCATGTGCCGGATATTCAACTAGGCTCCGAACTCATGGCGCTGGTCAAAGAGCGGGATCCGGCGCTGATTGGCGAGGCGACGCCGGCAAGCAGGACATGTACGCCGGATGGATGTTCGTGATGTATGCGCGGACTGCATCTCGCGCCTCCGTGACGATGAGGGCAAACAGGTGCCGCTAGTACGCCTGACCCGCTCGTCGCGCCACCACAGCAACTTCCTGCGATATTCCGACCAAACATGCGCAGAATAGTGCGGCTGGACGTCATCGACATCGAGCTGGTTGAGCGCGTGCAGCTGAACGCGCGGCAAACCAATCGCGAGTTGGCGAAGGCGGTGGGGCGAACGACAAGTTCGGTATGGGAGCGGGTAAAGCGCCTAGAACGTGAAGGACTCATTCTGGGATATCGGGCCGTCATCGCTCCTGCAATGTTGGGAGCGGACATCGACATCGTAGTGCGGCTTGAGCTGCGTTCAAGCGCACCAAACGGTCTCTGGTGTTTTGAGTCAGAGTTGAAGTCGGCGCCTGGCGTCCTCGGAGCGACAAGGACGGGCCCGGGCGCTTACCTGCTGCGCGCTGCGTCGCCTGCGACCGTAGCTTGGATCGAGGCCGCCATCTTGAGGTGCGGCCTCACTGCCGTGGCATTCGAGTCCGTCCTCGCCATGGAAGAGATCGTTCCGTACCGGGATCCGCCGATCCGCGCGCTCATTAACGGGCGCGCCACTTCGGAGTCTGAAGGCTCATGACCACAGACATCCTGCGGCATTTCTGGACACTGTGCCACGACCGCCGAACAATGTTCGGCAAATGCTCCCTCTGCCGAAAGATGTTCGGTGAACTTCAGGCGCGTGCGTTGCGTTGCTGATCGCAGCGGTTCGCGGTCGTAGCGGTCTGCTTGGACAGCGGGACACGGTCGGCGATGGCGACAATTAGGGCCTCGATGATGACGAAGGCCGGCGCGACGGCGCTGGTGGTCGGCCTTGTCGTGGCCGTGGGGATTGCTGGTCCTTGGGCGGCGACGCAATTCCTGGCTGACGCTTTCGACCGCCAGCAAGCGCTTGGGCGCCCGTTCATTCGCATCGCCAACACGACGCTCTATCCGCCCTGGGCGGTGTTCTCCTGGTCGCGGGACTGGGCCGACGACTTTCCCAAGCCCTTCGCCGTCGCGCATCTCATCCTCATGGGCGGCGTTGCCTGCGCGGTGCTCGTGGCGGCCGCAGTCTTCCGGCGTCGGTTACATCTGAAGCCGTTTGGCGAAACCGGATGGGGTCACTTCGCCGACGCGGAAGCCGCCGGGCTCTTCGCAAAGAGCGGCACGGTGCTTGGCAAGCTCGACCGTGAAATCCTCTGTTATGACGGACCCGAACATCAATTGCTGATCGGCGCATCACGCTCGGGCAAGGGGCGCGGTCATGTCGTGCCGACGCTGCAAGCCTGGGCTGGCTCGGCGCTTGTGTTCGACGTCAAAGGCGAACTCGCCTTCGGCGACGAACGCCATGGCTTTCCGGGCACGGCGGGTTGGCGAGAGAAACTTGGGCCCGTGATCTATTTCGCGCCGACGCGCGAGGATTCCGGTTGTTTCAATATCCTCTTCGAAGTGCGCCGCGGCCCGAACGAGGTACGCGATGTGCAAAACATCGCCGAGATCATCGCCGACCCCGCGGGCGAGGGTGGCGCCAACGATTTCTGGGAGCGCAAGGGTAAGGACATCGTTGTCGGTGTTATCCTGCACGTACTCTACGCCGAGCCGCTAGACCGCAAGAACCTTGCAACCGTCCGCGAGAAATTACGCGACATGCGCCGAACCGCCGAAGAGATGCGCACGACTTTGCACCGGCGCAATCCCGAAACGGGCCATCCAGAAGTCCATCCAGAGGTGCTGCACGCGGCCGAAAGCTTCCTATCCGGGGAAGAGCGCATGCAATCCGGCATCCAGGCGACGGCGGAATCCTTCTTTGGCGTGTTTGCCGATCCAATCGCGGCGAAGAAAACCGCGACCTCCGATTTTCGTATCGCTGATCTCATGTGCCATGAGCGACCGGTCACGCTCTATCTGCAGCCGCCGCCGTCAGACATCACGCGCTTGATGCCGCTGATGCGGCTTGTCCTTAATCAAATCACGCGAACCCTGATGGAGAGCCAAACCCATGCGTGAGGCTCTATCTCCCGCGCCGCGCCGCAAACTGCGCACGCTGCTCTTGGTGCTCGATGAATTTCCGCTGTTCGGACGGCAGAAATTCTTCGAGACCGCGATGGGCGCCATGGCCGGGTATGGGATCAAGGCTTATCTGGTCTGTCAGAGCCCCAATCACATCATTCGCGCCTATGGCCGCGACAACGTCATCGTCGACAATTGTCACATAGTGACCGCGTTCGCGGCGACCGACAATGAGAGCGCCAAGCGCATTTCCGAGATGGCGGGCGAAGTCTGGGAGGTTCGCCCTCAGGAAAGCGAGCAGCGTCCGCGTGCGCTGCTTGGACCGCACAAGGGGGCGATCACCTATCGTGAAGAGCGCCGCCCGCTGATGCTGCCGGGCGATGTCCGGCAATTGCCGCGCGACGAGCAATTGATTTTCGTGGCGGGCTCAAAGCCCATTCGGTGCAAGAAGGTCAAATTTGACCGCGAGCCGATCTTCGCCAAACGGATGCTGCCGGCATCGCGCGCGCGCGTGACACTGACAACCTCGCACGATTGGGAGAATGTCGTTCCGCTCGGGTGCCTGGCCAAAGACAAAAGAGGCGCCGTCCGGGTGGAGAAGCCTCGCGCGCAGGCCGATCTCTTCGAGGCGCCGCTTTCGATTTCTGAGCAAGCGTTAGCCGGGCTGCGCACATCGCCGCCGGCGCCGCCGCCAGCGGCGACAGATCCAAAACCGCAACCTGAAACCAATGACGCGCCCTCGCGCCGTCTGGGAGTTTGAGCATGTCGACGATTGCGGTCAAAGCCTATGTCGAGCCAGATCTGGCCCGCGACATTGCACGTGTCGCCCGTGCGCAGGGGCGTTCGGAATCCTCCGTTATCGCTGAAGCCATCCGCACGCGCTTTGCCGCGTTCGCGGCCGGCCCCGCCAGCGCGGGACGCGACACCGATCGCCGTCAATTGGGCCGCCTCGAAGCGCGCGTCGATAAGATCCTCCGGGACCAAGCTATGATGAAGGAATGCGTGCTGCTGTTCGTGCGCATCTGGCTCGAACACAATCCGCCGATCCCGGAAGACCTGGCCGATAGCGCCGCGGCGAGCGCTGAGGCGCGCTTTAGCCGCTTCCTTGATCTCCTGATGAAGGGGCTGACGCCGGGGCGGTCCATTGCGGAAGAGGTGTTCGGCGCGCCGAACAGCAATGGCGCCGCTGAGAACGGTCACGCCGAGAACGGTCACGCCGAGAACGGCCACGATGCGGAAACCGCTGAGGCGGCGCAATGATGCAAGCGCACACCATCGGCGCGGCGCGGCGGCGTTCGGCGCTGACGCGCGCGCTTGGGCCGGCGATCGCGGAAGCCTTAGCAGCGCCCGACGTGGTCGAAGCGCTTGTCAACGCCGACGGCTGGGTATGGCTCGATCGCGTGGGGCGGGGGCTTGAACGCACGGAGCATCGCCTTTCCGCACACGATTGCGAAACGGCTGCGCGCTTGTTAGCGCACGAGGCCGGCGAAACTATCGGCGTGGATCGACCGTCGCTCGCGACCATTCTGCCAGAGTCCGCCGCGCGCATTCAAGCCGTGCTGCCGCCTCTTGTCGAAGCGCCGGTGCTGTCGATCCGCAAACGGCCGAATGTCATCTACACTTTGGCGGACTATGTACGCGATGGCGTCGCGACGCCCGCTCAAGCTGCGCTCCTCGTTGAGGCGGTGAAAGCCAAAAGCAACATCGTCGTCGCCGGCGGCACGGGCTCAGGCAAGACCACGTTGCTCAATGCGCTCTTGGCGGAAGAGGCATTCCGCTCCTCCCGCGTGCTCATCCTGGAAGACACCGCCGAGCTTCAATGTGCTTCGCCCAATTGCGTGCAGTTGCTGACCAAGCGCAGCGAACCTGCCATCAGCATGCGTGATCTGGTGCAGATGACGCTACGCCTTCGTCCCGACCGCATCGTGGTCGGCGAAGTGCGCGACGGTGCAGCACTCGAAGTGCTGAAGGCGTGGAACACGGGCCATCCTGGCGGCCTGCTGACATTGCATGCGAATTCCGCGGCCGATGCGCTCTCGCGTTTGGAAGATCTCGCGATGGAGGTGGTTGCGTCGCCGCCCAAGCGTTTGATCGCAGCGACTGTCGATCTGGTCGTCTTCATCGCCCGCACCGAACACGGCCGCGCCATCACAGAGATTGCGCGCGTTAAAGGCGCCAACGCTGACGGCTACGTCATTGAAAAGATGGAGCAATAACCACGATTATGCGTTGTGGCCGGATGCAAGTGATGCTAGCAATATCAATGGGTTAGCGCTGGATTCTGAGGGCGCGATTGGTTGGGGAGAGTGCAATGAAGACGACACGTAAAATGGCGCATCGCGCGCTCAAAATCGGCGCCTACGCCTTAGCCGCTCTGGCGCTTGCAGCGCCTGCGCACGCGGCGGGTTCGGGCATGCCGTGGGAAGGACCGCTGGAGCAGATCGTGGACTCGATCACGGGTCCTGTCGCGCGCGCGGCCGCTGTCATCGCGATCGTCATCGCCGGCGTGACCATCATCTTCTCGGAAGGCGGCGGCGGGGTGCGAAAGCTCGCCTTCGTCGGCTTGGGCATCGCGGTGATGTTCGCGGCGGTGTCGTTCTTCCTCGACTTCTTCGGCTTCGCCGGCGGCGCACTCATCTGAACTGAACACGCCGCGGCGAACGCCGCATTCCGACAACCAAGCAGAGAAAAGGAGCCTTCGTCATGGACGAAGAGCCGGAAGGATATCGCGTGCCTTTGCGCACCTCGCTCACACGCCCGATCCTGATGGGCGGTGTGCCGCGCGCCTTCGCCATTCTGAACGCCACCATAGGTGCGGCGGTCGGTTTGGGGCTGCAGCAACCCTTCATCGGCTTTCCGTTGTGGGCGGTGTTGCAGGGCGCTGCTGCATGGGCCGCGGCCCGCGATCCTTGGTTCCTGGAAACATGGCCGCGTCATCTGGCCAAGCCGCATTATTTCGCGGCGTGACGGAGAGAAACAATGTTTGATCTTCGTCCCTACAAACAGAGCGGCGCCAAGCTCAGCGACTATCTGCCTTGGGCTGGATTGGTCGCGCCGGGCGTCGTCCTCAACAAGGACGGCGCGTTTCAGCGCACGCTTGAATTTCGCGGACCTGATCTGGATTCTTCGACGCCTGCCGAACTCATGGGCAAAACCGCCCGGCTGCAGAATGTGCTCGGGCGCTTTGGTTCGGGCTGGTGCATCCAGATGGAAGCGCGCCGCGCGCCGGCGCTCGGTTATCCTGACGCTTCGTGGCCTGACGCGCTGTCGTGGCTGATCGACGAAGAGCGCCGCGCCGTGTTCGAGACCGCGGGTGCGCGGTTCGAGAGCAAATATTATCTCACGCTCACCTGGCTCTCGCCGGCGGAGCGGCAAGGCAAGCTCGAAAGCTTTCTGTTTGAGGGCGGCGGCGAAGCCAAGGGCCAAATCGATTACCACCTGCACCTCGAAAGCTACACGCAGAAATGCGATGAGCTGATGGCGCTGTTGGAGACGCAAGTCCCCCACGCCCATTGGCTGTCCGACGAAGAGACGCTCACCTATTTGCATGATTGCATTTCGGACCGGTCGCATCGGGTTGCTGTGCCATCGACGCCGTTTCATCTCGATGCGCTTTTGCCGGACGCGCCGCTTCTCGGTGGTCTCGCGCCGAAGCTGGGTTCTAAGCACCTCAAGATGATTTCGGTCAGGAGTTTTGTCACAGAAACCGAGCCCGGCCTGTTGGACGCGCTCAATCGCCTGCCGATTTCCTATCGCTGGATGACGCGCTTCCTGCCGCTTGGCCGCGAAGAGGGACGTCGCGAACTCGAAAAAACCCGCAAGCGCTGGTTCTCCAAACGCAAGGACCTTCCGACTTTGCTGCGCGAGGCTTTGTTCAAAGAAGAATCCGCGCTGCAGGACAATGACGCGGCCAATCAAGCGGCCGATGCGGATCTGGCGCTGCAGGAATTGGGCGCCGAGGCGATCTCGGTTGGCTACGCCACCTTGGTCATTGTCGTCGCGGAGAAAGACGAAGACGCCGCCAACGAAGCCGTGCGGCAAATCCAGCAGGTGACGGACGGATTGGGTTTCGTCACCCAAGTCGAAAGCGTCAACGCGGTCGAAGCCTGGCTCGGTTCTCTGCC
>JBEBIU010000137.1:0-6833 GCA_040080225.1 Terricaulis sp.
GGGCATGCACCGGTTTTGGAAGGACGCGGCCGCCGCCAAGCTCAATCCTCAGCCGAGCGAACTTATCCTCGATGTCGCCGGGGGCACTGGCGACATCGCGCGCAGGGTGAAGAAGCTGGGCGCCGCCGGCGCTAAGCGAAGGGGTCTTTCGCCCCCTGAAATCCACGTCATCGACATCAATTCGGAGATGCTCGAAGCCGGGCGCAAACGTGGGGAAGATGGGCTTTACTGGCACGAGGGCGACGCCGAGCGCCTGCCCGTCGATGACGGCGCCGCCGACGCTTACATTATCAGCTTCGGCATCCGAAATTGCACCGACATCCCAACCGTCCTGCGCGAAGCCAGACGCGTCCTGAAGCCCGGCGGGCGTTTCTTCTGCCTCGAATTCTCGCGCCTGGCGATTGGGGGGCTCGAGCCGGCTTATGATTTCTATTCCTTTAACGCCGTACCGGCCTTGGGGAAATTGCTCGCAAACGACCAGGATTCTTACCGATACTTGGTGGAATCGATCCGGCGGTTTCCGGATCAGGAACGCTTTTTGGCTATGATCCAAGAAGCAGGCTTCGCGCGCGCGGCCTATCGAAACATGGCTGGCGGCGTCTGCGCGCTGCATTGGGGTTGGTCGCTTTAGTGTTTGCCTGGGTAGGACATTCCTGGCGTTTGCTGCGCGTCGCCGCCACCTTGGCGCGTTACGACGTGCTGTTGCCGTCTGAGTATTACGAGCGTTATCCAGTCTCGCTTCAGGCCACCCACACCCTGCTCCGCCCCATCGCCAAACGTCGGCGGGGGCGCAGTGTCGGCGCGCGCTTGGCAAAAGCGCTGGAGCAGCTCGGCCCGGCTTACGTGAAGGTGGGCCAGTTTCTCGCCACGCGCCCGGACATGATCGGCGTCACCGTCGCCCAGGAGCTTGGACGATTGAAGGATCGGCTGCCGCCGTTCTCGCGCACGATTGCGCTTGACACTATCAATTCCGAGCTAGGCGGCACCGAGGAATTGTTCGCCGGCATTTCCGAAGCCATGGCGGCGGCTTCGATAGCGCAGGTGCACCAAGCGATCGTGCCGAGACACGGCGTGGTCGCCATCAAGGTGTTGCGCCCGCGGATCGAGAAAAAGCTGGCTAAGGAAATGGCCGCGCTGCGATTCCTCGCGCAGGGCATCGAGTTCTTCTCCCCCAATTCTCGCCGGCTCGAACCGGTGCAATTCATCGATACGGTCGCCGCCGCCACTGAGCGCGAGCTGGATTTGCGCCTTGAAGCCGGCGCTGCGGCTGAGTTCCGCGAAGTTGCGGAGAAGGACGGCTTTCTCACCGTGCCGCAGATCGATTGGGCGCGCTCGGCCAAGCGGGTGATGACGCTCGACTGGATCGACGGCGTGCCGCTGACGGATTCGAATGGCCTCGACAAAGCTGGCGCCGATCGCGGCGCGCTCGCCATCGCCATTACCCGCGGTTTCCTTGCCGCCGCGCTCGATTACGGCTTCTTTCACGCCGACATGCACGAGGGCAACCTTATGTATGGCAAAGACGGCAAACTCTGGATCGTCGATTTCGGCATCATGGGCCGCATCGGCCACAAGGAACGCCGCTATCTCGCGGAAATCCTCTACGGCTTTCTGAAGCGCGATTATCGCCGCGTCGCCGAAGTGCACCAGGAAGCGGGTTATGTGCCGGACAAGTTTTCCGTGGAAGAATTCGCGCAAGCGCTGCGCGCTATCGGCGAGCCGATCTTCGGCAAGACCGCCGACGGCATCTCGATGAGCCGACTGCTTCTGCAATTGTTCGACGTCACCCATATGTTCGGCATGCATTTGCGGCCGGAACTAGTGCTGTTGCAGAAAACCATGGTGCAGGTTGAGGGCGTCGCCCGCGCGCTCGATCCCAAGCACGACATGTGGGGTGCGGCGCGCCCCATTGTGGAGCGTTGGGTCAAGCGCGAGATGGGCGCTGAAGCCGTGACCGCGCGCGCGGCGAGCGAACTGGGCCAAGGCTTTGCCGCCCTGCGCCGTTTGCCGCAAACTCTGGGCTCGCTTGAGGCGGCTGCGCGCAAGGTGAGCGAAGACGCACCGCGGCAAGAGCGGCACTGGTATCAACTGCCCACGTTCTGGCTCGGGCTGTTGGCGGGCGCGGTGCTGGCGCTTGTCCTTAGCGCGGGCAGCCCGCGCACCGCGCCAGCGCAAACAGCCAGTCCGCCGCCGGCTGAGCAGCTTGAAGCGCCCGAACCGGCGCCGAGCGAGCCAAGCTCAACAACACCCGGTCCAGAGCAATCGCCCGCTCCAACGCCCCCCCTCGAGGCGCCAAATCCATGAGCGGGAAGCGCGTCCTCCTCATCATCGGCGGTGGCGTCGCCGCGTACAAATGCCTGGAGCTAATCCGCTTGCTGGCGAAAGCGAACGTGCGTGCGCGTGCGATCCTCACTACAGCAGGCGCCCAGTTCGTCACGCCGCTCTCGGTCGGCGCGCTCAGCGGCGATAAAGTCTACCAAGATTTGTTCGACCTCACCGCCGAGGCCGAGATGGGACATATCGAGCTTTCGCGCTCTGCGGACCTTGTGGTGGTAGCACCGGCCACCGCCGATCTGATGGCAAAGGCCGCCAATGGGCACGCCACCGATCTCGCTTCCACTGCCCTGCTCGCCACTGACAAGAAAGTGCTGATGGCGCCGGCGATGAATGTGCGCATGTGGGAAAACGTTGCAACGCAGCGCAATTTTGCGCGGCTCCAAGCTGATGGCGTGCATTTTGTTGGCCCCGACGAAGGCGAGATGGCGTGCGGCGAATACGGCTTCGGCCGCATGGCCGAGCCGGAATCGATCCGCGATGCGATCCTGGCGCTGCTTAGCGATGGCCCGCTAAGGGGAAAGCGCGCGCTGGTCACCGCCGGCCCCACGATCGAAGCCATCGACCCGGTGCGCTTTTTATCCAATCGCTCCAGCGGCAAGCAAGGCTACGCCATCGCCGCAGCGCTTGCGGAGCTTGGCGCGGAAGTGACGCTCGTCTCCGGCCCCACAAACCTCGCTGCGCCCGCAGGCGTGCAGCGCGTGAGCGTCGAGAGCGCGGCCGAGATGTTGGCGGCGTGCCAGCGCGCGTTGCCTGCTGATGTCGCAATTTGTATAGCCGCCGTCGCGGATTGGCGCCCGAGCGCCACGGCCAATCAGAAGATCAAGAAAGACAAGGACAGTGTTCCCGCGATCGCGCTTGCCGAGAACCCGGACATCCTGGCGACCTTGTCGAAACTTGGGAAAAAACGGCCTAAGCTCGTCATCGGCTTCGCCGCCGAGACCAACGATGTGGAGGCGAACGCGCGCGCGAAGATTGCCAAGAAAGGCTGCGACTGGATCGTCGCTAACGATGTATCAGGCGATGTGATGGGCGGAGACGAAAACGAAGTGTTGCTGATCACGCGCGATAGCGCACAAGCTTGGCCGCGCATGGCGAAGGATGCGGTGGCGCGCAAAGTCGCGGCGGAAGTAGAGAAAGCGCTGAGCGCAAAGGAGCGGGGGCGGAAGTAGCTACTTCCGCGGCAGCTTCTTCAGCGCCGCGAGCGCTTCGTCGGTGTAGAGAATATCGCCGTTCCAGTATTTGATGATCGTGTCGCGGTTGAGTTCGACCCAGCCGCGAACCAGGTTGAGGTCCGGCGTGGAGAGATCGCCAGCGATCAACTCGACCTTCGGCCGCACCGACACCGTCGCCACGAATTCCCGCACCTTGGGCCCGGGCGACACCTTAACCCGCACATCGTGGCGTGCGCCACCCTTCTCCGAAATCCAGACGATGAACGGCAAACCCGACAGCTCGGGGCGAACATTCACCATCTCGAACTGGTCCTCGTCATCGATGAACGTGGCGCTATCCATGGCGGGAGCATAACACCGCGAGGTATAGAAGGCTACTCACCGAAACGGCGCCGCCGCCAGCGCCGACGGGGAAACATCGCTTTCGCCCTCGACGCCGATGCGCATTTCCGGCGTGCGCCGGGTCGGGCTCCAGGAACGGAACAGACTGTCCCACAACGTCAGCAGCGTACCATAGTTCGAATTGGTGTCCGCGCGCAAAGCGTGGTGGTGCACCCAATGGTGCGAAGGGGTGACCATGACAACCCGTAGCGCACGTTCGAGCAATGCCGGAAGCCGCAGATTGGAGTGATGGAACAACGCGCCGAGCAGCACCAACGTGTCGAACAGCAGAATCGAGCCCAACGACACGTCCGCCGCCACGATCGGCGGCGCACGCGCCAGCGCCGAGAGCAGCACTTCGCCGGGATGGAAGCGCACGGCGGATGTCGTGTCCAGAAACTCATCCAGATGATGCACGCGGTGGAAACGCCATAACAACGGCCACTCGTGGTTGGCGCGGTGCCAAGCATAGGTCCACAAATCGAGCAGCAACAAATCCAACGCAAACGCTGCCCACGGCGCCAGGTCCGGGCGCGCCCACAGCGGAAACGCCGCGGCCGCCGCGCCGATCGGTACGGTGATGAACGGGTTCATCAGCGTGTTCGCGGCCCACAGCCCAAGATTGCGGGTAAGCCGAGGAGCGTCGCTACTGCGCGGTCGCTTCGCCGCCGGCGCCAACCGCTCGCCGGCCGCCAACAGCGCAAACCAGGCGCTGACCACCAAGATCTTGAACGGGACCATCCGACGTTTGCTCTAGCACGGGCTCCCTTCAACGCCGAACAGAGGATTTCCAGCATCGGGGGACTTCATTTCTGCACCAAACCTCGCTATGAGCCGCCCCTCCCCTTAGCAACAGCGAGCCCCGACGCATGAGCGTGCCGAACCTCAACGAACGTAAAGAAGCCGCCGACAAGGCGCGCCAAGCCATGGTCGAGAAATTCCGCGCCAAGGCGCAAGAAGCGCCGAAGGTCGATCCCGAAATCGTCGCCATGCGCGATGACCTCGCCAAGGAGCGCGAGCAGAAACGCGCTGCGGCCGAAGAGAAGCGCAAGGCTCGCATCGCGGCCGAGAAGGCTCAACGTATCGCCGAAGCCAAGGCCGCCGCCGAAGCGGAAGCCGTGCGCATTCGCGATGAGATGATTGCCTCCGCCCAGCGTCGCCGCGCCGAGCGCGAGGCCGCGGAGATCAAGTCGTTCGAAGAGCAGGCCAAGCGCGATCTAGCGAACGCGTCGCTGAAGGCGCGGCGGAAATAAAGGGGCGCGGGTCTTTAGGCCTGCATTTCACCGCGCTTGCGGGTCTGAAGACACGCGCTCCTTTCACCCCTTCGCCGCGCCACAGCTGGCGCCGCCGAGCACACAGAAACTGGCGCAATATTTGTGGTTGAGCGCAACTGGGCGCGCGGCTTCCGCAAGCGTTGATCCCAGTTCGAATTGCGGGTCGTACGGCAGCAGCGTGCAGGCGAGCACGGCGGGCGCGGCGGCGCCTTTGCGCTTCACCACCATGCGCGCGCTCGCGCACATCACCTCGCCTGGGTCTTTATTCAATATGCCCCAGCACGCATTCGTGATCTCGGGCGGATCGGCGATCGGGTCCATCTCCGGGAAGATCACCAACGCGCTTGGATCGCACGCTTCGAGCTTCAGGCCGATTTCATCGAACAGCGCCTGGAAGCGCGCGCGCAGCACGGCTTCAGGCTCATGCGCGAAGCCGCGGCCGGCCACTTCCACACTGAACTCACTCGCGGCGAGCCAGCAAAGTCCCGCTAGCGTTTTCTCATAGCTGCCGGCGCCGCGCTCGGAATCGTGAATTTCGGCGCGCGGATCGTCGAGCGAGACCCGCAAACGCAGCCGCGCCCCGTATTGCGCTTTCAGCTCCAGCAGCTGCGCCTTCGAGCGCAACATCGGCCGCATCGCATTAGTGAGCACCAGCGCCTCGAAACCGCGCGACAACGTCTCTCGAAGGATCGCGATCAGCGCCTTGTTCATGAACGGCTCGCCGCCGGTGAAGCCGATCAGCATGGTGGGCAGCTGTTCGCGTTCGATTTCATCGAGATAGGACCGCACATCCTCGAGGCTGAGATAGGCCAAGCGGTCGTTGCTGGGCGAGCTTTCGATATAGCAGTGCGCGCAGGTGATGTTGCAGAGCGTGCCGGTGTTGAACCAGAGCGTGTCGAGGGCATGCAAGGCAATTGTTGCGCGCGGCTCGCCCTTGGCGGTCACGCGCGGATCGACGAATTTAGAGACTGTTCCTTCCATATCAAATCACATCACCACCCATTCCCGGATTGCGCGTAGCGCAAGTCCGGGACCCATGAACACCAAACGTCTGTGTTTATGGGCCCCGGACTCGATGCTTCGCATCGCTCCGGGGATGGGTGGTGTTTCAAATTGAAGGGTACGCACGCAAGCACTCGCTTGGCTGACCCCGAATCCATACGCCATTGTTTCCCTCCGCCCCGAATCCGGCATAAGCCCTCCCCCATGGATACGCGCAAGATCGCCATCGAGGTTACGCCCCTGCCGCATTTCGCGGGGCTGGCGCTGCCGGCCTACGAGACCGCGCTGTCGGCCGGCATGGACATCCGCGCCGCATTGCCCGAGGGCGAGCCGGTGACGCTCGCCCCCGGCCAGCGCCACCTCACTCCCACCGGCCTTACCATCGCGCTCCCCCCCGGCTACGAGGCGCAGATGCGCCCGCGCTCGGGCCTGGCGCTGAAGCACGGAATCACCTGCCTCAACTCGCCGGGCACAATCGACGCCGATTATCGCGGCGAACTGAAAGTGATCCTGGTCAACCTCGGCCAAGAGCCGTTCACGATCAAACGCGGCGAACGCATCGCCCAGATCGTGATCGCGCCAGTGACGCAGGGCGAGTGGGCCGTGGTGGAGACACTCAGCGAAACCGCGCGCGGTGCTGGGGGATTTGGGAGCACGGGGCGGGGGT
>JBEBIU010000138.1:0-6817 GCA_040080225.1 Terricaulis sp.
GGAGAAGGTGGCCCGAAGGGCCGGATGAGGGGATGCGGGTGCTGGCGATTGGCGCGCAGGTGCACTTCTGCTCGTGGCCCGAAGCGGACAACCTGGTTAGAGTCATCGAAATGACATCGCTTGCCGAGAGGTATCGACCATTCCTTGGTCAACGCATCGCAAGGCTGGTCTGGCGACCAATCACGTGCGACACGCCCGGAACGGTGTCGGACCTCGGGAAGCCCACCATAGAATTTTCCGGCGCCGCATCGCTTTTCTTCGAGGAAAGCGGCGAGATTCTTCTGACGTGGATGAGCGGCGCAGGCGGCGACTGTCATTTGGCGGGCGCCGAATTGAGCGCGTGGCACCCATTCTCCCTAGATCTCATTCATGCGAGCCCCGAAGAGCCCTGGGGGCACTTCATGGGCGCACGGCTTAGACAAGTGTCGCTGTTTCGAGATTCACTCGCTCCCGGCGAAATTGTTGCGATCCGGCATGAGTTCGATTCAAGCCCACCGGGAGCGGACCTATGGCTCGGCGTTGGGCGGCGTCAAAAAATGCACGAGGGCGACGATCTGGTCATCTGCATCGGACCGCCTGTGAATGTTGATGAACTGGAGTTGGTGGAAACCATCGGCGCGGAATGACAGCTAACGGCGAAGTGCCGACGTGCGCACCGTCTTGAGCCGTGCGCAAGCCCCTCATCCGGCCCTTCGGGCCACCTTCTCCCCGGGAACGGGGAGAAGGATCGCGCTGTTGATTCCGCGCGCTATTTGATCCACCCATTCCCGGATGGACCGGAGGTCCATTCCGGGACCCATGAACGCGGGCGCCAGACCTTCTTGACGCCTGAGTTCATGGGCCCCGGAATTCTCGCTGCGCTCGAATCCGGGGATGGGTGTGTTTGGCATGCTGAGAGTTTTCGTTGCGCTGGCGTTTGTGTTTGGGGCCTTTGCCCCAGCCCTCGCCCAAGCGCCGCCCACCCCCCGCGAACTGGCGCGCGTCGAGCGCGTGCTTTCACGCACCCCGCTGATCGACGGCCACAACGATCTGCCCTGGGCGATCCGAGAGAATTACGCGGGTGATCTCTCTCGTGTCGATCTCCGCGCCGATACCCGCACCCTCGCTTCGCCGCTGCACACCGACATTGCCCGCCTGCGCGCCGGTCATCTCGGTGGGCAATTCTGGTCGGTCTATGTGCCTGCCGAGTTGCGCGGCTTGGACAGCACGCAGGCGGTGTGGGAGCAGATCGATCTCACCCGCCGCTTCGTCGCGCGCTATCCCGACGCGTTCGAAATCGCCGACAGCGCCGCCGATATCATCCGCATCCATCGCCGCGGGCGCATCGCTTCCATGTTCGGGATCGAGGGTGGGGAGGCGATCAATTCCAATTTGTCGCTGCTGCGCGCGTTCCGCCGCGCGGGCGTGCTGTACATGACGCTGACGCATTCCAAGAACAATGCCTGGGTCGATAGCGCCACCGATGCGCCGACCCATGGCGGGCTCTCCGAATTCGGTGAGCAAGTAGTGGCGGAGATGAACCGCGTCGGCATGCTGGTCGACCTCTCCCACGTTTCCGCCGAGGCGATGCGCGACGCACTGCGGGTTTCCATCGCGCCGGTGATCTTCTCGCATTCGTCGGCGTTCGCGCTTGTGCCGCATCCGCGCAACGTGCCTGACGATGTGCTGCGCCTTGTCGCGCGCAATGGCGGCGTGGTAATGGTGAATTTCAACGGGCCGTTTGTTTCCGAAGACATGCGCCAATGGAGCGCGCAGCGTTCCGGCGAGGAGGAGCGCCACAAGCGGCTCAACCCAGGCGATCCCGCCGCCGCCGAAGCGGGGCTTGCGGCCTGGGAGAGCGAGCATCCGCGCCCGCACGCGACGGTGTTGCAGCTGGCCGACCACGTCGATCACATCGCTCGTGTTGCCGGCGCCGATCATGTCGGCATCGGCTCGGATTATGACGGCGTCACCTATTTGCCCGACGGCATGGAAGGCGTGGACGGCTATCCGCTGCTGTTCGTGGAACTGGCGCGCCGGGGCTGGAGCGACGCCGATTTGGCCAAGTTAGCGGGAGGAAACCTGCTGCGTGCGCTGCGGGCGGCTGAGGCGGTCGCAGCGCGCTCGTGACCTCAGACGCTCCTTCCGCCGGCCGCTTCGAAGGGCGCTCGCATTTTCTGCCCGTGCGCGTCTACTACGAGGACACCGATTTCACCGGCGTCGTCTACCACGCCAATTATCTGCGCTTCTTCGAGCGGGGGCGCAGCGATTTTTTGCGCTTGGCGGGGGTGCATCACGCCGACCTGGCCGCCGCCGCGGAGCCTCTTGGGTTCGCCGTGAACCGAGCGGAGATCGAGTTTCTGAGGCCGGCCCGCATCGACGACGCGCTGCTGGTCTGTTCGCGTTTCGAGGCCATGAAGGGCCCCAGGATATTCATTTCCCAATCTCTGCGCCGAGGCGGGGAGGAGTTGGTTCGAGCCGAGCTCCAGGTCTGTTGCATCAGCCTCACGGGCAGGCCACGGAAGCCGCCGACCCTGCTATTGGAGCGGCTTAAACCATTTTTGACGCCCGAGGCGTCCACCTTTTGACAAACTCCTACGGCTCTAAACAGGGCGGGGCGCGGCGGTGATTGGCCGCGAAGCGGGAGCAAGCATGGGCAACGGCGACTTAACCATCTGGACGCTTTTTCTGGAGGCGGACCCGGTCGTCAAAGGCGTGATGCTCTCGCTGGGCATCGCCTCGCTCTGGTCGTGGACGGTGGCCGTGGACAAATGGCTCCATTTTGGCGAACTCGACTCCCAGGCGCGCAAGTTTGAGCGTCAGTTCTGGGCCAGCCGCACCTTGGAGGATCTCGACGACGGTGATCGCGGTCGCGACGCCTTGAGCCGCATCTACGCGGTCGCAGCCCGCGAATGGCGCGAAGCACGCCGGAGCGGACCTGTCGGGGAGGCGGCCAAGATGCTTGCCGAAAGGGTTGATCGTTTGATGCAAGCGCAGATCGCCCGCGAACTGGGGCGGGCGTCGCGCAATCTCGGCGTGCTGGCTTCTGTGGCGGCAGCCTCGCCCTTCATCGGCCTATTCGGCACGGTGTGGGGGATCATGGACGCGTTCATCCGCATCAATCGCGAACAGCAGACCAATTTGGCGGTGGTCGCGCCGGGCATCGCAGAAGCGCTGTTCGCCACTGCGCTTGGCCTGGTGGCGGCGATTCCCGCGGTGATCTTCTACAATAAGTTCACCGGCGACCTCGACAGGTTTGGGGATCGCCTCGACACCTTCAGCGACGAGGTCGCCGCGCGTCTGTCGCGGCGTCTCAGCGAGCAAGCCTGATGGCAAGCGGGCTCGCCGCGGCGCGAGGCAATGGCCGGCGCGGGCGCAGGTCCGCGCGGCGTGGGCGGCTTGCGGAGATCAACGTCACGCCGTTCGTGGACGTGATGCTGGTGCTGCTCATCGTGTTCATGATCACGGCGCCGCTGCTGACGGTGAGCATTCCTGTAGAACTGCCGCGGACACGGGCCGAGGCGGCGCCGGCGGACACAAGGCCGCTTGCGCTCACGGTGACCGCGGATAACACGATCTACTTGCAGGAAACCGTGGTCTCTCTGGAGGAATTGCCAGCCCGGCTGCGTGCGATCGCGCGCGAAGGCTATGACCAGGCGATCTATATTCGCGGCGACAAGGGCGTGGACTGGGATTTGATGGCGCGGGTGCTGGCGGTGGTCAGTGGCAGCGGCTTCCGCAAGCTGCAATTGGTGACCGACACGGACGACGCCCCGGCTCGGCGCGGCGGTCGATGAGATGCGCTCCGGCTGGATTGTCCCGCTTCTGGTGTCGCTCATCGGCCATATTGGCGCGGTCATGATGACCAAGATGGCGTGGCAAAGTTCGATGGAGATCACGATCCCCGCGAGGGGCTCGGTGGTGCCGGTCGAGATCGTGAATATCGGCGAGGAATCCAATGTCCGCGCTTTGGCGGAGGAGACGCCGGAGGACGCCGCGCCAGAAGAGCAGCAGCAGACCCAGGAGGCAGCGCCCGAACCAGCCCCGGGTCCGCCCGCGCGAGAACGGCCGCGAAACCGCAATGACGAGTTCGATCTCGCCGCCGCCGCGCGCCTCGCCAACGCCGACACGAAAACCGGACGCGAGCGCAACCAGGGCGCGCTCGCGGAGCGCAACCAGCGTGGCGCTGGGTTAGGCACGGCGGAGGTCGCCGCGCTGCGCGACCGCGTCAACGCAGTAGGCCGCGCGCATTTACGCCGCTGTTGGCGCATGCCGATCGATCTGCCCGATCCGGATCGCCTGGTGGTGACCGTTGAGTTCGATCTCAATCGCAATGGCTCGCTAAACGGCCAGCCCCGCGTCACCAGCCCGCGCAATTACACTTTCGATCCCTACATGCGCGCAGCTGCGGAGGCGGCGTTGCGCGCGGTTCGCCAGTGCGATCCGTTCCCGTTTCCCGACGATGCGGTGCTGCGGGAACACTACGACGCGTGGCGGTCACCAGAGATTGTTTTTAGTCCGCGCTTTTGAGAAGTCGCCAGTTGGCGGAAGGAACGAGCATGCGCACTGTCCAAATATTCCTCGCAACGATCGCCGCGGCTGCTCTGTTGTGCGTGCAAGCCTGGGCGCAGGAGGGCGGGCGCACGCGGATCAATGTCGATGAAGGCCACCTCAACCCGATGCCTATCGCTGTGGTGGACTTCATCGCCGCCGCGCCGCCTGCCTCGCAGGTCGGGCGCGATGTGGCTCAGGTGGTTCGCGCCAATCTCGAGCGCTCCTCGCTGTTTCGATCGGTGGCGCCGGCGGCGTTCATCGAACGCATCCAGGCGATGGACGTGCCGCCGCGTTTTCCCGATTGGCGCATTATCGATGCGCAGGCCTTGGTGGTGGGACAGGTGACGACGTTGCCCGATGGGCGGGTGCGCATCGAATTCAAACTCTACGATATCTTCGCCGAACAATTCCTGACCGGATTCTCCTACTCCACTACGCCCGATAATTGGCGGCGCATCGCCCACCGCATTTCCGATCAGATCTACGAACAACTCACCGGCGAGCGCGGTTATTTCGACACCCGCATCGTGTTCGTCTCGGAAAGCGGCCCACGTACGCGGCGGATCAAGCGTTTGATGATCATGGACCAGGACGGCGCCAATCCGTTCTTCCTCACCAGCCCAGACGCGATGGTGCTGACACCGCGGTTTTCGCCATCGACGCAATTGATCACGTATATGAGTTATGAGACCGGCGCGCCGCGCGTCTTTCTGTACAATCTTGAAACCAACCGTCGCGAAGTGCTGGGCGATTTTCCAGGCATGACTTTCGCGCCGCGTTTCGCGCCCGATGGCGGCGGGGTCGTGTTCACGCTAGACATGAACGGCAATGCCGAGATTTTTGCGATGGATTTGCGCTCGCGCCAGCGGCGGCGTTTGACTAACCATCCTGCCATCGACACCTCGCCCTCCTATTCTCCCGACGGCGCCCAGATCGTGTTCAATTCCGATCGCGGCGGCTCGCCCCAATTGTACGTCATGGCCGCCGATGGCTCGGGCCAGCGGCGCGTTTCCTTCGGCGATGGACGGTATTCGACGCCGGTATGGTCGCCGCGCGGGGATCTGATTGCCTTCACCCGCCAGGGAGGAGGGCGTTTCGCAATCGGGGTGATGCGCCCGGACGGCTCAGGTGAACGGATATTAACCGAAAGCTATCTCGACGAAGCGCCGACTTGGTCCCCCAATGGGCGGGTCATCATGTTTTTTCGGGAGGGACGCGGCGAAGGGCCGAGAATATGGTCAGTCGATCTGACCGGCCGTAATTTGCGCCAATTACCAACGCAAACGGAAGCCTCCGACCCGGCATGGTCGCCGCTACTGCCTTAACCGGGCGACAGCTTGCCTGTCGTGAAGGGAACATGATTGTCGGCTAGCATTCTGCTTAGTAAGTACAGAACCTAACTGCGCGGGGGACGGCATACGCCACAGCGCCGCTTCGAAGGGGAGAATTGACCCAATGCGTAACAAACTTATCGTACTCGCCGCCCTTGTCTCAGTCGCTGCCTGCGCCGGCCGGCCAGAGCCGACGCCAACGCCGACAACCCAACCGCCGGCCGCCGCTGAACGACCTCAAGGGCCAGTCCCCGGGTCGATCGAGGATTTTCGCGTCTCCGTCGGCGATCGCATCTTTTTCGGCTACGACCAATTCGCGCTGACCACCGAGGCGCGCTCGGTGCTTGAGCGCCAAGCCGCCTGGCTGCGGCAATACCCAGGCGTGCGCCTGCTGGTAGCTGGCAATTGCGACGAGCGCGGGACGCGCGAGTACAACCTCGCGCTCGGCGCCCGCCGCGCCGCCGCCGCGCGCGACTTCCTGATCTCGCTCGGCGTCGCCGGCGCCCGGATGGAGACCGTCTCCTACGGCAAGGAGCGCCCGCTCGATCCGCGCGCTAACGAAGAAGCCTGGAGCGTGAACCGCAACTCCCATAGCCAGATCGTATCGGGCGCAGTGTCGTAAACGCCAAAATTTGGCCCGACCGAGCAGGCACACGACTTCCATGACCCGATCGGCGCCATTGCTTTCCAATTGCCGGCTCGCGGCTGCACTCGCTGCGGTCGGCATGTTTTTGGCCCTTCCCGCGGCGGCGCAGACGCAATTGCCCGCGCCTGCCTACGGCCAGGCTGACACCCGGCAGGATCGCATCGAGGAGCTGGAGGGCCAGCTGCGCGACGCGACGGCCGAAAATGAGCGCCTGCAATACGAATTGCTGCAAGCGCAGCGCGAGGTGCGCCGCCTTGGCGGCATCGTCAGCGAGCTGACCGCGGTGAACCAAACGCTGCAGCAGACC
>JBEBIU010000025.1:0-28869 GCA_040080225.1 Terricaulis sp.
CCCTAACCCCGCGCCGCCGCGATGTAGGCGTCGATCTGCTGCTCCAGCACCGGCAGCGTGACGCCGCCGCTGCCGAGCACCGCATCGTGGAACGCGCGGATGTCGAAACGTTCGCCAAGCGCCGCCTCGGCGCGGCGGCGAAGTGCTACGATGCGCATTTCGCCGGTCTTGTACGCAAGCGCTTGGCCCGGCCAGGCGATGTAGCGGTCGATCTCGGTGCGAATCTCGTGGGTGGAGAGCGCGGTGTTGTCCGCCATGAAGTCGAGCGCGCGCTGGCGCGACCAGCCCATGGAATGCATGCCGGTATCCACCACCAGCCGGCACGCGCGCCACATTTCGTAGGTCAGGCGCCCGAAGCGCTGATAGGGCGTGTGGTACACGCCCATCTCCTCTCCCAGTTTTTCCGCATAAAGCCCCCAGCCTTCGCCGAAGGCATGGGGATAGAAGGTTTGTCGGAAACTTGGCAGCCCAGTGAGCTCGCGCGCCAGTGCGATCTGCGTGTGATGGCCGGGGGCCGCTTCGTGCAAGGTCAAGGAAGGCAACACGTATAGGGGCCGAACGTTCAGCGCATGGGTGTTGACCCAATATTCGCCCGCCGCTCCGAGCGGGCCGCCATTGTACCGCCCGGTCGTGTAGTTCGGCGCGAGTGCGGCCGGCACCGGACGAACCGTGTAGGGCGCGCGCGGAATGGTGCCGAAAAACTCCGGCATGCGCGCATCGATCTCACGCGTGATCCAGGCTGCTTCGCGGAGCAATTGCTCGGGTGTTGTGGCGTAGAATTGCGGATCGGTGCGCAGAAAGGTGAGGAACGCGCCGAAACTGCCCTCAAAGCCGACCTCGCGCACGATCGCCTCCATCTCGGCGCGGATGCGCGCTACTTCCGCCAAGCCCACTTGGTGAATTTGCGCAGGTGTCGCTTCCGGCAGCGTCGTGTAATAGAGCACGAGGTCGGAATAATAGGCGCGCCCGTTGGGCAATGCTTGCGCTGCAATCGTGCGTCGCGCGTGCGGGGCGTATTCCTCCAAGAAGAAAACGCGAAACTCGTCGAAGGCGGGGATCACGGCATCCGCGATCGCAGCACGGCCTGCGGCGGCCAGACCTGCGCGCTCAGCCTCCGGCACGCTTGCCGGGAAATTTTCGAACGGCGTCCAGAGCGGGGCGTCCTCCGGCCGCGCGTAGCGTAAGCCAGACACCACCTCCCGCACACCGCCGATGATTTCCGCCGACAAGGTGAAGCCGTCACGTATGCCAAGGCGCATGTTGGCGATGTTCTCGCGGAAATAGCGGGGGACGTCGTTGAGTCGCGCGATGTAGTTCTCATAGTCGCGCGTGGTGCGCGGCGCTTGTAGGTCGGCCAGTTGCAGGATCTCGGTATAGAATCCGCTATCGTTGTTGATCGGCAAGCGCCATTCGCGGTAGGCGGCGAAGCGGACGCGCTCACCCACCATGAACGCGAACAGGTCGTAGCTCACTTGCTCTTGTCGGCTCAACGCGGCGCGGTCGATCGCGTTGAGGCGTGCGAGCAGCGCACGGTCGCCCACCGCTTGGCGCAGGTTCGCTTCCGGCGTGACCGATGGGAGCCGATCGTCGTACTCGTGCACGCCGTCATTGGTGGCCGCGAGCGGATTTTCGCGCCACACCATGGCGCGTTCATCGCCAAACAGGCGCGACAGATCCTGGCTGGGCGTTTGCGCCAGAGCAGGCGCGGCAAGCAGCAGGCTCGTCAGCGCTAGTGCGATCAATCTCATATCGGATCTCCTCACGTCGCCGCCGAAGCAGTCTTACCGCCCACAAACGCCGAACGCAGCAGCAGCGCCGCTGCGTACAGCACGACTACCACCACGAGCCAGCGCAGCGTGACCAACGGCAGGCCGGTCACGACGAACGCCGCGAGCAGAACCGCTGGAATGCCGCCCAGCGCCAGCCCCAGAACAATGCGGAGATCGATGCGCTCGGAGCGCACGAACCTAAGGCTTGAGATTGGCATCAAGAATGCGCACGCCCCCATCATGATCGGGAACGCCGCTTTCGGGCTAAGCCCCAAAAGGGTCAAGATGATCAGCGACGGCGCATATAGGCCAATCCCGTACATCATGAGCACGCCAAGAACAAAGTGCGCGGCGACGGCGGTCGCAAACAGAGGCGCCGCCAACTCGATAGCGCCGGCCTCACTGCTGGTATCGGGAATGTAGCCGAGATTTTTCGCGGCATAGAGCGCCGCGGCCACCAGCAAGGCCACGCCCACCACGCCCTGCACCAAGCGCACCGGCGAACGCTGCACCATCGGCGCGCCAACAAAAGCCCCAGCCACGGCCGCGATGATGCAGGTAAGCAACAGCGCTGGATCGACCTTGACCAGGGTGATGAACACCAGCGCTTGAACCACGGTCGGCAAGGCATGACCGGCATTCAGAATCGCGGGGAAGTAACTGTCCGGCGCCATCTTGCGCAGCTTCATGTACGCGGTGGTCGGCGCGAACGAGCCGATGCCCAGCGTGTCAAAAAAATTGGTGACCGCGCCTAGGCCCACCGCCTCCGGCTTAGGAACAAGCTCACCTCGTTTGTGCGCCACGCGAAGCAGGGTGGCCGTGAACCAAACCGCGATAAGCGACAACAGCGTCAGCAGGGGGCTAACGATCGAGGCAAGCCACGCCCACAGAGCGCCTATACTGAGTTTCACTTTCCCCTCCCCGATCGATTTTCATGCGAGCTTAGCGCGACTGTTCGCGTTGCTCTACACCTTTCAGGCTCGAGGTTCTCCACACCCATCCCCGGATTGCGCGCAGCGCAAGTCTGGGGCCCATGATCATTAGCGGTCCGTGTTTATGGGTCCCGGGCTCGCCGCTTCGCAGCGCCCCGGGGACAGGTGGTAGGTGGTTTTGTTGGGGGCGGCGCCACTCAAACCACCTGAAACCCGTGCGCGAACGTATCTTCGTCGTCAATCCAAATCTCATTGCGGCCGGTAGCGATGGCCGAACCCTCGATTGACGGGATGATCGCAGGCATGCCCGCGAGTTCTGTCTCCGTCTCGATGCGGCCAATGAAGCGGCTGCCGATATAGCTCTCGTGCACGAACGCATCGCCGACCTTGAGTCTTCCTTGAACATGAAGATGCGCCATGCGTGCGGAAGTTCCGGTACCGCACGGGCTGCGGTCGACGGCCTTGTCGCCATAAAACACGGCGTTACGTCCGTGAGCGCCCTCGTCTTTGGGCGCGTCAGTCCACATCACATGAGAGACGCCGCTAATGGTTGCATCGAGCGGATGCACGGGCGTGATTTGTTCCCGAGCCAGCTGGCGCACGATCGGCGACAACGCCAGGATGCGGGCGGCGCCGAGATCGTCGAGACCGCGATAGGCGCCCTGCGGTTCGACGATGGCGTAGAAATTGCCGCCATAGGCGACATCAATGTTGAGCGGACCGAAGGCCGGCACATCGATCCGGATACCTCGCGCGGCGACATAGCTCGCCACGTTGGTGATGCGCACACTACGAACACGATCCCCCTCCCGGACATAAGAGAGCGCAATGGCGCCCGCGGGAACTTCAGCGACGAAGCGCCCTGCTTGGCGCGGCTTGATCAGGCCTTGCTCCAAGGCGAAGGTGACGATGCCAATCGTACCGTGCCCGCACATGGGGAGGCAGCCGCTTGTTTCCATGAACAGGATGCCGATGTCGGCCTCGGCGCTGGTCGGCGGATAGAGAAAGCCTCCGCTCATCATGTCGTGGCCGCGCGGCTCGAAACAGAGACCGGTGCGAATCCAATCGTAGCGCGCCAGGAAATCCTGGCGGCGCTCGCTCATATTGGCGCCACGGAGTTCGGGCGCGCCTTCGACCACGAGCCGCACTGGATTGCCGGCGGTGTGGCCGTCGATGCAGCGGAAGGTGTGGCGGCTCATGCGAGTTTTGCGCTCACCTTCACACGAGCATGGTTCGGCGCCCACCCATCCCCGGAAACGGCGTGGCCGTTGTCCGGGGCCCATAAACACGAAGCGTTCGTGATCCTGGGCCCCAGAATTCTCCCCCGGATCAAGTCCGGGGTCGAATCCGGGGATGAGTGGGAGCGTTTCATGTTTCAATAGTTCCCAGCTTTGGCCGCGTCGAGGCGGCGGCCTCCACCAGCGCGGTCACTTCGACGCGGCGCGCGCCGGCCAGCGGATAGCGCGGCGGGCGCACGCGTTCGCTGCCGCGGCCCATGATTTGCTCCGCGAGCTTGATCGATTGCACCAAATCGTGCTCGGCGTCCAGGTGCAGCAAGGGCATGAACCAGCGATAGATCGCGCGCGCTGTTTCGAGATCGCCGCTCTGCGTTGCTTCGTACAGCGCAAGCGATTCTTTCGGGAACGCATTGGTAAGACCTGACACCCAGCCGCGCGCTCCCAGCAGCAAACCCTCGAGCGCTACGTCATCCAATCCCGCAAACAGCAAATAACGCTTGCCAAGTGCATTGAACAGATCGGTGAAGCGGCGCGTGTCGGGCGCGCTCTCCTTGAGGCACACAATGTTTTCGCAATCGCTCAGCTGTTTCAAAGCCTCAACGCCGATCGACACACGATACGCCGGGGGATTGTTGTAAAGCATGATCGGCAGCGCGGTCGCTTGCGCCACGGTGCGGAAATGCGCCACCAATTCCGCCTCCGTCGGCACATAGACCATGGCCGGCAATACCATCAGTCCGGTCGCGCCCAAATTTTCCGCCTCGCGCGCGAAGGCGGCGGCGCGCTTGGTGTCCAGCTCCGAAACACCCACAATAACGGGAACCCGACCGGCGACCGTTTCCACCGCGGCCTTCAGCACGGCCCGCTTTTCGTCGGCCTCTAGCGAATTGTTCTCCCCCACCGTGCCCATGATTATAACGCCATGGACGCCGTCGCGAACGAGCGCATCCTGGACGCGCTGCGTCGCGCCCAGATCGACCGAGAGATTTTGCGTAAATTGCGTGGTCGCCGCCGGGAAAACGCCAGCCCAGTTCACTCTCATTTCGTCACTCTCATTTGCACACTTTGATCGGTGCTTCGCTTGCAAACAAGCTCAAGCTATACGATCCATCGCGCGAAGCACAATCGGGCGACGATGAAATCCATTCTGGTCATTGGCGGAGGATTGATTGGCGCGGCGTGCGCTTTCCGGCTGCAGCAGGCCGGAATCCGCGCGACCCTAATCGATCCCGGCGATAAGCGCCGCGCCGCCTCCTACGGCAATGCCGGTCATATCGGCGCCGAGCAAGTGTCGCCCTGGTCTACATGGGGCAATGTTCTCCGCGCGCCGGCGGCGAGCTTCGCAATCGGCGGCCCGCTTGACTTCCGCTGGAGCGATGCAGGGCTTGTCCTGCCCTGGGTCTCGCGTTTCCTGGGCGCGTGCAACGCGACGGCCGTGGAACGTGGCCGCGCGGCTTTAAGCGCCCTCCTCCTCGACACCATGGGGGCCTGGCAAAGATTGACCCGCGACATAGGCGCGCCTGACCTGGTCTTGCCGCATGGCCACGTCACTGCCTGGACCTCCGCGCGCGCCGCCGAGCGCGGACGTCGAGCGGCGGAGCGCACGAACGGGGGCGCAACCACTTGGCGCGATCTCAATGCAGAAGAGCTCGGCCGCTACGCCGGACTCATGAAGCGGCCGCCATGCGCGGGCATTTTGTTCTCCGGCACGGGCCAGGTCCGCGATCCGCAAGGCGCGCGCGATGCGATCCTGGCGGCGTTCCTCGCGCTCGGCGGCGAAATCGTCACCGGAAAAGTCACGCACCTCGACGCGAACGGCGCGGTGACATTGGAGAATGACGCCGCCCCGCGCACCGACGCCGTGCTAATCGCCGCGGGCGCTTGGTCAGGCGCGCTAATGCGTCAACTCGGGCAGGTTGCACCGCTGATCGGCGAGCGTGGTTATCATGTGCAAAGCGCCCAGCACGATTGGCCAGAAGATTTGCCGACGACGGTGTTCGAACAGCATTTCGTCGTGTTCTCGCGCTTCAGCAGCGGCCTGCGTGCGACGAGCTGCATCGAGTTCGGTTCGCCAGACGCGCCCGGGGATGTTCGCAAATGGCGTTTGCTGGAGCGACGCATCGGCGAACTCGGTGTCAGATTTTCTTCGACGCCCGATCGATGGGTCGGCTCACGACCTACGCTTCCCGATTATGTGCCGGCGATCGGTCGGCTCGCGCGCGCCCCTAACGTGCTCTACGCCTTCGGCCACGCGCATCTCGGGCTCACCATGTGCGCGGCGACGGCGGAGATCGTGGCGACGCTGGCGACGGAGCGAGATGCGCCGATCGACATGGCCGCTTTCGCGATCGAGCGGTTTGGGTAGCGCAGCGCTGAAGTGCGCCGACGCCGGTTTATTGCGCTCGCCCCGTCCGTCTTCGCCCTTCGACACGCTCCCTTCGACGAACTCTAGGTGAGCCTCTCAGCGCGCGTGCCTGGAACCTATTGAGAAGCGGCGGCACAGCGCACGTTTCAACGCCCGTGCGGCCTTCGACAGGCTCAGACTGACGCGGCTCTGTGCTGCTTTCTACGGCGTCACCCTGAGCTTGGCGAAGTCTCCGCTCGGCGATTCCGTTCGGCTCAAGCTATGAGCCGCTGGTATTACCTCAGGCCTGCATTGATCTTGTCGAGCGCGTGCATCGGCGGGATCAGCTCAGCGTCTGTGAGCTTGTTCAACGGCGTGTCCACGGTGCCCAGCCCATCGTGCAGGTCGCTCGCGTCAGGATCGACATAAAGCAATCCCGTGACGATCTCCCCCTCCTGGGCCTTGCGCCCGAGATAGGCCAGCGCGGCGTTGCGGCGGGAGGGGTCGTAATCGTCCTCCAGCTTGCGGAAACGCAGGATCGAGCCGTCGTGCTGGCGCACTTCCTTCAGTTCGCCCGGCTGGTAGTCCGCAATGATCGGCGCGCGCGGCGTGATCACGTCCATTCGGTTCACCGCCTCGTTATGCGCGCGCACATAGTCGAAGCTCTTGGTCGAGCCGACATGGTTGTTGAACGCCACGCACGGGCTGATCACGTCGAGTATGGCCGCACCCTTGTGCGAAAGCGCGCCTTTGATCAGCGGCACCAATTGCGCCTTGTCGCCGGAGAAGGATCGCCCGACATAGGTCGCGCCCAATTGCAGCGCCAGCATCACCAGATCGATGGCGCTGTCCTTGTTCTCGGCGCCCTTCTTGGCTTTCGAGCCTTTGTCCGATGTGGCGGAAAACTGACCCTTGGTGAGCCCATACACGCCATTATTCTCGACGATGTAAGTCATGTTGACGCCGCGCCGCACCGCGTGCGCGAATTGGCCGAGTCCGATGGAGGCGGTGTCGCCGTCCCCGGATACGCCGAGATAGATGAGATCCTTGGCGGCGATGTTGGCGCCGGTGAGCACGGACGGCATGCGCCCATGCACGGCGTTGAAGCCGTGCGCGGGGGAGACGAAATAGTCCGGCGTCTTCGAGGAACAGCCTATGCCAGAGAATTTCGCCAGCCGATGCGGCGCGAGGTCGATCTCGAAACACGCCTGGATGATCGCCGCGCTGATGGAGTCGTGCCCGCACCCGGCGCAGAGCGTAGAGATGCGACCTTCATAGTCGCGGCGGGTAAAGCCGAGCGCGTTCTTCTCGAGCGAGGGGTGGTGTAGCGGGGGCTTGGCGATGTAGGTCATTTCACCTTCTCCGGCGCTACGGCGGCTTGGCCCGTTTTGAGCTTGTCCGAGACCGATTTGACGATAAACCGCGCGGTGATCGGCGTGCCGTCATAGTGCAGGACGGATACGAGCCGTGCCGGGTGCACGCCACCTTCGTTCACCAGCAATGATTTCAGCTGCGCGTCGCGGTTCTGCTCGACCACGAACACCTGCTCGTGATCGCGGATGAATTGGAACACCTCGTCGCTAAACGGAAACGCGCGCACGCGCAGCGCATCGAGTCCTACGCCGCGTTGCTCCAGCGCCGCCAGCGCCTCGTCCATCGCCGGCTCGGTGGAGCCGAAATAGATGACGCCGTCGCGCGTGCGCTTCTTGGCGTTTTTGCGGACCGGCGCCGGGACGTGGGACTTCATCGTCTCCCATTTGCGCAGCAGCCGCTCCATGCCTTCGGTATAATCCTCGCCGCGTTCGCTGTAACGGGCGTCCTTGTCGTGGCTGGAGCCGCGGGTGAAGTATGAACCTTTGCTCGGGTGCGTGCCGGGATAAGTGCGATAGGGCACCGCGTCGCCATCGACATCGCGATAGCGCCCGAACGCAACGCCCGCTTCCAATTGCTCGGCGGTCAGAACTTTGCCGCGATTGAGCGCGCGCTTTTCGTCCCATTTGAACGGCGCGGTCAGCCATTCCTGCATGCCGATGTCGAGTTCGAGCATCACGAAAATCGTGGTCTGGAAAAAGTCCGCGAGATCGAAAGAAAGCGCCGCGAACTCGAAAGCCTCGGTCGGATTGGCGGGAAACAGCATGGGGTGCTTGGTGTCGCCGTGGCTGGCGTAGGCCGCGAGCAACAGATCCGATTGCTGCGTTCGCGTCGGCATGCCGGTTGACGGCCCACCGCGCTGCACGTCGAAAATCACCGCGGGCACTTCCGCGTAATACGAGAAGCCCACGAATTCGTTCATCAACGAAATCCCAGGCCCGGAGGTGCAGGTGAACGCCCGCGACCCCGCCCAGCCCGCGCCCATCACCATGCCGATGGAGGCGATTTCGTCCTCGGCTTGTACAATGGCGAAGCGGTTGTCGCCGTTCTCATCCTTGCGCAGCAGATTGCAATATTTCTGGAAGCCTTCCGCCAGCGAGGTCGATGGCGTGATTGGGTACCAGGCGCAGAACGTCGCCCCGCCATAGACCGCGCCAAGCCCCGCGGCCTCGTTGCCTTCGACAAAAATACGGTCGCCCACCTTGTCGGCCCGGCGCAGCTTAAGCCCGATCGGAGCGACTTCTTTTTCCGCGTAAGCACGGCCAAGTTCGAACGCCTTGAGATTGGGCTGAATGATCTTGTCGCGGCCCTTGAACTCCTCGTTCAGCAGCTGCTTGACAACCTCCGTCTCGATGCCGAGCATTTGCACGAGCACACCGATATAACAAATATTCTTGAACAATTGCCGTTCGCGGGGATTGGCGAATTCAGCAGCGATCAGTTCCGTGAGCGGCGCGCCGATGAGATTGATGTCGTCGCGAAACTTCGACGCTGGCAGCGGCTTGGAGCTATCGTAGAGCAGATAACCGCCCGCCTCGATGCCCTTGACATCGGCCTCCCAGGTCTGCGGGTTCATCGCGACCATGAGATCGACGCCGCCGCGCCGGCCCAGCCACCCCTCCTCGCTGACGCGAACCTCATACCAAGTCGGCAGGCCCTGGATGTTGGAGGGGAAGATGTTGCGCGCGCCCACCGGCACACCCATGCGTAACACCGCTTTCGCGAAGAGCCCGTTGGCCGAGGCCGAACCGGATCCGTTCACGTTAGCGAATTTGACGACAAAATCGTTGATCGCGGCGATGGCCTTGGGCATTGCGGCGTGTGGCCCCTTGTGAGCCCGTCGGAATGAAGAGGCAGCGACGAACCGCCCACGGGCCGCCCTCCTTAGCGGGTCGCAAGCGCCAATTGAAGTGGGCTATCCAGCCTAATTCGCAAGCGCGAACTTAGCCTCGGCGGCGGGACGCCCTGGGCGGCGGGCTGGCGGCCGGCGCCGCGCTAAACACGATCGCAGCGTCATTGAACGGACGGCGGTACCGCGCCAGTCGCTCGAAGCTGATGGTGCGATAACCCATCACCGGCTCAACCACGACAGCACGGTCGCGGTCGTAACCCACAAGCAGCACGTAATGGTTCACCAAAGCCAGATTGGTAATCTCCGACACCTGGCCCACTCGCTGCACGGCTAGATCGGCGGCGAGCCCCAGGAGCGGCCGGTCCGCCCCTGGCAAGGTCCGGTTCTGAACATAGATCGAGGGAATGCGCACCGGCAGCAGCACCGGTCGGCCATTCTCCAGCTCTCTGAGGAGGTCAGGCAGGTTGAGGCGGACACCGGAGGCGAGCAAGCCTTGGCGTCCCGCCAACGCAATCAGCTCCGCCATTGAATAGCCTGCTTCGACATCGGCCGGCGGAGCGGCATTGAACAAGGCGGCGCCGCTTATTGTTCCCGCCCCGCGCCAATAATTGACGACGCTGGCTAGGACATGCGCGCCGCAAGACGCGCCTGAAGTCTGCGGGTCGTGAACGACGGAAAGCACAAGCGCGCCTTCAGACGCAATTGGCGTCTCGAACGGCTCAAAACTATTGCTGGCGCTGCGTGCTGCGAACGCGGTCAAATCCGAAGTCGGACTGGTCGCGCACGCGGCGACGCAGACCGCCAGCAAAAACGCAAGGGCAATTTCCCTTAACGTCATTAGTTCGATGCGGCGACCACCACCGCAATGACGACGACAGCGCCGATGATCCACCAAGTCCGGTTGGACATGCCGCCGGAATATTGCGCGGCTTCTTCCGCGCTCAGCACGCGCACCTGATAACCCTGGCGCTGCAATTCAGCCACCTGCGCCGCGTCATTGGCGCTCAAGCCATAGGCTTGGAGCTCGGCGGTGCTGAATGCCTGCGGTGCGACGGTGCGGAATTGGGCCGCCTGTTGCTCTGCCGTAGCAATCGGCGTGGCCATGGAAGTAAAGGCGAGGGTCAGCGCAAGCGCTGTAGCGAGACGAAACTTCATGCCTATTCCCCTGTGTCTGGCGGCGTCTCATCAAGACGCCGCAGGCGTGCGCTTACGCGCACTACGCGGAACTCCCCCAGCCGGGCGAGCCTAGGTTCGCTGTCCTGGCGCGGCAAGGGCAATCCACAAGCCTTACCGCACTGTCACTTCGCAGCCGCCGTTTCGCGTTTGCGAGAAGGCGGCGCCGAGGCGCAACCAGCGTGGGTGATCTCAAGGTAGAATTGCTGCATGTCCCACGCGCCCGTAGGGCAGCGCTCGGCGCAGAGGCCGCAATGCAAGCAGACGTCCTCGTCCTTAGCCATGATGCGGCCGGTTTTGAGGCCATCGGCAACGTAAAGGTCCTGAGTGAGATTTTTAGCTGGCGCGCTGAGCCGTTCGCGCAGCACCGTTTCCTCGCCATTCTCGGCGAAGGTGATGCAATCCATTGGGCAGATATCGACGCAGGCGTCGCACTCGATGCAAAGATCGGCGGCGAACACGGTCTGCACGTCGCAATTGAGGCAGCGTTGCGCTTCCTTGAACCCGAGCAGCGGGTCAAACCCCTTCTCAACCTCGATCCTGACATTGCGCAGCGCCACTTCTGGCTCGACCAGCGGCACCTTGTAGCGCAGATCGAGCGAGACGTCGTTGTCGTAGCTCCATTCGTGGATGCCCATTTTGGTAGACATCATCGACACGCCCGGTGGCGGGCGATCGGCGCGCACATCCTTGCCACTGACGAACAGATCGATCGACACCGCTGCGTCGTGGCCGTGCGCCACCGCCCAGATAATGTTCTTCGGCCCGAAAGCAGCGTCGCCGCCGAAGAACACGTTTTGGATAGAGGATTGCATAGTCACCGCATCGACCACCGGCATGTCCCATTTATCGAATTCCATGCCGATATTGCGTTCGATCCAGGGAAACGAGTTCTCCTGGCCGACCGCCATCAGCACATCGTCGCATTCATGATGCACGTCTGGTTCGCCGGTCGGGACCAGCTTCCGCTTTCCGCCCTCCTCCGTCCAATGCATCTTGGTGAAGGTGACGCCGGTGAGCTTGCCTTGTCTGTGCGTGAACTCTTTCGGCGAAAGGAAATTGAGGATCGGGATGCCTTCGTGCATCGCGTCCTCTTTTTCCCAGGGGCTGGCCTTCATTTCATCGAAGCCGGAGCGCACGATGACCTTCACGTCTTCGCCGCCGAGCCGGCGCGAGGTGCGGCAACAATCCATGGCGGTGTTGCCCCCACCCAGCACGATCACGCGCTTGCCGATTTTTTCGACGTGCTCGAACGAAACGCTGGACAGCCAATCGATGCCGATATGGATATTGGCGGCGGCTTCCTTCTGGCCCGGCAGATTGAGATCGCGCCCGCGCGGCGCGCCGGTCCCGACGAACACCGCATCCCATTTCGTCGCCAGCAGCGCTTTCAAACTTTCCACACGCTCGCCGAAATGGGTAACCGGCTCATAGCGGAGAATGTAATTCACTTCCTCGTCGATCACGCTTTCCGGCAAGCGGAAACGCGGGATCTGGGTGCGGATCATGCCGCCACCTTTGGCGTCGGCGTCGAAGATGTGGACCTCGTAGCCGAGCGGCAGCAGATCGCGCGCCACGGTGAGCGAAGCCGGTCCCGCGCCGATGCAAGCCACGCGCTTGCCGTTCTTTTTCTTGGCTATGGCCGGCAGCAGATGCTCGATCTCGCCCTTGTTGTCCGCCGCGACACGCTTCAGCCGACAGATCGCAACCGGCTCCGGCTTGCCGTCCGTGTCCTCGACGCGCGAGCGCCGGCAGGCCGGCTCACAGGGGCGGTCGCAGGTGCGCCCGAGAATGCCCGGAAACACGTTCGACTTCCAATTGATCATGTAGGCGTCGGCGTAGCGCCGGTCGGCGATCAGCCGGATATATTCCGGCACCGGCGTGTGCGCTGGGCACGCCCATTGGCAATCCACGACCTTGTGGAAATAGTCCGGGTTCTTGATGTCGGTGGGCTTCAAGCGGGCCGCTCCTTCTGGGGCCGCCAACCTAGCTCGCGTCGCGCGCGAAGCAAGACCGCGCCGCAATCGAAAAACGCAAAGGCGCCAAGCCGTCAACGCCGCACTCCACCGCATCCCCAATTTGCAGCGGCCCTACACCCGCTGGCGTACCGGTGAAAATCAGGTCGCCGCGCTTGAGTTCCCAAGAGCGCGAGAGAAACGCAACGATCTCGGCCGCGTTCCAGATCATGCTGGAGAGGTTATCGTCTTGCTTCACCGCGCCGTTGACTGACAAATATATGCGCCCGGCGTTCTTGTGGCCGCAAATATCGGCTGGCGTCAGTGCGCCGATTGGCGCGGAATGGTCGAAGCCTTTGGCGGCGTCCCACGGCGCGCCGGCCTTCTTCGCCTCCGCCTGGCGGTCGCGACGGGTCAGATCCACGCCCACCGCATAGCCCCAGATGCAGCCGAGCGCGGCTTGCTGAGGAATATCGACGCCGCCGCTAGACAGCGCCAGAACCAGTTCGACTTCATGGTGCAGATCGGCGGTGTCGAGGGGATAAGCGATAGCGGCGCCGCTTTCGACGATAGCGTCGGTGGGCTTGGAGAAAAACACCGGCCGTTCGACCTTTGGATCATTGCCCATCTCACGCACATGGTCGGCGTAGTTTCGGCCGGCGCAGAAAATACGCCGCACTGGAAATCGGGCGTCAGTTCCGGCTATCGGCAGCGATTGCCGTGGCAATGGATCGAACATCTGCATCCCCTACTTTGAGCACGCACGCGTGCTTGGCGCAAACTCGGTTCGCCAATTCTCGCGGACGGGGAAACAAGCCGGCGGCTCTTGCGCAATGCCGCATGGCGCGTGAACCTGAAGGCGCAGATGGAAACCCTGTTCCTCTTCGCGCTGCTCGGTTTGAGTGTTTGGCAATCGGCACGCGTCGGCGCGCTGAAACGCGAACTGGCGACGCTGCAGCAGCGCCTCGGCCGCCTTGAGCAAGGCTCGGCCTCGAAGCCTGCGACGGCGCCCACCTTTCCTGCCGCGGCCGATATTGCTCCGGCCCCTGGTTCGTTTGCTCCTACGCCTGCGACGCCAGAATCGGAGGAGCCGCTCTTGTTGGACAACCCAATTCCGGCGGCGTCCAACGACGAAGGCGAAGGACTCCCCTTCAAGACCGCGCCACTGCGGCGGCTAGAGTCCGAACCTAGTCCCTCCGGCGCCAAGGCCCAAGGCGGCAAGGCCCAAGGCGGCAAGGCGTTCGAGAAATGGCTTGCCGAGAATGGGCTCGCCTGGCTGGCGGGCGGCGCGCTCGCGCTGGGCGTCATTTTCCTTGTGGCGCTGGCGGCGCGCGAGGGTTGGCTCACCGCGCAGGTAAGGCTTGGGCTGGCGCTAGCGCTCGGCGCCGCGCTGATCGGCGCGGGCGAGCGGCTGCGCCGCATCGGCATCGCGCGTCCGCCCGGCCACCCGCTTGCCGGCGCGATGTGTGCTGGCGCTGGCATGGTCGCCTTCTACGCGGTGTCCTGGGCCGCCTGCGGGCTTTACGGCTTTATCGGCTGGCCGCTCGCGGCAACGCTGCTTGCACTCTGTGCGCTCGCGCTGATCGGGCTTTCGTTTCTGCACGGGCAAGCGCTTGGCGCGCTAGCGCTCATGGCGGCCTTCCTCGCGCCGCCGCTGACCAATATCGCGGTGTGGCCAGATTCGGCGCTGACGCTTTATGTCTGCGCCGTTGGGACTACGGGTTTTGCATTGGCGTGGGCGCGGCGCTGGGCCTGGTCAGCGGCGGCGGCCTTCCTCGGACTCTATTTCTGGTTCGCGGCCTCGATCGCGGCGGACCAAGCCTGGCGTGCGCTTGCGCTCCTGTGTTTTGCCAGCGTCGGCGGCGTGGTGATGACAGCGCGCGCCTCCACATCGGAGCAAGCCGAGGATTGGCGGCTGACCCAAGCTCTAGCGCCGACAATCGGAGTGTGCGTTTCGAGCATTTTGTTGCTTTGGACTTGGCTCGCCATCGCGCCGGCGCCCGACTCGCGCGCTTTCGGGCCCGCATTGATCGGCGTCTTTCACGCGGCGCTTGCCGCCTACGCGGTGCGAGGGCGCGCGGCTCATGGCGGCGTCTTCTTCGTCGCCGCGAGCGCGCTTGCGGCTGGCATGTACGTTTATGCGGTTACGCATGCACAATTCAGCCTGACCGCGTCTGCGCCCTATGCCTGGGCGTTGCTCGCCGCCGCCGCCAGCGCGATCGCGGCGCTTGGCGCCAAGCCCCACCGCGCAGAGCGAACGCTTGTAGCAATCGCAGGCGCCGGGGCTGCAACGTCATTGACAGCGCTTACCGCTTTCACTCGGACCGACTGGCACGGGTTCGCCGCATGGGGCCCGTTGTTCATCGGCGCGATCGGTTTGTTCGCATGCGCCGTCCGCACAGGACGCGAAACGGTCGATCCAACCGAAGATGGCGCGACTGATGCGTGGGCGGCCGGGGGCGCAATCCTTCTGCTGCTCGGAATCGAGTCGGCGTTCCGGGAACCCTTGAGCATCGCCGCCTGCGCTGGCGCAGCCTTCGTTTTGGCGGCGCTGTTCACTAGACGTGGGTGGCGCGTGTTGCGGGTCGCCGCGCCAAGTGCTGCGATCCTCGCGCTGGCGCATGGCTTCTCGAGCGCGGTTTGGACACAAGCGCTTGCAAATCCTGGCATGCTTGCGCGCGCGCTGTTGTGGCTAGCGCTCAGCGCTGTACTTCTGTTCGCAGCCTCGCGCGCAGCGGCGCGGCGCGATCAGCGCAACGGGGCAATGGCCGAGGCGCTTTCCTCCGCCGGCGCACTCGCACTCATCGCCGGGATGTTCCTGACGCTCAGCTTTTTCGCCAGCGGCGGCGACGGCGCGCCGCTTGATGCGCTGACCGCATCGGCGTTGCGCGCGCTCACGCTGCTCGCGGCTGGATACGTACTGATGCCAACCAAGCAAAATCAGCACGGTCCGATCGCGACCTGGCGCGCTCATATCTTGCTTGCAAGCGGCTTGGCCTGGGCGTTGGTCAATCATGGATTTGTGCTCAATCCGTGGTGGGGCGGCGCGCCGGCGAGCATCGCTGGACCGCCCTTGTTCAACGTACAGGCGTTGGCGTACGCAGCGCCGGCGGCGCTGGCGTTCGCCGCCTCACGCCGCGCGCGCATACCGCTCCTTGCGCGGTTTTATGCGATCGGCGTGGCGGTGCTGGCGTGGCTGTGGGTCACGCTGGAAATACGCCACGCTTTCCAAGGCGCCGCGATGGCTGTGCCTGGTTTCGCTGGGCTTGAGGGCTTCGCGCACGCGCTGTGGCCGCTGGCGCTTTTGTTGGGTGCGCAGAAATGGCTTGCGGCGGAGGAGAATGGCGACTTGCGGGTTGCCACGGCGTGGGTGGCGTGGCCGGCTTTGCTTTGGGCCGCTTGGGGGCTTTGGCTTTCCTTCAATCCCTGGTGGGGCGCAGCTCCGGCGCAGCTTGACGGAGGGTTCGGCCGCTTGTTGGCGCTAGCAGCAATCGGCGCGGCGGCTTGGCTCAGCGCGCGCGCACCATGGGCGCTCGACGCGCAGGCGTCGCAGAGCTTCGCGCGCGTGGGCACGCTCGCTTGCGTCGGGCACTTAATCGTAGCCGCCACGTTGGCGGCGCGTATGGCCCACCATTCCGCCGATCTGAGCGCCGCGCCCGTAAACGATACTGAATTGTGGACCTATTCCGTGACATGGGCGCTGTTTGGCGCCGCGGCATTCTGGATAGGCGCCCGGCGCGCAGACGCGCTGTTGCGCTGGAGCGGCCTGGTCATCCTGTTGGCGACGACCGCCTACGTTGCGTTCCTCGCGTTTACGCGGCTCGAAGATATCGCGCGCGTCGGCTCGCTTTTGGGCCTTGCAGCGGTGCTACTTGCGGTCACCTGGTTTGCGAGGACCGGCGCGGCGGCCAAGAGCGGCGCCGCTTAACGCGGGATCGCTGCGATCGCCGCTTCGGCGCGATCGAGCGCATCCGCCAACGCCTCGGACTCGCCCTCGCGCAGCGCACCGTGCAGGAGGCGAACCTGTAGCCGCCCCTCAACCGCCTCCAACACCGCGACGCGGCCGTCGTGGCGGATGTAGAGCGGCATGGCGAGATCCATGAGCACGCGATAATCCGCCGGGCCGAGAAAGAGGCCGGAACGATCGCACACGATGGCGTCAACTCGCGCCTGTCCGGGCGGACGCGCAAGCGGGGGAATTGCAGTCAGCACGGTGTAGCCGGGCGTAGGAATGAGCTCTGCCTGATCGCCCTCGCCCAAAACAAAAATCCCGCACGCCTCTTGCTGGGCGTACGCTGGCGATGGAGCGGACAGAGCCAGCGCCATGAGGGCCAAGCTGAGCATTGATTTTCGCATAAAGCACCCCTAGCCGTCCGGCGCGCAACCGGGCGGTCTCCATTACCGCGCCGATCCAATCTCCGCTACAGCGCGACGCCGCGACGCAGCAGTTCACCGGTGTCAGGGGGGCGGCATTTCGCCTTCCGGCCAATCGCGCCAAGTATGGACCAGGCGCAGGATGCGGAGTTCGTCCTGAATCAATTCGAACAGAATAATGTACGGCTGTCGGCGCACCAACTTTTCAAACGTGCCTTCGACACGACCGATGCGCCCGGAATTTGTGTGGCGCAATCCGGCAGCGGCTTTGAGGATCGCTTCGGACAAGCGCCGGGCCGCTTGAGGGCTGCGTTCGGCGACAAAGGCAAGTTGGCGGTCGAAATCGGCGCGTGCGTGCGCCGACCAGACCTCTCGTTTCACGTTCCGCGCGCTTTCGCGCCGGCGATGATGGACTGCGCGCCGGCGGCCACCTCTTCGGGCGTAAACGTGCGGCCAGCGGCAAAGTCCTCGCGCGCCTCGCGCACGAGTTCTGCGTACTCGGCTCTGTGGCGGACATAGTCAGCCACGGCCTGCGCGGCGATATCGGCCTTTGGCCGCTTGGCGGCGGCGGCGATTTCGTCAAGCGCCGCTTCGGTTGCGGCATCGATTGGGATGGCAAGGGTGGACATGGGCGCAGGATAACATCGATGTCGGGGATTTCGGAAATCCTTTTCAGGCCGACGCTGGTCTCGCGCCCTCGCGATCAAACGCCTCCATCAGCGCGCCGTAATCTTCCGGCGGGGGCCAGCCGGCATAGGAGCGCGCCGCGCCGGTGACGACGCCCGGCAATTTCTCCGCGGTCATCATATCGACGAACGGGACCACCCAGCGCGCATCGTCCAGCATGGTCGGGCGGAAATTGACCATGCCGGGCATCATGTCGCCCATGGTGTAGAGCCAGCTCTTGCAGTGCGCGCAATAATGATGGCGGCTCGCGGGCCGGTGCTGACCGCCGAGCACGGTCTCGCCCTCCAACACCTCAAAGCCCTGCGCCGGCAACATCAGCGACAGCGAATAAGCCCCGCTGGTGAGCTTCTGACAGCCGGTGCAGTGACACGCCGCCGACATCAGCGGCGGCGCGGTGATGCACATCTTCACGCGCCCACAGAGGCAGGACGCGGACCAGGGGAGGGACCAGGTGGTCATGGATTTGCTCGAGGCAAGGCCTTAAATGATTCCGCGCGCCGAGAATTTCTTTTTCATATACGCCTCAAAATCGCGATCAAACGTAGGCGAATATTCGGCGCTCGGCTTGGTGCCGTTGAAGAACGCGTCTACGAACGCTGGACGGTCGCAGTAGGACTCAAGATACTGATCCCACCCCTGCCACTGCCTAAGCCTCATCTGATCTGACTTGTCTTTATACATGAGGAACGCACGTTCAAAGGTTGCGATCAATATCTGGTACAGAGTACGCCTGACGGCAATTTCCTCAGCGCTCAACTGAACGTCGGATGCCGGCATCGGTGCGTCAGCAATGTCGAGCTTGGGATATTGGATAGCGAGTTTCTGAAACTCCACATACTTTTCGTCTAGGGCATCATAGGTGCCATATTCGGCGCGCTTACGTTCTGCAGCTTGATTGGAGAGATAGCTGATCAGGAAAATAGGAACACCAAGAATAGTGGCGGTGTTCGCTAGCGCGGCTAGTATCTCCATCAAAGACATTCAACGACCCTCCCCCGCCTAGTACGCGCCCACCAATTCCCGGATTGGCGCGTGAGCGCCAAGTCCGGGACCCATAAACACTTCCGGCTGGTCGCTAGCAAGTAAGGCGCGCCGAACTCTTGGCAAATGCCGGTGTTCTTGGGCCCCGGACGCGATGCTGCGCATCGCTCCGGGGATGGGTGGTTGTTCTCATCCCCTCCCTCAAAACACCACCACACTCCGTATACTCTCCCCCCGGTGCATCAACTCAAACGCCTCATTGATCCGTTCCAGCGGCATCGTGTGCGTGATCATCGGGTCGATTTGGATTTTGCCGTCCATGTACCAGTCGACGATGCGCGGCACGTCGGTGCGGCCGCGCGCGCCGCCGAAGGCGGTGCCTTTCCAGACGCGGCCGGTGACCAATTGGAACGGCCGGGCGGCGATTTCCTTGCCGGCTTCGGCGACGCCGATAATGATGCTCTCGCCCCAGCCGCGATGGCAGGCCTCTAACGCTTGGCGCATCACTTGGGTGTTGCCGGTGCAATCGAAGGTGTAATCGGCGCCGCCGCTGGTGAGCTCCACCAGATGCGCGACCAGATCGCCCGAAACATTCTTCGGATTGACGAAGTGCGTCATGCCGAACTTCCGGCCCCAATCCTCGCGCGCTGGATTGATATCGACGCCGATAATCATGTTCGCGCCGACGAGCTTGGCGCCTTGAACCACGTTAAGCCCGATGCCGCCGAGCCCGAACACGATCACGTTCGCGCCCGGCTCGACTTTCGCGGTGTTGGTCACCGCCCCAACCCCGGTGGTGACGCCGCAGCCGATATAGCAGGCCTTATCGAACGGCGCGTCCTTGCGGATTTTCGCGATGGCGATCTCGGGCAAAACGGTGAAATTCGAAAACGTCGAGCAGCCCATGTAATGGGCGACCGGCTTGCCCTTGTACGAGAAACGCGAGGAGCCGTCCGGCATCAGCCCCTTGCCTTGGGTGGCGCGTATGGCGGTGCAGAGATTGGTCTTGCGGGAAAGGCAGCTTTTGCACTGCCGGCATTCGGGCGTGTAGAGCGGGATGACGTGGTCGCCGACCGCGACGCTGGAAACGCCCGCGCCGATTTCGCGCACGATCCCCGCGCCCTCATGGCCCAGCACGCTTGGAAAGATGCCTTCGCTGTCGAGGCCGTCCAACGTGTAGGCGTCGGTGTGGCAAATGCCGGTGGCCTTGATCTCGACCAGAACCTCGCCCGCGCGCGGCCCTTCGAGGTCAAGCTCGACGATTTCCAACGGCTTCTTGGCTTCGAACGCGACAGCGGCTCGAGTTTTCATGCGCCATGCTCCTCCCGGTCTGGTGGCCGGGAGGCTTATAGCGTGTCAGCGAACTGAAGCTGCTATTTTCTGCTGGCTGTCTTCGCCTTGCCGCGGCGCACGACCCGCTTCTTTTTCACCGCCTTGCGCGCAGCAGCCACTGGCGCCGGCCGCGGCTGACGCTCGGCCGGTTGCGGCGACAGGCCCGCTTGCAGGAAAAGCCGCGCCATGCGCTCGATCTTGTCGCGGACGCTCGCTTCGACGGTCGCACCTCGTCCAGCCAGCATAAGCACCGCTTCCACCGGCACTAACGCCGCGACCGCTTGTGAGTAACGATCAAAGCCGATCACGGTTTTCTCTTTTTGTACAGTCTGCAACGCCGCGGCGAAGTTCGCCCTGCCTTGTGATGTCGAGACCGTGCGCCGCTTGGCGCTGCCGCCTACCGCACTTTTGCTCAATTTCATGTCACCAAACGCTCGCTTTCTTCCGGCCCTCGCCTGTCAGGAGACATCCCAAACTTGGCCAAAACTGGGCCCCACAATTCTTGTCAACAGAAGCGCGGCTTCCGTGGGGAGTTGAACTGCATTCTCTGATAGGGCGTATTGTTTAATCATTGTTAAAGCCCGAGCCGAATGCGGTGGTTGCTGGCTTGTACAAATCGGCCGAGGAAGGCCGCAGCCAAGGACCAGTACAACTCTGGAAGCGCCAGATACACAGCTCTACGGGTTCTTTGGGCTCCCGGATCGCCCCAAAATCGAGCCTGCTCGAATTGGCATGATAGATTCGTCGAGCGCGAAACGCTCGGTGGGCGTGTCCGGGATGACGGAGCTCGAACAAAGGGTCAGCGCAATAACTCAAGGGTTCGCCGGGTTGGGGCGCTTAGAATCAACCGGCCCGGCGATGCCGCCGGGCCGGTTCGCTCATGAGCGGCGCCTTTTCGCCCGCTCTTTGGTGACGTGCAGCACCCAGATCTTTTCCGCGTCGTCGTGTTCCAGCAAGAATCCAAAATCGAATAGTTCGAAAGGAATAATATTGGCTTTGCCGCTTGGTCCGAGGCCGAAGACCGCGAACTTTTTGATCAGATTCTCGCAATGAACTTCTATTTCCTCCCGGCATTTCTTTTCTATTTTTCGCATCTGCCCTGTCCGGAACTCCTTTTTGTTGATCAGCGCTTCGTAACTCAGTCCGTATTTCAGCAATGGCCGTCGTTTTCGCCTCATCCCCGCTCATCCTCAATTCTGAAAAATGGTGCAGTCGAGTTTCGCTGAAAGCGTCACATAGGCGCAATGAAATCGTCAAGCCTGTGCTTTTTGTAGAACAACGCGCACGCGAGGCGCAGAATTTCGTGGGTGTTAAGTTGACGTGCGCGCATCACTTTGCATCGCCAAGAACGAAGCAGAACCGCTCGCTGGAAATTCGTGTTTTCTTTTGCAGGCAGCGGGTTTTGCAGGTTTTTGTGCGTAATGAGAATTACTCATCTCTGCGCGGCCGCTCCAGGCGTCGAGCGCGCGCTCAACCTTGCTTCTGCAGATTCTGCAGCATCGGTTCGAGCGCGCGCCAAAGCGAGGGGCCGAACAGTACGGCGGCGCCGATCACGACGACCGCAACCAGCGCCCAGAAAATGCGCCGCATGATGCGCGCGAACTTTTGCCGTTGCGAAAGTATCTCGAACGTTTGAACGCGCTGCTCGATGTTCTCCAACGGCTTTTGTCCCTTCGCCAGGAATGCCGCGGTTGGACTCGAACGCGCCATCGAGCGGAATTCCGAGGACACCAAAGCGGTCCCCGGCTCGGCCATCTCCTGCAGGCGCGCGGCCACATTGACACCATGCCCGAGCAGATCTTCGGTCGCGGTCACGATGACATCGCCGACATGGGCGCCCACCCGGATCGGCGGCTCTTTCCTGGCGCGCTTGTCGAGCACATCCTGGATTGCCCCGAGGGCCGCGCCCGCGGAGGCGAATTCAAGCATGAAACCGTCGCCGGCTGTATTGAACAAGCGCCCGCCATGGGCGGCGGCGACCACCTCGATCCGCGCGCGCAGAGCTTCCACTTTGCGCGCGGCGCCGCGCTGGTCGCGCTCCGACATCGTGGAAAAGCCGACAATATCGATCGCAACGATCGACGCTAACCTGATTGCGCGCTCTTCACCCGGCTCAGCCATGTCGCCCCACCCCGAACGCGGCGGACCCTAATCCCCCCGGCGTCGCACGTCCAAGCACATGCACGCCTCAAGATAGGCCTTGCAAATAACTGACTGGGCAGTTATTTATTTTCTATGGCCCTCGCTTCTCCCTCCCGATGGCGCAGGCGCGCGCAGGCTCGGCCCGAGGAAATTCTCGAGGCCGCCTTGGCTGAGTTCTCGGAGAAAGGGTTCGAAGCGGCGCGGATGGAGGACATCGCCCGCCGCGCTGGCATCTCGAAGGCGGGCGTATACTTGTATTTCAGGAGCAAGGAGGGCCTGCTCACCGCGCTGATCAAGGCAAAAGTGGCCCCGCTGGCGCAGCAGGTCAGGGCGATGGCCGCTGCTGGCGCCACCGACCCGCTGGGGGCGCTGCGGCGGATCGCCAGCATGGCCGCCCACCAATTGCAGGACGCAAAGGTGCTGGCGGTTCCGCGATTGGTGATCGCCGTGTCCGGCCGGTTTCCTCGCATCGCCGAAGATTACCGCCGAGAGGTCGCGGAGGTTGCGCGAGGGGCGCTCATTGAGCTGATTGAAGCCGCCATCGAACAAGGCCGCATCCGCGCCGTCGATCCCGTCGCCGCCGCGCGCGCTTTCATCGGCCCGTTGTTTTTCGAAGGCATGTGGACGCACGTATTGCGCGGGGAAAGTGCTGAAGGCGGACCCGGGCGCCTGATAGATTCCCATTTTGATATCCTGCTTAACGGGCTGGAGCACCGCGCATGAAGCGCTTCCTTGTTCTTTCATTCGCCTTGGCTGGAATTGCCTGCGCCCCGGCGCCCGAGGCCGCCATGCAAGGATATGGCGAGGCCGATTATGTCTACATCGCTAGCCAGGAAAGCGGCGTGATCGCCGAGTTGTTCGTGCACGAAGGCCAAGAGGTGGAAGCTGGCGCGCCGGTGTTTCGCCTTCGCACCGAGCGAATCGACCTCCCGCTGCGGGGCGCCTCCGCGCAACGTTCCGCCCTGGCGCAAGCCATCGAGGCAGCGCGCGCGCAGGCCACGCTTGCTGAAAGCAATTACCAGCGCACCAGCGGTTTGTTCGCCGACGGCTTCGTCGCGCGCGCACGGCTCGATGCGGACCGCGCTGCGCTTGACGCCGCCAACGCGCAGCTGGAGGAAGCGCGCCGCCAACTCGCCGCCTCGAACGCCGAGATCGGGCTCTGGCGCCAGCGCCGCTCCGACCTTGCGGGGACCGCTCCAACGGCCGGCACCATCGAGCGCATCTATCGCCGCGTCGGCGAGGTGGCGCCCGCGGGGCAGCCGGTAGCGGCGCTGTTGTCGCCGGCAAACATGAAGGTGCGCTTCTTCGCGCCCGAGACCATGCTCGGGCGCTTGGCGCTCGGCGCGCGCGTGGAAGTGACCTGCGACGGTTGCGAGGGAAAGCTGCAAGGGTCGATTAGCTTCATCGCTCGCGAGCCGCAATTCACGCCGCCGGTGATCTACTCGCTCGATCAGCGTAGCAAGCTAGTCTACCTCGTCGAGGCGCGTCTGGAGACGCCCGCCACGATCCGGCCGGGCGTCCCCGTTGACGTGCGCGTCCCCGAATGAGCGAGCAGTTGGTTATCGACGTGGCCGGGCTGACCAAAAGTTTCGGCAGGCGGAAGGTGGTCGATAATTTCGATCTGCAGGTGCCGCGCGGCGCCATTTACGGATTTCTCGGTCCCAACGGCTCGGGCAAGACCACGACCATCCGCATGGTCTGCGGTCTGCTGAAGCCCGAGAGCGGCCATGGCCGGGTGCTTGGATTCGACGTGCTCGATGAAAGCCCGCGCATCAAGGAACGCGTCGGCTACATGACGCAGAAATTCTCGCTCTACGAGGACTTGTCGATCCGAGAGAATCTCGAATTCATAGCCCGCCTCTACAAGCTGGATCGCCGCCACGAACGCGTGGACAAAGCGCTCGCCGACCTCGGCATGGTCGAGCGCCAAGCGCAGGTCGCGGGAAAATTATCAGGCGGTTGGAAGCAACGCTTGGCGCTCGCGGCTTGTATGATTCATGAACCTGAATTGCTGCTGCTGGATGAGCCCACTGCCGGCGTCGACCCCAAAGCGCGTCGCGATTTCTGGGACCAGATTCGCCGCTATTCAGCCCAGGGCGTGACCACTTTGGTATCGACCCACTACATGGACGAAGCAGTGCAGTGTGACTCGATCGCCTATATCGCCTACGGAAAAAAACTCCTGGACGCGCCGACAGCCGATATTCCCAAACAGATCGGGCTTGCGTGCTGGCGCGTCGCTGGCCGTCCGCTGCAACAAGCGCAGGCGCAGCTCGAAGGCGCGCCTGGCGTTGAATTGGTGGCCCGATTTGGCGCGGAAATTCACGTTTGCGGCCACGAGGGCGCGTTGATCGCGGCGGCGGCGATGCGTGCGAAAGAGAGCTTCCCGCATCTTCAGATTTCCGAGATCGAAGCCGGCTTCGAGGAAATTTTCATCTACCTGATGACAGGCAGCGCGGATAATTTCCAATGAAACTGCCCAAGCTCTCCTTCGATCTGTCGTGGGCGCGCGTGTTCGCGGTATTTCTCAAAGAACTCGTGCAGATGCGCCGCGACCGGCCGACCTTCGCGATCATGATTATGATGCCGATCATGCAGCTCGTCTTGTTCGGTTACGCTATCAACACCGACCCGCGCCACTTGCCGGCGGTCGTCGAGCTCCGCGAAGACGGCCCAATGACGCGCGCCTTTCTCGCTTCGCTGAAGGCGTCGACTTTTGTCGACATTATCGCGATCTCGACGCGGGAGTCTGAAGGCGATGCCATGCTGCGCTCGGGAGAGGCGAGCTATCTGATCACCATTCCCGAGGGCTTCGAGCGCCGGCTCGTGCGCGGGGAGCGCCCGCAAATTCTAATCGATGCCGACGCCAGCGATCCGGTCGCCGCCGCGGGCGCGATCGGCGCCATAGAAAATGTGGCGCGCGCCGCCTTCTCGGCCGAATTCGAAGGCGCACTAGCGAGCCTTGCTTCGCCTCCCCCGCCCTACGAAATCGTCGTCCACCGACGCTACAATCCCGCCGGCATAAGCGCGTTCAACATCGTGCCGGCGCTGCTAGGCATCATCCTCACCATGACCATGGTGATGATCACCTCGATTGCACTGACGCGCGAGACCGAGCGCGGGACGATGGAAAATCTCCTGGCGACGCCGGTTCGACCCATGGAAGTGATGATCGGCAAAATAACGCCGTACGTTTTCGTCGGCGCCGTGCAGGTCGCGATCGTCCTGTTGATGGCGACCTTCCTGTTTCACATCCCCTTCACCGGCTCGCCGTTCGCATTTCTTGTCGGTGTGACGCTGTTCATCCTTGCCAACTTGATGCTGGGCTATCTCATATCGACAATCGCAAAAACACAACTGCAGGCCATGCAGATGACCTTCTTCGTGTTCTTGCCGTCGATCCTACTCTCGGGTTTCATGTTTCCGTTCCGCGCTATGCCGGACTGGGCGCAAGCGCTCGGCGAGGCGCTGCCGATCACGCATTTCCTGCGCATCGTGCGCGAGGTCGTGCTGAAGGACGCCGGCATGTCGGATATTATGGGCGATCTTAGCCCTCTTGCCTTGATCGCTTTTGTGCTGGCGACGCTCGCTCTGTTGCGCTTCCGGCGCACGTTGGATTGATCGCGATTATTCCGGCATCGGCGCCCTGGCGTTGGACGCCGATGCTTCGAGCGGTTTGTCGAGGCTTTCTCCGTCGAGACGAAACTCGCCGCCAGCCGCCTTGACCAAAGCACAACCGGCGGCGACGTCCCAGATCATCGAACCCGACTCGCGATAGGCTTCGGCTCTGCCAGCGGCGACGTAGGCAAGCGCGGTCGCCGCCGAGCCGATCATACGCACTTTGCGCCAGGCTCGGAGCCGTTCCTCGAACGCCGCAAACGATTGAGCGCTAGCGCGCGAAGGGATTCCGGTCTGCAAAATTCCAGCGGCCGGATCGGCAATCTCCGAAACGCCGATCGGATCTCCATTGAGCCAGGCGCCCGCACCAACCAGGCCGGTGAAGCGCTCCCGCAGCATGAAGCAATCGACAACGCCCAGCACGGGAACGCCCTTGTGCAAAAGCGCAATCGACACCGCGCAGTGCGGGTAGGACCGCAAATAATTGACGCTGCCGTCGAGGGGATCGACCGCCCACACCCATTCGCTGTCGCGCGCACGCACCCACCCTGCCTCCTCCGAGAGGATTGGATGGGGGGACGCCTTCTCGAGCGCAGAAAGGATGATCGATTCCGCCTGCTTGTCGGCGCGGATTTTCACCTCGCGCCCAAACTCGCCTTCAACCACGTTCCAGCTTGTGCGGTTGACGCGTAGCGCTGCCCCCGCCTCCGCCGCGACGGCCTCCGCCAAGCTCAGATTTGCGGTTAAATCGTCCACACGCGCTCCTTTGGCCTCTGATAGCGGACCTCGCGGCCTTGGAGAAGCGCCCCATTCGCGCTTTAAGAGCGTGTGGAGGCGCGTGGGATGGACGCCGGGCGGATACGAACGAAATCGGCACACGCGGTCGGCGTCAGCGTCGCGGCGCTCGACAAACGTCTAGGCTTGCGCCGCCGCGCGCGAGAGGACGCCTCACAAAACCTGCCCCGGCAAGACGCGCAATCGTTGTCACCGACCGAGACCGCCATCATTGAGATGGTCGCCGCCGAGCGCGAGCAGGTCGATCAAGCCCGCCAGGAGGCCAAAACGGAGGCCGAGCGGCGCTTGCGCATGCTTGCGCTGGCGCCGCAAGATTTCTCCGGCCCCGCGATCGAGGCCCGCCTGGCGCTCAAGCAAGCGTCCGGTCGCTTGTCACACGACTGGCAGGCCGCATCCTCGCGAGCCAAACAGGCGCGCGCGGATTTGGACAGCTTCAAGCGGATCAACCAATTGCGGCGGAGCGCGGTTTATCCAGACTCGACGTTGATGCAGGCTGGGTTGCTGTTAAGCGCGGCGCTGTTTGAGTCTCTGTTCAGTGCGGCCCTGTTCGCGGAAGAACTCGACGGCCTGCTTGGCGGCGCGGTGGTCGCCATAGGCCTCTCGGGCGCCAATGTCGCGCTCGGTTTTCTGAGCGGGTATTTGGGTCTGCGCTATTTGCAGCATGTGCGCATGCCGGTGAAGGCGGCCGGCGCCTTGGCGTTTGGCGTTTTGGGACTTCTCGCTCTGATGCTCAATCTCTTCGCGGCCGATTGGCGCGATAGGCTGGCGACGGCGAGCGGAGTGCGCGTGGAGGGCAGCGATGCTGGCTTTCACCTTTGGTCGCTGCTCAGCCTCGACTCGCCGCAGGCGATCATCCTGCTCATGCTCGGCGCCGGCGTGTGGGCGTTCGCATCGCTGAAGGGGTATTCTGGCTTCGACGACCCTTATCCCGATTACAGCAAGATGGATCGCGCGGCGGCGTTGGCCGCGGAGGATTTGTCGGAGTTCCGCAACGCCGCGCGCGAAACCCTGGAGGCGCCGATCGAGACTGCAAAAGCGGCGCTCGCGGCGCGCACGACCAAGCTGCAGGCTGAATTCGAGGCCATGAACAAGGCGTTTGACGCCGCGGCGCAGAAACTCGGCGCTCTCGACGATCAAGCCCGCGCCCTTGACGGCGCGGTTGCGGCGGCGGTGCAGCTCTATCGTCAGGAAAATGCGGCCGCCCGCGGTTCGCCAGCGCCGGCGTATTTCGGCGCGCCGCCGCCGCATGCGGGCCCCGCGCTCGATCCCTTGGCTCAATGCGGGGCCATCGTCGATGAGGCGCGCACCACGCTCGCTGAGGCGCATGCGAAATCCGCACAGGCGCTCGAGGCGCTGGTGCAGGAGCTCGACGCCGCGGCGAAACATCTCGACCGTGGCGAAACTTCGTGAGACGGCGACGCGGGAGAGCCGCCAATGCGATTGGCGCGGTGCTGATCTTCGCGGTCATGTGCGTGCTCGCAGGACTGGCCGCCGCCGCCTACCTCGCGCGCCCCCCGCCAACCGATGCGACGACGCTCTGTCGCACCGATGCCGAACTCGCCGCCCACACCATCGTGCTGGTTGACGCCACCGACAAACTCGAGCCCCGCCACCGGCGCAAATTACGCGCCGTATTGGACCAGGAGCGCGCGCGCCTTGCGCAATATGACCGCCTCACCATCATGCGGCTGAATGTACGGCGCCCTCAAGAGCCGGTGGTGCTGTTCAGCAAGTGCCTGCCGCGCCCGCCGGAACAGATCAATCCATTGTTCGAAAACGCGCGCCGCGCCAAAGCGCGATGGGATGAGAGCTTTGCCGACGCGTTGGATCGGGCGCTGCGCAGCGCACAATCGGGCGCCGGCGCGCGCGCCTCGCCGATCCTCGCTGGACTGCGCGCGGCGGCTGCGGATCCCGATTTCGGCGCTGAATTGCCCCGCCGCCGCTTGGTGTTGGTGTCCGACCTGCTTGAGCATGATCCAGAGGGCTTCTCACTTTATGTTTCGGGCGCGGATTATCTTGCTTGGCGTGCCGCGGCGCCGTTCGGTCCGCCCGATCTGAGCGGTGTCGCAGTGCGGGTGGTTCCGCTTGACCGCCCCGAGCACGCCGAGCGCCAAGCCTTTGTCCTGGAAAGATTTTGGCCGGATTATTTCGACCATAGCGGCGCCGAGCGCGCCGACTTCGATCCGGCGCCATAATTTTTTCGTGCTTTCGGCTGTTCGTTTCGCCGACTCACCTTAGCGTGCGCCTCGCTGGATCGGAGGGGGCCCTCTTGAGCATATTTTCGTGGCAAGGCGCTTGTGGGCGTT
>JBEBIU010000139.1:0-6774 GCA_040080225.1 Terricaulis sp.
TCCATGAACGCCGCTGTCCCGCAATCGCACGCGCAGCCGGACCTCGCCATCCGCGCGCACCCGCCGTCGCCAAAACGTCTCTCTCGCAAAGTGCTGCTCGCCGGAACGGGGGCGGCAGGCGTGATCATTGCCTTCGCTTTGGTGAGTGGTCTATCGGAGCGGCCCGATCGGCGCGGCGGCGCCAACGAAGCCGCCGTCGCCGCGGCGGGCGGGCCGCCGGAATCGATTCAGCAGGCTGCGTCGGGTTATGAAGTCGGCGACCTGCCGCGTGGTCAGTTTGAAATTGGCGAAGAGCCGCTGGCGCCTGAAGGCGACGCTGCGTTGCTGGCGCCAGAAGATCCGATGTGGAGCGGTCGAGCCTCGGAAGGACCGCGCCAGTCAGCGCACGCCGATGCAGCGCCGGTCGATCCACAAGCGGCGGCACGTGCTTCGCCGATCCTCTTTGGCGCCGAGACCGCGGAAGTGCGGGGAAGGGATAGTGGTGATCGCCTTGATGCCCGGCTTTCTCCGCCGCGGTCACGTTTTGAAATCCAGGCTGGTCAGATCATCCCGGCAGCGCTTGTCACGGCCCTAAACTCGGACTTGCCTGGACGGGTGATCGCGCAAGTGACTGCGCCCGTCTATGACAGCGTCAGCGGCGACTACCTCTTGATCCCGCAAGGTTCGCGCCTGATCGGCACATATCAAAGCGGGACCAGGTATGGCGACCACCGCATCCTGCTCGCCTGGAACCGGCTTATCCTACCCAATGGCTGGTCCATTGACCTGCAGGGCATGGAAGCGAGCGATCCCTCCGGCGCTTCAGGGCTGAGTGATCGCACTGACAATCATCTCGATCGTCTGGCCGCCGCCGTGGCGCTGTCCTCGATCATTTCCGTCGTCGCCAACCAAGCAGAGGATGATGACGATGGCGCTTCGTTGTCGGCAAGCCTTGGCGACGCCGCCGCGCAACAAGCCGCGCAGACAGGCGCGCGCATCGTCGATCGCGAACTCAGTGTGCGTCCGACATTGCGGGTGCGCGAAGGCGCACCCGTTCGCGTTTTGGTGACGCACGACATCGAGTTGAGGGCCTACCGAGAGGGATCGCCATGACAGTCAGATCCGAGGCGAAACCTAACGGCAAGGTGGTGAAGAAGGCGAAACTTTCCGATCCCGCCCAAATGGGCTTGTTCGATCAGCCTATACTCACGGAATCGCCAGCGGCCAAATCGTCGTCGATCCCCAATATCCCGGCGCCTACGCGCACAGCGGCGCCACACCAGCGAATAGTATCGCAAGCCGTGGCGCTGACGATCGACGACATGCCGGACTATCCCGCCCATCTCGTCGCATCCGTGGAGCAATCTATTCGCGACGCGGCAACGGATCGCGTGCTTCTCACTTATCGCGACATCCAAGATTTCTTCGGCGTGTCGCGCGCCACCGTGGCGCGGCGGATGAAGGAAGGATTGATCCCGGGCATTAGACTCTTGCATGGTCGCGTGCTGGACGACGGACCCGTTCGTCGCCTCGATCGGACGCAGGTCAAATGGCTCCTTCTGGCCGTTCGGGTTCGGCACAGCGACCTTGCCCAACCCCTCTGACTGAGGTCCGGCCGCCTGCGGAGCCGGCGAAAGATCACTCACCTTGGCCTGCATGCGCCGTCATCTATCGAGCCGGACGCGTAGACGCCGCGCGCGCTCCTTGAAAGCGTCCTCGCCGCCTTCAAGGATGTCACACACATGCTTCCTGATCTCCGCACTCTCCAGGCCACCGGAGAGATAAGTGATCGGAGGCAACTCGCCGGGAGGATGGACGCCTGCGCTGGCGACGATCACTTGATCCGCGTCCGTGTTGACGACGAGATTGGCGTTGTGGGTGACCATAATCACTTGCCGCCTGTCTTTCGCAGCGATGAAGAGGCCGACCAATTCGTCGAAAATAGATTTGGGATCGAGATTCTCCTCGGGCTGGTCGATGATTAGTGGTCGATCGTCGGCGTCATCGAGCGCCAAATACAGCAGCAGGAGCACAATTCCGCGCGTGCCCGGTGACAGCTTGCGAATGTCGACGCCCTCATAGTCGATGCTGTAGCGGATCACGATGTGCGAGGTTCCGAATAGCCACTTGGCGAACCGCCTCAGCCACCCGCGGTAATCCGCTTGCTGGGTCTTTGGGACATTGGCGAGGCTCAGGAGCGCTGTCTGGTTGTCGTGTCTAAAGACTTTCATGGCATCGCCGACGGCCGCCGCATCGCCATGCTCCCACGCCCGCCTCAGCGCCTCATTGGCCCATTCTTCTAGCGTACCCCGTCCCTTAAACGGGCCTTGACGCCGCAAATCGAAGAGGGCCTCGCCTTCTTTCGCCCACTGCTGGACATCGGCGTGTCGGGAAACGGAGAAGGAGAGTTTATGAAGCGAACCTTCTGCGCGTTGAAGTCGATCCATCAGGGGCCGATAGAGATCGCGAAGGACATTTTCCTCGGCGACCACTGCTTCGAAAACGCGGAGGTACGCACTCTCGCGATCTGCTTGTAGTTGCCTGGCCCGTTCGGTGGCTTGTGTGCAATCTGCAAGCGTCGCTGTTAGCCGTTCTAGATGTCCATTCTCTTCAGAGATGCGCCGTGAGATCGTTTGGTAACGTGTAGCCGTGTCCTTATCGACGTTGATCATGCGTTGCAGGCGTTCGATCTCGGCGTCCAGCAGGCCGAGCGACGCCTCGCTCACGTTTTCGCTTTCTGGGATAAACGAGGCCTGGTGATCGACCTGCGGCGCAGGCGCCGCGCCGCGCCAGGTCTTCGCATCTGTGCGTGCTTTGTTGAGCTTTCCGGCCAAAGCGGAGTCGACGTTGCCGGTGTGCTTCAGAAGGAAAGGCGACCACTCCTCGCCATCCAGGCCGCTCGTGGCATAGGTGTCGCGCGTCCGCCGCAGCGTCTCGGGCGCTCTGTTTTGGCGGAAATCGACGACATCGTCCTGGAGCGCCAAGAGCGATTGCTCCTGGTTGGCGTAGAAGCGTAGATAGCTCCGCACCTTTTCAGCGGCCGTCGTTAGGACACCGAGGCGCGCGACCCGTTCTTCGCTGCCCTTTGAGACGAGCTTGTCACGGTCTTTGATGTAGCCAGCGATCAGCTGTTTCTTTTGCTCGACCTGCGTTTTCAGCGCAGCGACCTGCGCCTCCTTTTCGCGCTCCAGGCCCACTCGATCCGAAAGGATCGCGATCGCGTCCTCCTCGCGCTCGCGCGCCTGCCGGAGGCGTGTAGCGCGCAGATCGAGCAATTCGTCGAAGTCGACGGTCCCGTCGCGTTCGGCTGACGAATGCGCTTCAAAGATCACGCGCTCAATCTCGCGAAGGAGGTCGTCCGTCATCTTCTGAGCCGAGCACAACTCTTCGACAAATTTCTGCGAAAGGTAGCGGGCGCGGGGATAGATCGATGGATCCGTAGTCGGTTCGACCAGTCGTCGTTCAGAGGGATCCCCTTCTGCCCAATCGAGCCGCACCGCACCGTCGCCGAGGAGGTCTCGCGCACGCACCAGAAACGAGGCTGAGTTCAAGCGCTGAGATGTCGCGTCGCAGCCCGCGGCGATGGCGTCGGCGAGCGCGGTTTTTCCCGAGCCGCGGGCGCCGATGATTGCGACCAGGCCGGGGTTTAGAGCAAGCGTCGGTGTCTGCGCCCACGGTGCCTGCTGGATGCGAATGCCCGCTATGACCTGAGACGGCGCTGCGCGAAATGGTGGCGCGACACCCACGAATGCTCGTCCGGCGGGATCGATGACAGCTTGGCGAAGCGTGTCGAAGGCGACGGCGCCCTTTATCCAGGAATATCGATCGCCGTCGGGTACGGCCGTCGTGTCGTGGTCGTGGCCGTCGCTGCCGTGCAAGCAGGGCTTAAGCCCTCCATAGCGCTCACGCAGGACCGCCGGGGTTGCAGCTCTACGGCCGAGCCAAAAATCGCGTTGGCTGGCGCTGCTGGCGAAGATCACATGCGCGAACTTTTCGACCTCCTGACGCAAGGTCGCATCCGCCGCTTCACGAACGCCGGAGGTGCCGTCTGTTTCGCCGCCTGCGACCGCGATCAGGATGTTGGTTTGCGCCCACTCGCTGGCTGAATAGACGTCGATGAGCTGTTGGAATGTCACTTTGAATTGCGTTGCGCCCGCCGCCAAAGCCGTGTCGGCAGAGAGTTGGGGCTCGGCTTTCTGGCCGAGTTTTATGAGGTCGTCTTTGGTGCAATTGAACGTGTCATTGTGCGCCGAAAACGACAGCCGGCCGAGCAGGCGGCGCAGTTCGGACAGATGGTCTGGATCTTCGGGACTGACGAGCAGGTGAACATTCGCCCATCGTCCTTTCACAGTGCCGATCCCCAGCCGCATTTCGACGTTCGGAAAAATGAGATCGCAATGGGGTAAGCGGCCGTCCTTGTCTTTGGCCGCAAGAACCTTCTCGTAGGTGTCGGTCGTATAATAATCGGTGATGCCGAGCGCGCGTATTGTGGGGGATGCCGCCTCGATCTTGCTCAGGTACTTTTCCCACGCGTCGGCGCCCTTGAACTGATCGTTCAAGATGGTGCCGGGGGCGTGGACGTGCGGTTCCCATCGGTGCCAGCGCGAGCCGGAATTGAGACCGGGGTCAGAGCCCGTGGGCGGTTCTTGAGTATTCTGCAAAGGCGCACCTCGCGCTCATAATCTTTGAAAAAAAGCGACTAGGCAGTCTCAATGTCGTGCTGCTTTAGGTATGAGCCATCTATTCGCGCGCCTTGCGCATAGATCGCGTCGTGAACAAGCGTGCGCACGGCCTTGACGAAATCCGCGGCGGGCGCAGTGACGACGGCGGACGGCACGGGCGCGGCTGATTCATAGATGCCATTGATCCTCTGGGCGCGGACGAAGGTCGAGCCCTGGCCCTTGATCTGAAACGCTGTGCGCCAAGACTCGAGCGCGTCGTCGATCACGCGCGTTCTGGCAAGCTTGTGAAGATCCTCAAACACGCGGCGCCTGATGCTGGAGATGAAAGCTTCGCTTTCGACCTCATCGGGCTCGCGTGGTTCCCATGCCGAAGGGTTGTCTAGGTATCTCGCAATCTCTTCGATGAGGCGCGCAACCAAATCGGCGACCGGCTTTAGCGTGTCAAATTCGATTGCGAGTTCACCGGCGATGCGGCGGTTCAGCGCTTTGATGCGCCCCCAATGCTCTTTTTGCGTATTCTCATGAAACTCGAGCCCCAAACGCGCGGCCCAAGGACGGCGGAAGCTGCTGGTCGCTGCTTGAATGGCGAGGACAAGGCCATCTGGGTTGTAGATCGGCGTTGCTGCGACCTGTGGCGCGTCGCTGATCGCTGCGCTGCAGAACGCCAAGATGGCCTTGAGTTGGGCGACAACGCCTCGGGGCAATTCATCGCTTGATCCGTCAAGGGCCCCCAGCATGAAGCACCGCTCCTCGATCGAGCGTTCGATGGCGCGCACAATAGGGGCGCCCAGAACGTCACGAAGCGAAGTTAGACCATTGATCACCGACGCCATGACATGCGCGCGGCGTTGAGTGAAATTCGGCAGGTTCGCACCGGTCACCAAATCGAAATGGGTGAAAGCGATCGCGAGTTTTCTTTGGTGACCGCTTGCCGCCACAGCGCGAAGGACGGAGAGGGGCGCTGCTTGGATTGGCTGCTGCGCGTTATCGACAAGGAGGATGACGTCGACGTCGCTGAAGCGTTGCGTCACGTGCGTGGTGACGCTCGCAGATGAATCCGGCGTGTGACCGATTCCTTGGCCATCGAGCAGCGCGAGGCGAGGCTGCTCCTTTGTGAAGGTGGGATAGAGCGGTCCCTTGACCCGCACGCCGTCAACGACGGGTGTTAGTAGCTGGCCAAATTGGGGTGCATAATTACTGGAAAACCAGCGCATCTTCCTGATGAAATCCGAACGGTCGTCAGTCTCGATGTTCCACATCAACGGCCACCCGGATCGGGAGCGGGTCAAGTCTCCAGCGTTGAGTTTGTCGAAGCGCTGTTTGACCGCATCGATCATGTCGCCGACGAGATCATCAAACGCATCGTCGGCTTCGACGCGCGCCGCAAAGCTCTCTTGCGCGGTGTCCAAGTCAATGCCGACCAGCTCGTCGAGCTCTGCGCCAATTTCTCCGGCGAGCGTATTGGCGATGCCTTTTGAAAGTTGTTCGACGCGCTGCACGAAGCCCTTCAGTGCGCGAGCATTGGCCCGCCGCTCCTCGTCCGCGACGGCGTCTTCGTCGTCAGGGCCCGGTGCGTCAGCTTGGTTGGCGAATGCCCAATCGTCTTCTTCGGTGGGCTCAGGTTCGCTGATTGAGCCAAGCGTGTAACTCAGGCGGAATTTCTGGTCACGGTGATTGAGGAGGCGCTCGGCGATCTTGACCGGGTTCGCGCCCTCTAAGGCGGCGGCGCACGCATCCAAGACGCATTCTTCAACATCGGCTCGCACAAGGAACTCGGAAGAGAAGGTGACCACGCCCAGATAGGGGCCGTCGGACAAGATCACTTCAGTGTCGGCGATGGTCGTCCGCGCGGTCGAAGTGGATGGAAATCGGTCCTTTAGATGATCGGAGCCGATGAAGTGGCGCAGCAAACTTGTCTTTCCCGCGCCGGTGGTGCCGACGAAGAGAACGCGTGAATAGCCAAGAGCGGCGTCGGGCAACGGAATCTGCGCTTCGCGGATGCTCCAGGGATCGGCGCGGCCGGCTTGAATTTCATCATAGAAGGCCTCAACGATCGAGCGGTCGAACGTGCGTTCGGCGTCGGCGCGTCTGTTGGCGTTCCACCAGCTTGGAT
>JBEBIU010000140.1:0-6731 GCA_040080225.1 Terricaulis sp.
GCATGGGCCGGCCGTGCGTATCCGGCGCCGGCGATATCCGCATCGACCACAAGGCAGGCGAATTCCGTGCGCTCGGGCGCGTGATCAAGGCTGGCCAGACGATCACGGTGGACGGCTCGGCTGGCGAGGTGCTCGCCGGCGCGGCGGATATGGTGGAGCCCGAGCTGACCGGCGATTTCGGCACGCTGATGACATGGGCGGACAGCGCACGGCGCATGAAAGTGCGCGCCAACGCCGAGACGCCGCAGGATGCCGCCACCGCGGTGAAATTTGGCGCCGAAGGCATCGGGCTTTGCCGCACCGAACATATGTTCTTTGACGCCGAACGCATCGCCGCGGTGCGTGAAATGATCCTGGCGACAAACCTTGACGCCCGCGTCGCCGCTCTCGATAAATTGTTTCCGCACCAGCGCGCCGATTTTCTCGCCATCTTCCAGGTGATGGGCGCGCGCCCGGTCACCATCCGCTTCCTCGATCCGCCGCTGCACGAATTCCTGCCGCACACGGAGGAAGATTGCGCTGATGTCGCCGCTGCTACCGGGCTCGATGCCAAGGCTCTGCTCGCGCGCTCGAAGGAGCTGGGCGAGAGCAATCCGATGCTGGGTTTCCGCGGCTGCCGCCTCGCCATCGTGTATCCGGAAATCTACGACATGCAGGCGCGTGCGGTGTTCGAGGCCGCGTGCGATGTCGCTGAGCGCGGGTCCGCGCCCATTCCAGAAATCATGATCCCGTTCGTGATCGCCAGGAAAGAATTCGATCTACTCAAGGCGCGTACCGACGCGGTCGCCGAGCAGGTGTTCGCCGCGCGCGGCAGACGCATCGAGTATCTTGTCGGCGCCATGATAGAATTGCCGCGCGCCGCGCTGAAAGCAGGCGAAATCGCCGGGAGTGCGGAATTCTTCTCTTTCGGCACCAATGACCTCACGCAAACTACCATGGGACTCTCCCGCGACGATGCTGGCAGGTTCCTTGGAACTTATGTCGAGCAGGGCGTGCTGGAGCGCGACCCGTTCGTGTCGGTAGACGCCGGGGGCGTCGGTGAACTGATTGCGCTCGCTTGCGAGCGTGGCCGCAAAGCGCGCCCCAATCTCAAATTGGGGGTCTGCGGCGAACACGGCGGCGACCCGGAATCGGTGGCCTTCTTCGAAAAGACAGGCCTCGACTACGTCTCTTGCTCCCCGTTTCGAGTGCCCATCGCACGCCTGGCGGCCGCTCAGGCGGCGCTCGCCAGGGGCTGAGCAGCATCCTTAACCTAACGTAAACGTTCATTTGGGGTGCGGCGTGGCGTCTCGGCCACGCGCGCCTCAGAGGCGAACCGGCACGATCCTCGCAAGGCGTTGTCCTGTAAGGGTTTGATCGGGAGAAGAGACCACTTCGAACAACCGCCAAGTCGCTCAAAGACAAGCCAAAGTCTCCAGACAGGCGGCATGTATGAACAAAAAGACAATCGCCCCTCCGGCGTACCGGCTGTATCCCCGCCCGACCGTCCGGCAGCTTGTTCGCAGGGCGAAATAACATTGGCGACTGTCGTTCAGCTGGGAGACTTCTGTCCCAAAACTGGACGCAATTAAGCAGGGCTTAATGACTTTAGCGTTGTTCTGGCGTCGGCTGACACTCTTTGCGGGATCGCTACGGACCCAGGTGATGGTGGAGATCGAACGGAACCCTCTGGCCGTGCGGCAGGGCGCGGCGACGATCATGTGCATCGCGGCGGCCGCCGTGGCGATGCCCGTGATTGCCCACCGTGCGGCTGAGCAACGCGATGGCGCGGAATGGGCCGCTACCTCCAATGCATTCCAAGCCGAATTGCAGCAACAAATGCTCGCCGGCGCCGAGCCCGACGCCCGCATTGAACTGACTGCCTTCCGCACCAATACCGGCGTGAAGGCGCGAGGCAGCGCCAGCCTGTTCGAGAACCCCGATGCCCGCGCCATGTTGGTGCAAGCGGCGCTCCGCGGCCCAAGCCCGCTGCCCGAGGAGGGTCTCCGTCAAGCCGAACCAAGCCTCAACCCACGCGAGCTCGGCTGTCTGGCGCAAGCGATCTATTATGAGGCGCGCGGGGAAACCCAACGCGGTCAGGCCGCGGTGGCGGAAGTGGTGATGAACCGGGTCAGTTCCCCGCATTATCCGAACACGGTTTGCGGCGTCGTCTACCAGGGATCGGAACGTTCAACCGGTTGCCAATTCACCTTCACCTGCGACGGCTCGCTCGGACAGCGCCCGCGCGGGCGGGCGTGGGATCGCGCTCAACGCGTGGCGACGGCGGTGATGCTGGGCTACACCCGCCCCGTTACCCAGCACGCCACGCATTACCATACCCACGCAGTCGATCCGGTGTGGTCGGCGGGATTGGTGGAAACCACGTCAATCGGCACCCACGTGTTCTATCGCTTCCCGAACCGTTCGGAGCGCGCCACTTACCAAGTGGCTCTAGAGCGCCGCCGCGGCGCTTTTCCAGCCCGTGTGCAACAGCTTTCACCGCCATCGGTTCCTAACGAAGAGCAAGCGATCCCGGCCGAACAGCAAACGCTTGAAGAGCCGGTGGAGATGGAAGCAAATGCGCCCGCTCCGGAAGCGGATGTCGAGCCGCTCAAGCCGGGTGAAGTAGCCGCCTAAAGCTTCGTCCAAGAAATTGGAATCACGGGCAGCCCGCACCGCGCCCGCGTCGCGTTTCGACATGACGCCACTCTGCGTCAGCCTGAGCGTGTCGAAGGCCGCGCTATTGTGTGCGTCGGATTTTTGGCACGACGCTTTAATCAATCGTCGCTGAGTGTGCGCAGGATTTGCTTGCGCAGCGCGTTTGGGAAGAAACGCGCGGCAAAGCGCGCGCGTTCTGCTTCCTTGCCGACCATGTAGTGCACGTCAGCGCCGTGCGCGGCGTCCCAGGCGCGTTCAGCCGCCATGCGGACCGGATAGATCGGCGTTTTGCGCTCGTTCAGCTGATCGCGAAAATTGCGGTTGGATTCCTGATTGGTGCGTCCATCGAGAATGGCGGTATCGACGAACCAGGGCATCAGGCTGGTCACGCGCACGCCGTAGCGGGAAAATTCGAGGTCGAGAGATTCAGTGAGGCCGCGCACCGCGAATTTGGTGGCGCAATAGATCGCCATGCGCGGCCCACCGACGACGCCCGCAACCGATGCGGTGTTGACGATGCGAGCGCCCGGGGTTTCGCGCAGCAGTGGCAGGCAGGCGTAAATGCCGTTGACGACGCCTTTCAGATTCACATCGATCACCAGGTCGGAATCGTCCTGACTCACCTCCTCGAAATTTCCCCCGCGTGCAATCCCGGCATTGTTGAACAACACATGGCAGCGCCTGTTGGTGGCTTGGCCGAACGCCTCCACCGCGCGCGCCCAGCCGGCGCGATCGCGTACGTCGAACACCATGGATAGTAGTTGGCCATCGGGCAAGCTGGTCGCTGTCTCCTCAAGCCCCGCCTGACTTACGTCGAACAGGCCTACAAACCAGCCGCGCTCGGCGAACAATTGCGCCGTGGCGCGGCCAATGCCTGAGCCTGCGCCGGTGACGAAGATGGATTTCTGTTCTGATTTTGCCATGCGCGTTTCGTCGTCTGGAAGCGCGCGCGGGTCAAGCGTAGGATGGCCCGATGCTGAAGCTCAAACCCAATTGCGAATGCTGCGACCGCGACCTGCCGCCAGAAAGCACTGAGGCGCGCATCTGCACGTTCGAGTGCACGTTCTGCGCCGATTGCGCCGAGGGCGTGCTAAAGGCCGTATGCCCCAATTGCGCGGGCAATTTCGTGCCTCGCCCGATCCGCCCCGTCGCGATGCTGGCGAAATATCCCGCCTCGAACGAGCGCGTACTGCGGAAGCCCTAATATGGACCGCCGACGTCACGCCGGTATCATGCATCAAGCACAACAAGAGGCAGAAGCAGCCCTCTCCCCCTCGCGGGGTGGGAGGGTTCGTTGACTACAGCCTTCGATGGCACGGCGCGCGGCTTCGGGTTCGCGGTCGATGAGGGTGAGGAAGAGGCGCGCCGAGCCGTCGGGCTGGCGCCGTCCGCACTCCCAATTCTGCACGCTGTCGAGCGAGAAGACGTAACGGCGTGCCAACGCCGCCGCTGAGGCCATGGCGCAAGCGCATAGCTTTTCGCATCGACCGAATTGGGCGCATGCACGATCACCCGGCTCCGCTCGCCCTTGGCGAGCGCTTCAGGCAGCACCCCGTCACTGACACGCCAAACATTCCTCGTAATCGGTTTTTTCCGATTGCGACGTGAAGCTGTCGGCGACGAGTTCCTTGGCGTCTTCGCCGGCGAAGCCCGCGCGTTGCACGCTCTTGGAGCGGCAATAATACAAGCTTTTCACCCCGCGCTCCCATGCCATCCAGTGCAGCATGTGCAGGTCCCACTTATCGACATCGCCGGGCAGGAAGACGTTGAGCGACTGGCTCTGGCAGATCAGCGGCGTGCGATCGGCGGCAAGCTCGATGATCCAGCGCTGATCTATCTCGAACGCGGTCTTGAATACGGCCTTTTCGGGGTCGGAAAGAAAATCGAGGTGTTGTACGGAACCTTCGTGCTTCAGGATCGAGGACCAGACGCTTTCCGTGTTGCGGCCTTTTTCTGTCAAGAGCTGCTCCAGATAGGGGTTCTTCACCGCGAACGAACCCGAGAGCGTCTTGTGGGTGTAGATGTTGGCCGGGATCGGCTCGACGCCCGCTGAAGTTCCTCCGCAAATAATCGAGATCGAAGCGGTCGGCGCGATCGCCAGCTTGTGCGAGAAGCGCGCCATCACATTGTTTTCAGCGGCATCGGGGCAGGGGCCGCGCTCCTGCGCTAGTTTCACGCTCGCTGCATCCGCGCCGCGGCGAATATGCTTGAACAAGCGATTGTTCCACACCTTCGCCATCGCCGATTCCATCGGCACGCCTTGGCGTTGCAAGAAGGAATGATAACCCATTAGCCCAAGGCCGACACTGCGTTCGCGCATCGCCGCGTAAACCGCGCGCTCCATTTCCGGCGGCGCGCGGGCGATGAAATCCTCGAGCACGTTGTCGAGAAAGCGGAAGGTGTCCTCCAGGAATTGCGGTTCTTTTTCCCATTCCAGGAAGGTTTCGGCGTTGAGCGAGGAGAGGCAGCAAACCGCCGTACGCTCGCGCCCATTATGGTCCATGCCGGTGTGCAGCATGATCTCCGAGCACAGATTTGATTGACGGACCTTCAAGCCCAGATCGCGCTGGTGCTTGGGCATTTGCTTGTTCACGGTGTCGGAGAAGATGATGTAGGGTTCGCCGGTCTGCAGCCGCATTTCCAGGATTTTCTGCCACAGCTTGCGCGCGTTGATGTGCTTGAGCGCTTCCTGGTTTTTCGGCGAGCGAAGGGCAAATGGCAGGTCGTCGCGCACGGCGATCATGAATTCGTCGGTGATGTTGAGGCCGTGATGGAGGTTCAAGCTCTTGCGGTTGAAATCGCCGGCTGGTTTGCGGATTTCGAGGAACTCCTCGATCTCGGGGTGGTGGATGTCGAGATACACCGCCGCCGAGCCGCGCCGCAGCGAGCCCTGTGAGATCGCCAGCGTCAGCGAATCCATCACGCGGATGAACGGAATTATGCCGCTGGTCTGTCCGTTCTGACCGACCTTTTCGCCGATGGAACGAACCCCGCCCCAGTAAGTGCCGATGCCCCCGCCATTGGAGGCAAGCCAAACGTTCTCGTTCCAAGTGTCCATGATGCCGTCGAGCGAGTCGCCGACGGCGTTGAGGAAGCACGAGATCGGCAGACCGCGTTCGGCGCCGCCATTGGAGAGCACGGGCGTGGCGGGCATGAACCAAAGTTTGGAGATGTAGTCATAAATGCGTTGCGCGTGGCCGATATCGTCGGCGTACGCCGTGGCGACTCTCGCGAACATGTCCTGGAAGCTCTCGCCAGGGAGCAGGTAGCGATCGACCAAAGTTGTTTTGCCGAACTCGGTCAGCAATGCGTCGCGGGATGGATCGGTGGTGACTTTCTCAACCACCTTCAGCGGGCGCAGAGGTTTGGGTTTGCCGCGATGGACTGCGCCCATGCGATGGACGCCCGCTTTTTCCGCTCCAGCCTGCATTTGCCTCGCCCCTATTTTATCCGCTGTTAACCAGACTCGCTTCTCGCCGAAACCACGACCCCTTGTGGCAAGTGTCCGAAGCATACCGCTATATATAGTGATGCCTTTCATTAACGGCGGGTCAATGGGCAAGCGCGGAACGATCACTTTTTTTGGTGGGGAAAGCGTGAGGCGATCGCCTTGGCGCGGGGAAAGCCTGGGAGCAGGGTGGACGCCGAAGGAAGTACGCTGAGGATCGGGAGCGCAACGACCGAAGGTTTCAGAAAAAGAGGAGCCCGCGCCGGGGCGCGAGCTCCTCGTCCGTCTCTCGTCCGTCGTTCTCCACCAATCTGAGTCGGGCTCAGATCAGCTTGAGATTAACCGCTTTGGGGCCTTTACCCTTGGTGTCGGGCAAAGTCTGGAAGTTTACCCGCTGACCTTCGCTCAAGGCCGGCAGTCCAGCACGCTCCACCGCACTGACGTGGACAAACACATCCGTGCCGCCGCCGTCGGGGGTAATGAAGCCAAAACCGCGTGCGCCATTGAAGAACTTCACGGTGCCGTCTTGAGGGTCGCCCAGCGGCGCGCGTGGCGCGCGATCGCCGCCGCCGTCGCGCGGGGGGCCTCGGAAGCCGCCACCACCGCCGCCGCCGCCATAACCGCCGCCGCCGCCGCCGCCGTCGCG
>JBEBIU010000026.1:0-28514 GCA_040080225.1 Terricaulis sp.
CCCTTAAACCCCATACACCCGCCCCATCTCCGGCTCCTTCGCCGCCACCAGCTTCGCCAGATCGACGATCACCTTGGCCTGCTTCCAGGTCGCGTCGTCTTGCATCTTGCCGTCGAGCATGGCGACGCCCGCGCCGTCGGGCATCGCTTCCAGAATGCGCAGCGCGAAGCGCACTTCTTCCACGTCGGGCGAGAACACGCGTTTGGCGATGGCGATCTGCGACGGATGCAGGCTCCAGGCGCCGACGCAGCCCATCAGATACGCATTGCGGAATTGTTGTTCGCAGGCTTCCGCATCGCCGATGTCGCCGAACGGGCCGTAGAACGGCTTGATCCCGTGCATGGCGCAGGCATCGACCATTTTCGCGAACGTGTAGTGCCACAAATCCTGTTGTACAGATGCGCGCTCCCCATCCCCTGCATCGGCCAGCACCCGATAACTCGGATGACCCCCGCCGACGCGCGTGGTTTTCATTTTGCGCGAGGCCGCCAAGTCCGCCGGTCCGAGTGAAATGCCTTGCATACGCGGACTGGCGCCGGCGATGGCTTCGACATTCGCCACGCCTTGCGCGGTTTCCAGAAGCGCGTGCAGCAGGATGGGCTTCTTCAGTCCGTGCTTGGCTTCGAGCAGCGCCAAGAGCTGATCCATGTAATGGATGTCCCAAGGACCCTCCACTTTCGGAACCATGATCACGTCGAGCTTGTCGCCCAGCCCCGCGACCAGAGCCGTCACGTCATCGAGATGCCAGGGCGAGTTGAGCGCATTGATGCGGCTCCAGAGCCCAGCGCTACCCAAGTCCATGCGCCCCATCTCAATCGCGCCGGCGCGTGCGGCTTCCTTCGCGTCGGCGGGGATGGCGTCTTCGAGATTGGCGAGGATGACATCCGCCTCGCTCGCCAGTTCGGGAACCTTGGCGCGCACCTTCTCCAAATGCGGCGGCACGAAATGGATCATGCGCTCGAGCCGGACCGGCAGCTCGCGCAAAGGTGCTGGCGCGCCAGCGGCGAGCGGAGAAAAAAACTGGCGAGGGGGCTTCATCGGCGATGATCCTGTTATGTTCGCATGCGCAGCATGGCGGGAACCGGGAAAGAGCGCAATCGGCGCCCCAATCGGGCGCCTTGCCTTGAAGCGGAGCGGCTAACCGCTAAAAGTCGGCCCGTCCGGGAGGCCGCCCGGGAACCATAATTTGGGGCCGGGACGATCCCATTGCGCACCTATCTCGATTTCGAAAAACCGGTCGCGGAGATCGAGGAGAAGATCGAAGAGCTCGCGGCGCTGGCGGAAGCCTCGGGCGCGGACGCGATCACGCAGGGCGTCGAGCTATCTCGGCTCAAGACCAAGGCTGAGAACCAACTGGCGGCGATCTACGCCAAATTGGAGCCTTGGCAGAAGGCGCAGGTCGCGCGACACCCGGAGCGGCCGCATTTCCGCGATTACGTCGCCGCCCTGGTCACCGATTTCTTGGAACTTTCTGGCGATCGCCAATATGGCGAGGACGCCGCCATACTCGGCGGAACCGGCAAATTCCTGGGCCGGCCCTGCGTCGTGCTAGGGCACGAAAAGGGACGCACCACGCACGAACGGCTCAAGCACAATTTCGGCATGGCCCGTCCTGAGGGTTATCGCAAAGCCGTGCGGCTCATGGACCTCGCCGACCGGTTTTCGCTGCCGGTGGTGAGTTTCGTCGATTCGGCCGGCGCCTATCCCGGCATTGGCGCCGAAGAACGCGGCCAAGGCGAAGCCATCGCCCGCTCTACCGAACGCTGCCTCACTTTGGGCGTGCCCATGGTGGCGGTGATCTCAGGGGAAGGCGGCTCCGGCGGCGCCATCGCCATCGCCGCCGCCAGCACCGTGCTTATGCTTGAGCACTCGTATTATTCGGTGATCAGCCCGGAAGGTGCGGCCTCCATCCTCTATCGCAAAAAGGAGGGCGAGGCGCCGCGCGCCGATCGCGTCAAAGAGGTCGCGAATTCGCTGAAGATAACGGCGCAGGATTTGTTGGACCTCGGCGTGATCGACGCCATTATCGCCGAGCCGACCGGAGGCGCGCATCGCGAGCCGGCGGCGGCGGTCGCCGCGGTAGGGGCTGCGGTCGCGCAAGCGCTAGATGCACTGGCGCCGCTCTCGCCGGTGGAAGTCAAGCAACAACGCCGCGAGCGCTTTCTCGCCATTGGCCGCTTTGAAACGGCGCCCGCCGGCGCCTAATCGCCACATTGCCTGGGATAATGCGTCCAACTTCGGAGAAGTGTTCATGGCAGAAGGAATTTCTCGTCGCACGTTAGCCCTTGGACTTGGGGCGGTCGGCGCTAACGCACTCGTGCCTAGCGTTGCGCTGGCGCAGGACCCGCAAACGTATTCCGAGGACGAAGTCCTGGCCGCCGCTCAGCGCGTTTTCGGGACCGGCGCCGAAGGCCTCGCCACAGTGGTGCGCCACGTGTTCGAAGACCTTGGCAGGCCGAACGCCTACATCGAGGGCGACGAGGGCTCCGGGGCGCTTGGCGTCGGTCTGCGCTATGGTTCGGGCAATCTTCGGATGAAAGGCGGGTCCCCGCTCACCCATCTTTTTTGGCAGGGTCCCTCGATCGGTTTCGACACTGGCGGCAACGCATCGCGCGTGTTCACTCTTGTGTACAACCTGCACCACGCCGACGACATCTTCCATCGCTTCGGTGGCGTCGATGGCTCTGCTTATTTCATCGGCGGCGTAGGCGTGAATTACCAACGCCGCAACAACGTGACGCTGGCGCCGATGCGCGCGGGCGTTGGTTTTCGCCTGGGCGCCAACATCGGCTATCTGCATTACACCCGCCGCCGCCGGCTCAATCCGTTCTAATCCCCCGATTTGCCAAGCACGGTTTTCTTTTTCTGCTTAGCTTCATGGCGTTCGCGAAATTCCTCCGCAAACGCGGACGCCAGAATGCCGGTCGGCATCGCGACAATGCCGATGCCGGCGAGCGCGACGATCCCCGCGGCGATGCGGCCGAGCACGGTGTCGGGATAGACGTCGCCGTAGCCTACGGTGGTCAAGGTCACGATCGCCCACCACAGCGCGCGCGTGATCGAGCCGAATTGCTCGGGCTTTGTTGCGCCTTCGATGAAGTACAACATCATCGCGGCAATATAGAGCTGCGCGGCGGCGACGCAGAGCGCGGCCACCAGCGGCGCTGACGCGCGTCTAACCGCCGCGCCGACGATCGCGAACGCCGGCACGTAACGCGCCAGCTTGAACAACCGAAACAGCCGCAATGCCCGCAGCGCCGCGAGCCAGTTGGCGTCGATGTGCGGGAAGAACAACAGCACGATCAGCTCGGGTAGGAACGCTAAGACGTCAGCGATGGCGATCGGCTGCTTGAGGAACCGCAGGCGTCCTGCTGCGCCCTTGTGCAACGGATTTTCACCCTCGGACCAAAAACGCAACCCGAACTCTAGCGAGAACACCCAAACCACCACGATATTGACCCAGCCAACCGCTCCCCGAATCCAAATCGGCATCGGCGTATCGATGCGCGCGGCTTCAGTCTCCAGCGCGAGCGCCGTCAGGCTCGCCAACACTAATGCGATGATCACGCCGGAGAAGAAATTGATCGCGCCATCGTCCGGCTCCAGCCAGTCGTGGACGTAGGCTTTGATGGTGGCGTGCTTGCGTTTGATCAGCGGCATCCGATCGGTTGTAAGCGCGCGCGGGGAAAGTTGCCAAGCGCGCTCAGCCGGGCGTTGAAAGCTTCAACCCGACAATGCCTCCAACGATAAGCGCGATGCACGCGAGGCGCGTCATGTTCGCGCTTTCGGAGAAAAGCATGATGCCCAGCAGCGCCGCGCCGACAGCGCCGATCCCTGTCCACACAGCATAAGCGGTGCCGATAGGCAACGCGCGCGCGGCCTGCGCCAAGAGCCACATGCTCGCAACCATGGCCGCGATGGTGATCGTGGTTGGCGTTGGCTTGGTGAAGCCTTCTGAGTATTTCAGGCCTATCGCCCAGACAATTTCGAACAGGCCGGCGAGCACGAGCATGAGCCAGGGATTCATCGCATTTCCTAATAGTGCGCGAGCAGGCCGCCATCGACGGCGAGCACCTGGCCGGTGATGTAGGACGCTGCGGGCGAACACAAGAACAGCACAGCTGGCGCAAGCTCGTCCGGGTCGCCCCAGCGGCCAAGCGACGTGCGCGCCTTGAGCCATTCGGCGATTTTGGGATCGGCGATCGAAGCAACGTTCGCCTCCGTCTTGAAAAACCCGGGCGCAATTCCATTGACATTGATGTTGTACGGTCCCAGTTCGGCGGCGAGCGCTCGCGTAAGCCCGTCCAGGCCAGCCTTGCTGACGCCATAGACAGGATCGCCTGGATTGGCGATCTGGCCCGCCACCGACGAAACATTGACGATGCGCCCGCCCCTCCCGCCGGCGATCAACAGCTTTGCAGCGCGCCGCGCCAGTTCGAGCGGCGCAATGAGGTTCGCCTCGACTAACCGTCGCGCGGCTGCGCTGCCGATGTCGAACAACCCGCGTCGATCGCGCAAACCAACATTGTTGACCAGGATATCGAGTCGGCCTGCTTGCGCTTCGATACGCGCGAAGGCCCGCGCCGCAGCGGTCTCATCGCTAACGTCGAACGCCAGCGCGCTGGCTGCACCGCCGCCCGCCACGACCTCCGCGACCGCCGCATCGACCTTCGCCACAGCGCGCCCATTCACCCATACATGCGCGCCAGCACGGGCAAGCGCTTTCGCCGCCGCGAAGCCAAGGCCGCCGCTCGATCCGGTGATCAGCGCGTGTTGGCTGGAGAGATCGAAGTTGCTCATTGCCTACGTTCTCGCGTCCAAGGCTCGCACAGGCGCATGGGCAGCGCTCCACGCAATCAATCGCTTATCGGAGGTGACAAGCTGGGCGCCGAGACGCAACGAAGTCGCAGCGATAAAATGATCGGCGGGATCGTCGGGCAGCTCTGGCAGGCTCACTGACAGTGCCGCCATCGCGCCATCGAGAGCAACTTCTTTCAAGCCAAGGTCGAATAACTCTTGGCGCCAGGCATCTACAGTCTGCAGCAGCTCGTAGCGTCTCTTGCGTACGAGGGTCGCGGTTTCCCAGACCGAAACCGCTGAGAACAACGCCTCGTTTCGGCGTATCCCGGCTTCAATTGCGCCGCGAGCGCCGGCGCCAAGGCGATCACTCCCGCTCCCAAGCCACAACAGTGCGTTCGTATCGAGCAACAGCACGCAACCACCCTGGACTCAGAGGTTTTCCTCATCGGCCGTCCAAGTCTCCGGCGGCACGACGGGTTCGTCCAAATCCACGTCCCCAATCGGATAGAGCCGGCCCTTGTGTGACCCAAAAGCGGGTCGGCGCGGGTTCGGTGCGCTGGCCGCTGGCGCCAGCTGCGCCACAGGCTTTCCGTTCTTGGTGATCAACACAGCCTCCCCGGTGCGTGCGACTTCATCCATCAGCGCGAGGCACTTGGCTTTGAATTCCGAGGCGGGCATTGTTTTGGTGACCATGGTCATGACTATGGTCATTTTCAGGTGTGATAGTCAACCACGACGCGCCGTTCGTAGGTTGGAGCGCACGACCTCGGGCCGTGCAAGCGTCGTCGGAGGCGACGCGCTCAAATTAGCCCCGCAGCACCCCGCCCGTCGCCTTCATCACCGCGCTCACGATCTTCGCGCTCACCGCTTCGATCTCGGCATCGGTCAGCGTCTTCTCGCGCGGCTGCAGCGTGACTTCGATGGCGAGGCTTTTCTTTCCCGCCGCCATGCGTTCGCCGCGATAGACGTCGAACAGCGAGACATCGGCGATCAGCGCCTTGTCGGCGCCGAAAGCGGCGCGCACGAGATCGGCGGCGGCGACGCTGTCATCAACCACAAAGGCAAAGTCCCGGGTCAGCGGTTGCAGGTCGAGCTTTTTCAGAGGCGGTTTGGCGCGCCCAGGTTTTGCGCGCGGCGGCGGCAGCGCATCGATGAAAATCTCGAACGCAAGCGCCGAGGCTTCGACATCGAGCGCGTTCAGCGCGCGCGGATGGATTTCGCCGAAGATCGCCATGGTTTTGTTGCCAAGCCGCAGCGCGCCTGCCTTGCCCGGGCGCCAATGCGCGGGAACATCGCTTGCGGTCTGCAGCGAAGTCACCGGCGCGCCGATGCCTTCGAGCACCGTGAGAACATCGCGCTTCACATCGAAAATATCCGGCATATGGGCAGCCCGCCAATGCCGAGGCGGACGCGCACGCCACACCGCCGCAATCGTGCGTTGCTGACCCGCATCGCTATCGTCGAGATAGATCGGCCCGGCCTCGAACAAGCGGGCGTCGTCGAAGCCGCGATCTGCGTTCTTCTGCGCCGCCACCAACAAATTCGGCAGAGCCGAAGGCCGCATGCAATCGAGATCGGACGAGATCGGGTTGGCCAACATCAAGCGATCGCCGCCGCCGCCGAATGCAACGGCCTGCGCGCGCGCGCAGAAACTCCAGGTCACCGCCTCGTCGTAGCCGAGCGAAGCGCAGGCGCGGCGCGCCAGCCGCATCCGGCTTTCGCCCACGCTCGCGGGCGGCGCGCGGAAACCGGCGGCGCGCGGCGGCGCGGTTTCGGGCATTTTGTCGAAGCCCTCGATGCGCGCGATTTCCTCGACCAGGTCGGCTTGCCCCTCGACGTCGCGACGCCACGATGGCGGCTGCACATTGAGCTTCTTGCCGTCGGCTTTGACCTCGAACCCAAGTGCTGCGAGGATTTCCTTGCTCCGCGCGGCGCTGACTTCGATGCCCGCCAGCGCGCGCGTTCGAGCAGGATCGAAACTCAGCCCACTCGGCGGCGACGGCGCTTGGCCCGCAATCATGATCTCGGATGGCTCGCCACCGCAGAATTCGAGCACGAACTTCGTCGCCAGTTCGATCCCGTCCGCACAGCTTTCGGGATCGATGCCGCGCGCGTTGCGGTAGAGCGCGTCGGAGACGATGCCGGTGGCGCGGCCAGTCGCGTGCGTCAGCGTTGGATCGAAATACGCGCTTTCGATCAGCACGTCGGTGGCTGCCTCCGAGCAACCGGAATATTCCCCGCCCATGATGCCGCCATAGCCGAGCACGCGCGCATCATCGACGATCACGCATTGGGCAGGCGTGACTTCGTACTCATTGCCGTCGAGCGCCTTGAAACTCTCGCCGGCGCGACCCATTCGCGCACGCACGACGCCTCTAAGTTTCGCCGCGTCATAGATGTGCAGCGGGCGCGCGCGGTCGAGCGAGATGAGATTGGTGATGTCCACCAGCGCGTTACGCGGGCGCAAGCCCACCGCGCGTAGCCGCTGCTGCAGCCACGCCGGCGAAGGTCCGTTCTTGACGCCGCGAATGAGCCGGCCCGCGAACACCAGGCAAGCCTCCGGCGCCTCAGTTCCCACCTTTTGTTCGGAAGCGAACACGCCCTTGATCGGCTCAATCGGTTTGGCGACAAATTTGCCAAGCCCCGCCGCCGCGAGATCGCGGGCGATGCCGACAACGCCCAGCCAATCAGGGCGGTTGGGCGTGACTTCGATGTCGATAACCGGATCGTTGAGGCCTAAAGCTTCGGCGAGCGGCGTTCCCACCTTCAACGCCGAATCGAGTTCGAGAATGCCGTCGGCGTCGGTATCGAGTTCAAGCTCGGCGCCCGAACACAACATGCCATTGGACACCACCCCGCGCACCGGACGCGCTTCGAGCGTAATGCCAGAGCCTGGAATGAACGTGCCTATCGGCGCGAACGCGGTGACCAGCCCCGCGCGCGCATTCGGTGCCCCGCACACGATTTCTAGCTGACCGAGCTTGGTCTCGACCTGGCACACGCGAAGTTTGTCAGCGTTCGGGTGCTTCTCGGCGCTGATCACGCGCGCGATCGTGAACGCGGCGAGCTTGGCGCCGGCATCTTCGACGCTTTCCACCTCCAGCCCGATCATGGTCATGCGCTCGACGATCTCGTCGATGCTGGCGTCGGTTTCGAGATGCTGCTTGAGCCACGAGAGCGTGAACTTCATCACCCCACCCCCTGCGCCAAGCCCGGCAACAGGTACGGGCTGAACCCGTAATGCTTCAGCCATCGCGTATCGGCGTCGAAGAACGCGCGCAAATCGGGCATGCCGTATTTGAGCATGGCGAGGCGATCGATGCCCATGCCGAAGGCGTAGCCTTGGTAGCGCTCCGGGTCGATGCCGCAATTCTTCAGCACGTTCGGGTGCACCATGCCGGAGCCTAGAATCTCCAGCCAATCCTCGCCGGCGCCGATTTTGATCTGCCCGCCGGAACGGTCGCAGCCGACATCGACTTCCGCGCTCGGTTCGGTGAACGGGAAATGGTGCGGACGGAAACGCAGGCGCACGTCGTCGATTTCGAAGAACGCCTTGATCGCGGCGATCAACACGCTCTTCAAATCGGCCATGCTGGAGGTTTCGTCGATGACGAGGCCCTCGATCTGGTGGAACATCGGCGTGTGGGTGGCGTCGCTATCGCAGCGATAAGTGCGGCCCATGCAGATCATGCGGATCGGCGGCTTCTGCTTCAGCATCGTGCGCACCTGCACGGGCGAGGTGTGCGTGCGCAGCACTTTGCGCGCGCCGTGCTCGTCGGTGGCGTTCATGAAGAAGGTATCGTGCATTTCGCGCGCGGGATGCTTGGGCGGAAAATTTAGCGCGGTGAAATTGTTGAAATCGGTTTCGATGTCGGGCCCCTCCTCGACCGCGAACCCCATCTCGCCGAATATGCGCGCGAGTTCTTCCATGACTTGGGAGACGGGATGGATCGTGCCGAGGCGCGGGCGCACCGGCGGCAGCGTCACGTCCAAAGCTTCGCTCTTCAGTTGCGCCTCGAGCGCTGCTTCCGCGAACGCGGCCTTCCGGGCCACGATCGCCTCGGTGACGGATTCTTTCAGCGCATTGAGCTTGGGACCGACTTCCTTGCGCTCATCAGGGCTCATGCCCCCCAGCGACTTCATCAACACCGAAACCGAGCCCTGCTTGCCGAGGGCTTCAACGCGGATGGCTTCGAGCGCGGCGTCATCGCTCGCGGCGGCGATGCGGGCGAGGAGATCGCGTTCGAGCGATTGGAGATCGGCAGCGTTTGCAGTCATGACTACACACCCATTCCCGGGGCGCCGCAAAGCGGCGAGCCCGGGACCCATGAACACGAAACGACCAGATCGCACACTCGCGATCGCGACGGCGCCGTCCGGTGTTCATGGATCCCGGACTTGGCCCTCGGCCAATCCGGGAATGGGTGCAAGACCACCCGGATTGAAGAACTAAGCCAGCGCGTTCTTGGCCTGCGCGATCAGGCCCTTGAACGCATCGGGCTGGTTCATCGCGATATCGGCCATGACCTTGCGGTCAAGCTCGATGCCGGCCTTCACCAGCCCGCTCATAAATCGCGAATAGGTCAGCCCCTCCTCGCGCACGGCGGCGTTGATGCGCACGATCCAGAGGGAGCGGAAATTGCGCTTCTTCACTTTGCGGTCGCGATAGGAATAGAGCGCCGCCTTCTCCACCGCGGCGTTGGCGGTGCGAAAGGTGTTCGAGCGACGGCCGTAATAGCCTTTCGCCCTCTTTAGAACTTTCTTGTGGCGGGCGTGCGCGGTGACGCCCCCTTTAACGCGTGCCATGGGTAATCTCCGTCAAATTAGGGTCAGTCGAGGCCGTACGGGATCCAGAGCTTGACGCGCTTCGCGTCCGGCTCGGCGAGCACCGACATGCCCCGATTTTGACGGATGTACTTGGCTTTGTGGCTGATCAGGCGGTGGCGTTTGCCGGCGGGGCCGGCCTTCACCTTGCCCGAGGCCGTGAGCTTGAAGCGCTTCTTCACGCCGCTCTTGGTCTTCAGTTTCGGCATTTTTCCCTCCTGGGATGAGAGCGTGCTAAACACGCCAAAAAGGGCCGCCACGGCATGCCTTATAGGCCGGGCCGCCCAGAAGAGGCGCGCGTTTAGCACGGGGTCCGGCTTTTCCGCAAGCCACGACAGGCGTAGAAGGGCCCGGGGAGATCTCACATGCGCACGCCTCAGGACGTGGAAGACGCCAAAGCCCTCTACAATGAGGAGAAAGCCAAGTTCACCGGCGCGCTCTCGACCGTGGCCGGCTCGCGCTGGCTGACGGCGATCGCGGCCAGCCTGGCGCTGTCGTTCGGGGCGACCCTGGCCTACGCGCCGGGGCGGCTGCCGCATTTATCGGGGGTCGGGTTCACCACGTTTGGCCTGCCGGATGATCTCGACTTTGGCGCGGTCGGCGAACAGGCGGTGGAAGCGGGAAACGCCGCGATCGAGCAAGGCGCCAGGGAGGAAGCCACGGGTCTCCTCGCCGCCAACGCGGATTGGATTCCGGCGATCAATGGCGGCGCGTTCGCGCTGACCCTCATCGTGCTGCTGGTCAATCTTTGGGTGATGACCAAGCGGAGGCGGATCAGCCGGGGTTGAGTGTGAATTGTAGCCAGAGTTGGCGAGCAAAAACGAGTGGGAGACGACCAAGACCATTCGGGAAGTAGACAATCATGGATCCGGTTCAAACAATTGGCATAAACATCGTGAGCTCGATCATAGCGGAGCTCATCATTCTCCTCGCGATACGCAACACCGGCGTTCGCGTGATAGCGACCATAATCTTGCTTACGGCGGCAGTAGGCTTCACATGGCACACGGTGACAAGACCGGGCGCGATTCATAACGAACATTGCCAGACGTTGTGGTCCCGAGCGGAGAGCGAAAAAACGATCTCAAGCTACCGCGAGTTCTTGGAGCCTTGCGGCGATGACGATTTCGGCGCATCGGCGAGAACTAGAATTACCGACCTATGTCGCGCCGAGTGGCAGCGAGTCTCGAGTCAGGACAATACCGCCGGGTACGATGGGTTCCGCCGTGAATGCAGCAACAGCGAGTTTGCTCCTGCCGCCCTAGCGCATGCGTGCGATCTTCGTCGACAGGTTGCGATAGAGCGAAACACACTCGACAGCTACTCAGAGTTCGAACGCGTGTGTCCCCAAGACGCTGTGGCGAACGCGCGTGTCTGTGAACTTCGCTGGGAAGAGGCTATCCAGCGCGACACAATTGAGGGGTACCGCGAATTTGAAAATATCTGCGGTAACAGCACGCGCATTTCAGAAGTGAGCAACAAGATTTGCGCCGTGCGCTGGAGGGAGGCCCTCGCGCGAAACGATCCTCCAACCTATCGCGGCTTCCAGATCGACTGTGCGTCCAGTCCGTATGCCGCGGAAGCGAGCGCCCAAGCAATGCAGGTTTGCGATCGGCAGTGGGCTGCGGCGAGCCTCCAAGACAACATGCAGAGATATCAAGAATTTCAACAAAGCTGTCCCGGCACCCCCCACAGCGTTGAAGCGGCGGAGCGCATTGAGCGCCAGTGCGACCGCCTCTGGCAGCGCACTAGGCGAAGCAATACAGTTGCAGCCTACGAGAGCTATCTGGGTTATTGCCCCAACAACACCCACACCGTTGAGGCTCGGTTCCAGGTCTCGCGCTCATCCGCTGACAAGACTACCAGGGATTACGCGCTGTTCTATGAAGGTTGCCGAATCCTTGTTCGACCCGGCCTTTCCCCGGATCGACAACAGGACGTGACGACCGAAGCCAGTCGCGAGTGCCAGCGCCATTCCGAGCGCAACAATCGACCTCAAAACCGCCGCAGCCTCGGCGACACAATCCTCGCAGTTGTCGTCGGCTACTGCACCATCACGGGCGACTGCGGAGGACAGCGCTGACCCAGTCCGTAAACAGACTAAAGGGTCGCTAGTCGCCACGCCGGAAACCGAAGCGATAGGATGGACGCGAAGTTTCGCCCTCGGGCCGATTGTGTCGCGGCGCAGGGCGCGCGACTGTCAACACCAGCGCGCCGTTCGGTGTCGCCAGTTGCTGGCCTAACGTGAGTTCGCGCTCGACGCCCGAAACGTTGGCGCGCAAGACCAGCCGTCCGGCCCAAACGCACATCACATCGACGGGGCAGCGGCTGTCTTCGATCACCGCGAGCGGGCGCACAATGAGGCCACCGCCCAGATCGGCGGTCTCGCCGATGCCGGCGGCGAAAACGCCATCGGCGCCGAGTTCGCGATCGAGGCGTTCGTTCTCGGCGCCGATGTCTTGCGCCAGTTGCGAGGCTGGCTGAGGCGGCGGCGCCGACGCGTCCGGTGCGTGAGCACAGCCTGCGAGAGCGAGTGCCGCAATCAAAAAAGCGCGCATGAAACGACACTCCTAGTTGCGGCGATTGAAACCGCCCCAAGCTGAACGCAGACTTATCGCGCCGTCGTTAAGCCCGCGGCGCCATCACCATGACCACTTGCCGGCCCTCGAAGCGCGGCTCGTGCTCGACCTTGGCGATCTTGTCGAGTTCGGTGCGCATGCGCTCGAGCAATTCCATGCCCAGGTGCGTGTGCGCCATTTCGCGGCCGCGGAAGCGCAGGGTGACCTTCACCTTGTCGCCTTCCTCGAAGAAGCGATGGATGGCGCGCATCTTCACTTCGTAATCATGGTCGTCGATATTCGGGCGGACCTTGATTTCCTTGAGCTCGATGCGCTTGGCCTTCTTGCGGGTTTCGGCCTTCTTCTTCTGCTCCTCGAAACGGAACTTGCCGTAATCGAGTATCTTGCAGACCGGCGGAACCGAGTTCGGGGCGACCTCGACCAGATCGAGTCCAGCCTCGCGCGCTGCTTCCAGCGCCGCCGAGATCGGCATTTCCCCCTGTTTTTCTCCTTCGGCATCGATGAGGAGCACGCGCGGCACGCCGCGTATTTCCTCGTTCACGCGCGGGCCGTCCTTGGACGGCGGTGGCGCGGCGTATGGACGTCTGGCTATCGGGCCTTCTCCTGTTGCTGTTGACGAAATCCGCGCCAGCGCCTGCCAGCGCGGATTCGGAATGCCGCTATATTGCTTGGGGAGAGTTCAGCTTCAAGCGCTGGCTTGTTGATAGACGCCAAAGTTGCGCAATTGCCGGTCCACCTGCTCGACCGGCAAATCGGCGATCACCGCAGCGGTCATCGCCACGACGCCAGCCCTGCCGCGAGGGGCCGCCTGCTCCGGATTCCCCAGTGAAGAGAGAAAAACCAAGCAGGCCGCACCTCCTGCAGCTACGACGTGCATCAGATCCACATCATCGCCGACAGCGGCGAAGCAGCGATCGGCGAGGCCGACGCATTGGAAAAAGTCCGGCCGGGTGACGAGATTCTTGGCGGCCGGCTCGGCCTTGAGAATGGCGGCGCCGATCGGGCGCTCCTCGGGTCCGCCAAGCACGACTGGGGTCACACCCTGGCGCGCTAGTCTTCCGGCGAGTTCAACATATTTCGCCTCCGGCCATCGCCGGCTCGGTTCTGCGTCCGAACCCCGCGGCAGCAGCAGGACGAAGCGCCCGCGCAACCCGAAATAATCCGGCTGCAGCCGCGGCGGATCGCGCAACGCAGAACGCAGCCACGAGAGGTCCGGCATCAAAGGCTCACCGCCAAGACCGGCGGCGGCCAATTGGCCCTGGTAGCGATCGATCGGATTGAGAAACGCCCGGTTGGGATCGAGGTACGGGTGCGAGCAGCCCGACACCGGCCCCGACCAGCGCGGCGGCCACGGGCGCATGCCTTGAAAATAATTGTTGGTGCGGTTCGACCCTTCGAGATCGTAGATCATGTCGTACTTCGCCGCGCGCACCCGCGCGATCAATTGCGTGATCGCCTGCGCTTCCTTCGGCTTGCCGCCCGCCTCTACTGTGTCGAAGTATGGGCACTTCTGCGCCAGCTCGCTTGTCGTATCGGTGGTGAGAAGATTGATGCGCGCGCCGACATGAAATTCGCGTATGCGTTTCGCGGCGGCGAGCGCCTGCACGAACGCGGCGAGACTCCCCAGATGGATGACAAGCACCGTTTTCGCCGCACTGAGTTCACTCGGCGGCGACGACGCCGGCTTACGCCAGATCATGCCTTCTCTCCCGCGTCATGTTTCGTTTCGCTCCCCAATTTACGTTTCCCACGTTGCCCCGATTCGGCGAGGACGCGGCGATAAACCGCCAAAGTCGCCTCCTGCAATGCAGCCTTTGTGTAAAGAGCCCGCACCCGCGCTTGGCCGGCGCGGCCCATTTCGGCGCGCTTTTCCGCGCCCATATCGATTATGCGCTCCAATGCGTCGGCAAGCGCTCGCGCATCGCCCGGCGGCGGCAACACGCCGACTCCATCAGCGACCGTTTCAGCAAATCCACCAAGATTAGATGCAATAACAGGCACTCCCATCGCTTGCGCTTCGACAGCGCCGCGCCCAAACGCCTCGGGCTCGATGACTGGAAAAACGGCGATGTCGGACGCCGCGAACGCCGCCGCCATCTGCCCTATGTGCCCGACGATCGCTACACTCTCCTGCAGTTGATTTTCGGCAATGGTGCTCTGCAATTCATCAAGATAGCCTTCGCGGCCCTGCGCATCTCCCGCGACGATGAACTTCGCGACATGGGGCCTTCGCGCTGTGAGTAAATGCACGGCTTCAAGCAGCACATGCTGACCTTTCCAGCGCGTCACTCGCGCCGGCGCGATGATGACGCACCGCGTGTCCTCGACTGTTAATCCCCAGCTTGCACGCAGCGACGCAACGGCGTCTGGTTTCACGCCTGCGGGATCGAACACGCTAAGATCGACGCCGCGGGGAATTGCGACCACGCGCTCGGGCGCAATTTTGAAACTGCGCAGAACATGTTCACGCGTATAGTACGAGTTGGCGATGACGACATCGCCGCGGGCCATGATTGAATTGTAGAAACGCTTCGCGCCGCTGCGGGCGTTGTAGATGCCGTGAAAGGTGGTGACGAACGCCGCGCCGGTTAGCCGCGCCGCCAGCCAGCCGCTCCAGGCCGGCGCACGCGAGCGGGCGTGGACGATCTGCACACCGCGCTCGCGCACCAGGCGCGCAAGCTTCCAGGCGTTGGCGAGGGCAGTGATCGGATTTTTGCTGTGGACTGGGAGTTTAGCCAGTTGGCCGCCGGCCGCCTCGAGTTCTACCTCGAGACGACCGCCGGCGCTGGCGACCAAGGCGAGCCCCCCGGCGCGGCTGATCGCTTCAGCTACTTCAAGCGTGGTCCGCTCCACTCCGCCAGTATTTAACTGCGGTGTAATCTGCAGTACTCGGAGCATGTGACCTTTCTGCAATGCTTTCACGAACCAAAGATGGATCGATCCAGAACCCAAACATATGTTCAAAAAGACAATTTTCGGCAAAATCGAGCAGATGGCTTGAAGTTGGAGCGCGGGGGGCATTAAGGCGCTTGTTTCGGCCAAATCGAGGCGCGGCGGCGCACTTCCACGGATGGGCGTGGCGCCCCGGCGCCTTGGATTCGCCGCTACGCCTGCTCTAATGGCTCGCGAGGGAGACGCTTATTCATGTCCATCGCTGCTCTGATCTTGCCGGTTGTGTTGTTCCAGGGTGGGACTGCGGTCGGCGCCGCGAGCGCCGATCGCTTTCAGCACTGCGCGGCGATCATCGAAGAGAGTCCCGAGCGCGCCTATGAGGAAGGCATGGCCTGGGCTTCGGAGGGTCACGCACTCGGAGGCTTTCGGTGCGCGGCGTTGGCGCTGATCGCGCAGAACCGGCACGACGAAGGCGCGCGCCGGCTTGAATCATTGGCCGCTTCGGTCAGCCTGGAACGCACCGCCTTGCGCGCGGAATTGTATTCCCAAGCCGGCAACGCCTGGCTGCTGGCGCGCGAGCCGGCGCAGGCCGTCAGCGCGCTCACGCGCGCGATCGTCACCGTCGAAAGCGACCCCGTCCAATTGCCAGACCTGTTGATCGACCGCGCCCGCGCCTTCGCCATGGAGCGCGACTGGCGCCATTCCGAAGAAGACCTGTCGCGCGCGCTCGATCTGCGCGCAGAGGATGCGCTGGCGCTGCGCCTGCGCGCCGCCGCCCGCATGCATCAGAATTCGTTTGATCTCGCCGAAGCCGACGCTCTCGCCGCCGTCCGGCTGGCGCCGGCGAACGTCGATAATTTCCTTATCCTCGGCCACATTCGCGAAAGCCGGCGCATAGGCGCGCCGGTGGAAGAGCAATAATTGTAGAGCGGCGTGCGCTTTAAAAATTATCAGGATCGCCAGTGAGGCGCGTGACCGGGACGCAGGCGTCCTCGCCGGCATACGGTGTTTACTGCCGCCCAGGCGGCGGTGTGTTCAGCAACTCCGGATGCCGGCGAGGACGCCTGCGGTCCATGTCTATGGCGCCGACGTCGCGATCTGACGCAAATCCCAGCCGTCGCCGCGGATATTGTCCACGCGCCAGGAATTGTCGCGCCAAACCATGTCGTACAGCACTTCCGCATTCTGTCCGAGATTGGTGAAGCGCGCTCGGACCACTGCGTGGCTGTTTTGCACGAGCGCGTCATTGGTCACGCTTAGCCCGCTGATCTCGTAATCCTGCGCGCCTATGATCGGATCGAAATCCAGGATCGGTTCGCCCGCCGCCTGGGAGCGCTCCATCATCACCACCAGCGCGGCGCGCATCTCCGCCGACCAGGGCGCTTGATCCTGTAACCCCACCATCACGCCGTGGGCGATATAGGGCTGGTAAAGCGGGGCGATCGCCGCGGAGGGATCAGGCCCCGCGGGGGTTTGCGATCCCTGCTCCGGCTCGCGCGAACACGCAGCGGCGGCCGCGGCGGCTGTTGCCGATATCAAGAGCGTCCTTCGGTTCATGGCTTTCCCCTCGCCTCATCCTGGCGCCGTCCAATCTAGCGCGCCAGCTCTAGCCACGCACCCAACGCACGGCGGGATCGTTGAAATCCACGACGTCGCCAAGTTCGTAGACGTTTCGATAGCCGTATCCGTAGAGGTTGATGAAGCTCTGGATGTTGAGCGCCAGTTCAACCCGCTTCAAAACCACGGGGCGCGCATTGTTGGAAAAATTGTTGTTGCAATAGATCAAGATGCGCAAGCCTGGGTCGCCCAGCGCCGAGGCGAGGCTTTGGTCGGTAAAGTCGGTGAATGGCAGGTTCACCGCGCCCTCGATGTGGCCCTCGGCATAGGCGTCAGCCGAGCGCGCATCCAGGATGAGCGTGTGCGCCTCGCCCGCCATGCGCTGAAACTCGCCCAAGCCGACGAGCCGACCGGCGCGATAGATCTCCACCTCCGCGGCCAGGCCGCGAAAACCCTGGTAGTCAATTTGCGCAACGCTCGGCGCTGGCGGCTTGGGCTGACCCGAAGCCATCGTCGCAGACAAGCCAAGCGCCGCCGCCGCCAACAACAAGAGCCGCATCGCCACTTCCTCCTGGCGCGATTGTGCGGCCAGGGTTTGGCGTCATTGCGGCGCGCCAATAAGGCCGACGATGTAGGGTGTCCCCAGCATAATGAAACCGCCGGCCAGCAGGCCGACTGGCATGCCCATTAGAGCGCCGACATAGGCGTTGCCGACCCGCTCTTTCCAGTCGAGCCCACGCCCCCCCAGCCTGAAAAGGAAGCCCACCGCGCCGCCGACCAATCCTCCGGCGCCGCCATTGGGCAAGCCGATGACGCACAGCACCATCATGCCGATAAAAACGCCAATGATAAGGAGCAGTCGCATTCGCCGTTCCACGCCTCAGCCGTTCGGGGCGCGCTTGCGGTCCCGCTTCCTCATGACAGCAGCGCCACCCCCCGTGCAAGCGCCGCCGCCAGCTCCCGTCAGGTTCGCGGGGCTGGCGCCGGCGCGGGGGCCGGCTCGCTATGGCGCGAAAGAATTTGCCCCTGCACTGTAGCGCCCGCCAGGCCCAGTTCCTGCGGAGTGACCACAATGAGCTGGCCGGTCCCAGCAAGCGCCTCGGCGATGTTTTGCCGTGTCTGCATTTCCAGGATCGCCAGCAACGCGGCCATCGATTGCGGCGTCTGGGTTCGGAACTGGTCGGCGAGCTTGTCCATCTGTTGCGGCGTCAAGCTGAGTGCGCCGGGCCGGTACGCGCCGCGCCCTGGCCCGGCCTGAGCGCCTTCCACGCCCGCCGCGCTTGGCGCTGCGCCAGCCACGCCGCCGATTGTCGCCGCCGCGCCGCTGCGCGCGTATTCTTCCGCTGAGGTGTAGGCGAAGCTGACGCCATGGAATTTCACCCCGAGCGCGATGCCCGCCTCGTGCGCCTCGTCGCCATCTTCTTCGGCTTGACGCAGCCGCTTGACCGCGCCTTCCTCGACGTCGCTCAGGTTGGCGCGCAATTGCTGATCCTCGCGCTTGCCGACTTCGCCGCGCATCGCACTCTGGATGCGGGTTTCAAGCGCCAAGCCGAAATCTTGTACGTTGTAGACGAAGAACATCTTGTCGCGGTTCAAGCTGAACTGAACTCGCGCCTCGACCACAACCGGATGATCGTCTGCGGTGGTGGCGTTGAACGGCAGCGGCACGCAGAATTGCGGACGCAAGTTTATCGCGCCAGTTTTCTGGTTCATCAACGGCGCGAGTTTGCGCTGCCCGGTCGCGGGATCGAGCGCGACGAATTCGATCTTCGGCGCATTGGGACCGCGCACAATGAACTCTTCGGGGTCGATGATGAACCCGCGTCCCTTCAGGGCCCGCTTGAAGCCCTGATCGTTGTGGGTCATGTAGGTGAAGTCCACCCGGGTCTGGTAGAACTTCCAGACGAAATATGCGACGGCCAGCACGAGCAGCACCCAGCCGGCGATTTGCGCGATCCCCATCATAGACTGTCCCCTGTCACTAACGGTCCCCCAACACTAGACAACCTCGACGCCACCTTATGCCCCCTCCGCACGCCGCGCCATGACTATACCGCCGCCGCAGCGCCCGAAAACAGCTGAGATTTCTCTATTTCCGCCGGCGCACGCTGTCGAGCAGCAACACGCAGCCGGCGAGGTGTTCGTTTTTTACCGTGCGCGCGCGCGCCACCAGCATGGCCGAACGCTGCTGTACGTAGGGGCCAGGGCGATCGGCGCGCCAGCTGTTCGGGCTCGGCAACACCGCCGCCAGCCGCGCCGCCTGCAATTGAGAAAGCCGAGACGCCGGAACGCCAAAGCGCGCCTGTGCGGCCGCCTCGATGCCGAAATTTCCGTCGCCCCATTCGGCGATGTTGAGATATGCCTCCATGATGCGCCGCTTCGGCCACATCGCTTCGATCAGTACGGTGAAGTAGAATTCCAAGCCTTTGCGCACCAAGGTTTGGTCCGGCCAGAGGAACAGGTTCTTGGCCACTTGCTGGCTGATGGTGGAGCCGCCACGCGTGGGCCCGCCGAGCGCGTTCGACTCCCATGCATCCTGAATAGCTTCCCAATCGAACCCGGAGTGCGCGCAGAAATTGTTGTCCTCCGCCGCAATCACCGCGCGCACGACGTGGGGCGAGACTTGCGCGAGGGGGACCGGCTGGTGACGGATAGTCTCGCCCTCACCGGCGCGGCGCATCATCAGTATATTGGTGGGCGGATCAACGAAAGCGTACACCGCCACCCACGTCACCGGCGCGACGATAAACGCAACGAACAAAACCGACAGCGCTGTGATAATGTAGCCGAAGCGTTTGCGCCGTTTTATGCGGTGCAGATCGAGATCGATGTTCTTTCGCCCAACGCGCGCGCGGACGCCGCCGACGCGGCTTTCCCCAGGCATCGGTATTTCCGGCGCCGGCGCGCTGGCGGACTGAGCCCGTGGCGGCACGTGGGGGCGGGGCATCGGCGGCGGCGCAATGGGTTGCGGCGCCGCCGGTTGCTGGGGCGGCGGTTCGGGCGGCGGTTCGTCCGGGTTCATGCCTCCCACTCCTCCCCGACGCCCGCGTCGGATTCGCGCCCGCGCCGCTGCGATTTGAGGCGCTGAAAAGCAGGTCCGTCAAGCAGGCGTGAAAGCGCCCACACCGCCATGCCTCGCACCAGAGGCGAATTATCGTCCAAAGCCGCCTCGGCGACGGGTGCAAGGGATTGTTCGCCGGAATTGCCAATGGCGCACAGCACGTTGCGGACAAAGCGGTCGCGCCCGGTTCGCTTGACGGGCGTGCCTGCAAAGCGCGCTCGAAAGCCTGCCTCGTCAAGCGCGGCGAGTTCGGCGAGCGGCGCCAAGCGTAAATCCCCGCGCAAGCTCATACGCGCGTCGCGCGCTTCGGCGGCGAACTTGTTCCACGGGCACACGGCCAGGCAATCGTCGCAACCAAAAATGCGGTTGCCAAGCGCGGCGCGGAACTCGCGCGGGATCTGCCCTTTGTGCTCTATGGTTAGATAGGCGAGGCAACGGCGCGCGTCGAGTTGATAGGGCGCGGGGAAGGCGCCGGTGGGGCAGATGTCGAGGCAAGCGCGGCACGAGCCGCAATGATCCTCGTGGGGCGCGTCAGGTTCCAGCTCGGCGCTCGTTAGGATGGCGCCCAGCAACAACCACGAGCCGTGCGTGCGCGACACCAAATTCGTGTGCTTGCCCTGCCAACCGAGCCCCGCCCGCTCCGCCAACGGCTTTTCCATCAAAGGCGCGGTATCGACGAACACTTTGACGTCCGCGCCGCTTTCGCGCGCGAGCCATTGCGCCAGCTCCTTCAATTTTCCTTTGATGACATCGTGATAATCTCGCCGGGCGGCGTAGGCCGAGACCAAGCCCTCGCGCTTGTGTTCAAGCAGCGCGATGGAATCGTCGCCTGGCGCGTAGCTTAGGCCAAGCATGATTGCGCTCTTGGCCTGCTCCCACATCGCCTGCGGATGCGCGCGACGATTGTGGGAAGCAGGCGGCGCCGCATGGCGTCGCGCTTCGACAAGCTCAGCGTGACGCTCTTCTTCAGCGGGACACCATCCTTCGTCAGCCTGAGCTTGTCGAAGGCCGCGCCCCGCACGCAAGGACGCCGGCGGTCCAAGAGGGCCAAGCCAATCCATATCGCCGTGACGGCCAAGAGTGAGAAACTCCTCAAGCCGCGCGCCTGCAACCCAGGGCGCGTTCGCAGCGGCGATCCCGACGGCATCGAAGCCGAGCGCCGCTGCACGGGCCGAGAGCGCGGCCTTACTCGTCACGACAGGCGCGAAGCGACACCTTAAACGCCGCCACGGCGGCCAATCGTGGCGGCGAGATTGGCGCGCACCTGCTCCAGCCGCTCGATCTCGCGCAAATAGGGCAACGCCGCCGCATCGTGGACCTCGGAGGCGTCCGCCACCTCTCCTCCGGCCTCGATATGCGCGGCCGCACCATCGAGGGCATCGGCGACGCCATTGTAAGCGCGTACTGTATCTGGAAACGTCGCCATCATGTCGCCGATCATGCCGATAATGTTTTCGCTCCCCGAAGGCGCCGGTCGCGTGCGAAGCGCGTCAATGGTGCGCTGCGCCAACGGCGCACATTGCGCCGTCTGCGTGCGCATGTCTTGGGCCGCGAGGCGCAGGCCGGCCGCGACGCGTATTGGTCCTGGCTCGACGCCGTTCATGACATCGACTTCGTGCTGGGGGATGAGCATCAGGGCGCTGTAATAGATCTGAGTCGCGCGCATGATCGGGCGATTTGGATGATCGGCGGACAACGCGGCAATATTGGCGTCAATGCGCCGAAGATCGATGCGTATCAATTGGATCACTGACCCATAGATTGCCCGCTCGCGCGCCTCGATGCCCTTCTCCGGATTGCGGATAGCGTCCGAGCCCATCGCGGCCACTGCATCGAGCATGCTTGCGATTTCGTCCAGCAGCGCCGGAAGGTCTCTCCTCGCGGTCGCCATCGCCCGGTCGAGCCCGACTGCGCTCGGACCAAGCAAAGCCAGCGACGGCGGCGCTCGTAAATTGGCCGCGTTCCCTCTGACCGTTTCTATCCGGTTGGCGGCGTTGCCGCGCCACTCGCCGATCTGTCGGAGCGCGGCGCGGGAATCGGTTTCGCCGGCCGAAAAGCGATCCAGAATGACTATGAACGGATCGATTTCCTCCAACACAGCGCCGGCGCCGCCAAGCACCGCGCTGTATTCGAGCGTCCACTGCCCGATATCGGCGAGGGTTGCCTCTACCGCGGCGACGCTGGGTTCCGATCTTTGCTGCGCGCTTGCGGGCGGCGCCCAAATCACGCACGCCGCCAGCGCCATCGCCGCCCAGAAATAGCGCATGCCGCTCCCCTCGTAGACGCAACCGATCCACTAAAGCAAGCTGACCCGCTGGTCCAGGCGCCGCGCCCGCGCCCTGCGCACGATGAAAAACCTCACTTCCCCGACCTTGCGCCTTGCGCCATGGTCGCGCCGCCGATTCAGGAGCATCGCTGTGGACTTCATCGATCTTGCACGCGCCGCTGTATTGGGAATTCTCCAGGGGCTGACGGAGTTTCTACCGATTTCGTCCACCGCGCATCTGCTGATCGGCGCGCAGCTGATTGGCTACGACGATCCCGGCGGGGTATTCACGGTGATGATCCAATTGGGATCGATCTTGGCGGTGATGTGGCTCTACCGGCAACGCATCTTCGACGTGATTGTCGGCCTGCCAACCAAGCCAGAATCACGGCGCTTCGCGCTCATGCTGTTTCTGGCTTTTCTGCCAGCGGTCGGCATCGGTCTGTTCGCGGCCGATTATGTCAAAAGCGTTCTGTACGAGAGTTTCGGCATTATCGCCTGGGCCTTGATCCTGGGCGGCTTAGCCATGTTGGGCACCGAGCGTTTCCGCCCCGCCCCGCAGGTCCTCGACGCCGGGGACACCCCGATCTGGCGGGCGATCTGCGTTGGCGTGTTTCAGACGCTGGCGCTGATCCCCGGCGTCTCGCGTTCCGGCGCCACCATCTATGGCGGCTTGCTGCTGGGGCTCGACCGGCGCGCGGCGGCGGAATTTTCGTTCTTTCTGGCAATGCCCACGATGAGCGCGGCATTTGTCTACGATTTTATCAAGGCGAAGGATCACATCAGCGCCGATCGCATCGCTGAAATCGGCGTAGGCTTTCTCTTTGCGTTCATCGCCGCGCTCGTGGTGGTGAAACCTTTCCTCAATTTCGTGACCCGAGTGGGCTTCGGGCCGTTTGCATGGTATCGCATCGCACTCGGCGCGCTGATGCTGGGCGCGATGACGTTCGGAACACAGACGTAAGCGGGAACCACGATGGCGAGCGGTAAATTCTGGACCATCGGCTACGAGAATGTAGGCGTCCCCGATTTCGTTTCGGCGCTCCAGGCCGCGAAGGTCAAGACGCTGGTGGATGTACGCGAAATCGCCAATTCGCGCCGCGCCGGTTTCTCGAAGAAGGTGCTCGCGGCCAGCCTGGAAGCGGCGGGGATCGCCTATATTCATATGAAGGCGCTGGGTACGCCAAAGGCTGGACGCGAAGCGGCGCGCAAGGGCGACAACAAAACCATGCATCGCATCTTCGAAGCCCGCTTGGCTGAACCGGAAAGCGCCTTGGCGCTCGAGGAGACCGCCGAACTGGCGCGCAAAGGGCGCGTATGCCTCATGTGCCTGGAACACGATTGGCGGGAGTGCCACCGCGCCATACTCGCCAAGCATTTGGAGAAGCGCGCCTTCACGGCGACGCACCTTGCCCCGTAATCTTGGACCGCCGGCGTCCTCGCCGGCGTTTCGGTGTTTTCTACCGCTCAGGCGACAATGTATTTGCAACACCGGCTGCCGGCGAGGACGCCGGCGGTCCAAGATTACGTCACCTCTTTTGCAAACAGGTCGCGCGCGCTCGCTGCCAACACGCCCAGCCAAGCAAGCGCGAAGGCGCCGTTCATCACATTGGCCAGCCGAACATGATCGTAAGCCGCTGCGGCGACGCCGAGCGTGGGCAGAAGCAGAAGCGCGCCAAGGAACGGCCGTCGCCGCTCGCCCAGGAAACACAAGCCAGCGCAGAAGAGCGCATGCGCCGCAAGCAAAGCAAATTTGCTCCACGCGCCTGCCTGCGACATCCCCAACAATGCTTCCGGCGAATCCAATGTTTGCGTGATCTTGAGCAACGTCGTTGTCTCGACATAATCGCCAGCCGCGGCGCCTAACGCCGCCGCAGCCGCTGCGATCGAGAGCGGACGCAACGCCCCTCCCGCGAGGAACAACGCCGCCGCTAGTGCGAACGCTGTGTAAGTCGGGATGAACGCCAGCAGATCGAGCCGGTTGATCGCGTCCATCGCCGCTATGACGCGCGGCCCGCATGAAGCGTCGCTGGCGCCAAAAATGGCCGCGAGGTCCTCACCGTTACGCGCTAGCTCGAACTGCACCACCGCGCCAGCCGGCATGCATGCGCCCGCGGCCCTGGCCTCCGCAAGCATGGCGAACGCCACGAAGACCCCGATCGACGCCGCGCCTAGCGCGAGCGTCGCAATGGCGAGACCGCGGCCCTTCACGCCGGGTTCTGCTTGGTTTGGAATTGTCCGTAGGGACGAAAGCGCCACAGATACGTGGGCACGATGGCCTCGATGCTCGCAAGATCTGTGACGCCGAGGTCCTGGATTGTCCCCGCCCCCGCCTCAGCGCCAACAATATTGTCGCGCTGGAGCATCGTCACCTGGTCGCCGGTGATTGGCGGATCGGCGAATGGGATGAGCTTAAAGAGCCAATCCGCCAACAGCCCCATCGGAAACGCAATCACGAAGGGAAGGTCGATCAGCGGCCGCGCGCGGCCTGCTTCCTTGGTTGTAAAGTGCAGCAATTGCCGGAGCGTATAGATGTTGGGTCCGCCCAGTTCGTACACGCGCCCCCGAGCCTCGACGCGATTAAGGGCGGCGACAACGGCGTCGGCGACATCGCCGACGAAGATCGGCTGAAACTTGGCTTTGGCGCCGGTGTAGAATAGCACGGGAGAAAACTTCGCCGCATTTGCAAAGCGGTTGAAGAAATCGTCCTCCGGCCCAAACACGAGCGACGGGCGCAGAATAGTGGCGTCCGCACAGGCGCTGAGCACCGCGCGCTCGCCGTTATACTTGCTACGCCCGTAGCGCGGGCCCTTGGGCGTCGCTCCCAAAGCGGACATGTGCACAAGGCCCACGATTCCCTGCTTGGCCGCCGCTTCGGCGATCGTGCGCGCAGCCTCAATATGCAGCGCCTCGAAATTCTGCTTGCCGTTTTCATGCAGGACGCCAACCAAATTGACCACTGCGTCCGCGCCCTCGAGCGCGCGCGCAACGCTGTCGGGATAGCGCACGTTGGCTTGCATGAGCTGGATCTGGCCGACATCGCCCATCACCCGCAGCTCCGCGCCCAGATGCGGACGCCGCATCGCCACGCGCACGCGCTTGCCGGCCTTCGCCAGCGCCCGCACCACCTGCTTGCCGACAAATCCCGAACCGCCAAACACAACGACCAGATCGTTCATGCCTATCCTCGTGACCCTGCGCCTCTATGGGCGCCGCAATCGAGCTTGTCCATGCGCCGATTCGCCTTATCCTCGCCGGGTTTCGCCGCCAGCAGGGAGCCATGGCGCGTCGCAAGACCACCCGCCTGCGCGAAGCACGCGACCCCGCCCCGCCCGCCGGCGCGGTGATCGATGTCCCCTTCAAGGTGGTGCGCAAGAGCGCCTTCTGGACCCGCATGCGAAGGCGCTTTTATGCCGTACTGATCGCCGCCGCGATCGGCCTCTCCCTGCCCCCGCTCTGGCTGCTGCTGCAGCGGCTGAACGAAATGGCGGGGCGGTAGGGGCTGAGCCTTGGCGCTCGGTTGAAACAACGGAAACATGGCGCGCCCGGAGAGATTCGAACTCCCGACCCCCAGATTCGTAGTCTGGTGCTCTATCCAGCTGAGCTACGGGCGCGAAGGGGCGGTGCATAGCGCTGGCTTGCGGCGGTTGCAAGGCGGGTTGGGTGTATCTGGGACGGACGGGGTTCACCCCTCGCGCCAAGCTTTGTGGGCGCCGATGCTCTCCGCTGCGAACACTCCCCGCGCCACCGCCCGCGCCAGGCAATCGGCGGCGAGCGCGCCGAAGCGCGCGATCGCCAGCGCGCGGGGTTCGGGCGTCGGGCGTGCGGCGGTAGCGAGCGCGAACACGACGTCGCCGTCGAAGGGCGCGAACACCGGCCGGATCGCGCGCGCGAGCCCCGCGCTCGCCATTTGCGCGACGCGTTTTGCTTCGGCCGGCGTCAGGTCGGCGTCGAGAGCGACACAAGCGATGGTGGTGTTGGCGCGAGGCTGCGGATTGAACTTGGCGCCCGACCAGTCCTCGGAATCGAACGCCGCATTCGCGTCGGGGCGCACGCCGCCGAATTCGCCATCGATCTCGAACGCGTGCGCCCAGAAGGCGCGCTGGCCCGGCATCGTGGTCGAGCCCCAGGAATTGACGCAGGCGAGCGCGGCGATGGTGAAGCCGTCGCCGGTGACGATGCTGGCGCTACCCTGCCCGCCTTTGAGCGCGCCCGCCAGCGCGCCGAGCCCGGCGCCGGCATTGCCGAGAGCAACGCTGCGCTGGCGCGCGCGATAGGCTTGGCGACCGAGTTCGGCATAGGGCGGATGTTCGCCCCAGGCTTTGTCGCCGCCATTGGCGAGGTCGTAGAGGATCGCCGCCGGCACGACCGGAGAGCGCGGCACGCCGGGCATGTCGATCAGCGCAAATCCCCTGCCCTGCGCGCCCATGGCGGCGGCGACGCCGTCAGCGGCGGCGAGCCCATAAACCGAGCCGCCCGCGAGCACGAGCGCGTCGATGGCGTCGACCAGGTTCTCGCTCGCCAGCGCATCGGTTTCGCGCGTGCCGGGGCCGCCGCCGCGCACATCGGCAGCGCATACCGCGCGGCGTTCCGGCACGATCACTGTCACGCCGGTCAACGCCTTATGATCTTCGCTGCACCCGATTGTGAGCCCCTCGATGTCAGCGAGAGAATTGGTAGGACCGGGGCGCGCCATGCTATCGCTCTCCAGAATCGTGATTTTCCAGGAACGCGTCCCATGAAACAATTGCAAGCGTTGAGAGCCATGGCGGCCGCGGGCCTAGCGCTGCTGGGCGCTTGTTCCACCCCGCCAGCGCCGGCCGGGCAACAGCGCGCTCCCCGCGGCGAAGCGATGGCGACCGCCGCCAATCCCCATGCGGTGCAGGCCGCACTCGCTATGCTGCGCCAAGGCGGTTCGGCGGTGGACGCGGCGATCGCCGCGGAGATGGTGCTGGGGCTGGTGGAGCCGCAATCCTCCGGCATCGGCGGCGGCGGCGCCATGGTGTTCTACGATGCCGAAAGCGAAGCGATCATTGCCTATGACGGGCGCGAGCGCGCGCCGGCCGGGGCGACGCCTACCATGTTTCTCGACGCTCGCGGTCAGCCGATGACGTTTCTCGATGCGCAGGCGAGCGGACGTTCAATCGGCACGCCATTGCTCGTTGCGATGCTGAAGCTGGCTCACGACGACCATGGCCGCTTGCCGTGGGCGCGACTATTCGAGCCGGCGATTGCGCTGGCGGAGAGCGGCTTTGCGATCTCGCCGCGCCTGGCGCGCTTCATCGCTTATGCCGGCGGCGAGCGCGGTCGGCTGCGCGCTGATTTTGCGGCGCGTGCTTATTTCTTCGACCGCGCCGGCGCACCGCTGGCCGAGGGCGCCATCCTGCGCAATCCAGAGTACGCCGCAACGCTGCGCGCGATCGCCGCGCAAGGGGCGCGGGCGCTGAGCGAGGGGCCGATTGCGCAAACGATCGTCGCCGCCGCGCAACGCAATCCACGCGCTGGGACGCTGACCTTGGCGGACCTACAAGCTGCGTCCCCGCGCCGGCTCGAAGCCGTGTGCGGCAGCTTCCGAGTCTACCGCGTCTGCACCGGAGCGCCGCCGACATCAGGCAACGCGATGATCGCCATTCTTGGGCTTTATGAGCGGGCGCGGCCCCATCCTGTCGGCGCTAATGACGCCGACGACTGGGCCGCATTCCTGTGGGCGAGCCGGCTCGCTTACGCTGACCGCGACCATTACATGGCCGACGATGAATTCGCGCCGGTTCCAACGCGTGAGCTGATCGCGCCGGATTATCTCGATGCACGCGCGCACCTGATCGATCTGGCGCATGCGCCGCCGCCGATCCTAACGCCGGGAGCGCCCGTAGGGCCGGAATTGTTCGAGCGTTGGGGCCGCGAGACTGGCGAGGAGCAAGGCACCACGCACCTTTCCATCGTCGATGCGTGGGGCGATGCAGTCGCGCTCACCGCCACGGTGGAGAGCGTGTTTGGCTCCCAACGTATGGCGTCCGGTTTCTTCCTCAACAATCAGCTGACCGATTTCTCTTTAGCGCCGACGCTCAACGGTCGTCCGGTGGCTAATGCGGTCGAGCCGCGCAAGCGCCCGCGCTCGTCGATGTCGCCGACGATCGTCACTGACCGCGATGGCGAGTTGGCGCTGGTGATCGGTTCGCCCGGCGGATCGAGCATTATTGGATACGTAGCGCGGGCGACCATCGCCACGCTCGATTGGCGCTTGCCGTTGGCGGATGCGGTGGCGGGCGCCAACGTCACCGCCCGCAACACGCCGGCGCGAGCGGAAACGCAACGTTGGCCGGCAGGTATCGCCGATGCGCTGCGCGCGCGCGGCTGGACGATCGAGGACAGCGGCGTGCTTGAAGTCAGCGGCCTGCACGCCATCCGCGTCACCCCCAACGGCCTCGAGGGCGCCGCCGATCCGCGCCGCGAGGGCATCGTGGGGCGGCTGGCGGGGGAGTAAGGGGCGCGCCTTGGACCGCCGGCGTCCTCGCCGGCATGGGCGTGCAAAGCA
>JBEBIU010000193.1:0-1349 GCA_040080225.1 Terricaulis sp.
CCTCCGCCGGTTGCTCCTCCCGCGCCCCCGCCTGTTGCTCCGCCGACGCCTCAGCCGGAAGCCCCGCCTGCGCCGTCAGGCCCCCCCGAGGGATTTGCGCTTGGCAATCTGCACGCGCAGGATTCGGCGCGGCTCACCGAAGCGCAAATCGAGGCCGCCGCGCAGCGTTTGAGCGTTGAAGCGAAAGTCATCCGCTCGCTCGTCAAAGTTGAGAGCGCGAGCGTGGGCTTTGCGGCCGATGGACGCCCGTTGCTTTCGTTCGAACCGTACTGGTTCAGTCAGCTCACGGGCGGGCGTTTTGACGCCAGTCATCCCGGAATTTCACAGCCGACGAACCGCGCTTATCTGGGCGGCAACCAGGCCTCACGCTGGACCAAGCTCGCCGAAGCCTACGCGCTCGACGCTGACGCCGCTCTGGGCGCGGCGAGTTGGGGCGCGTTCCAATTGCCCGGTCGCTATTACGACGACGCGGGCTATGGCAGCGTGTTTGCCTTCGTGCAGGACATGGCGCAATCGGAAACCCGGCAATTGGCGGCGTTTGAAGCCTATGCGCGGCGCAAGGAATTGATCGACGAATTGCAGCGCCGCGATTGGACCGAATTCGCGAAGGCGTTTGAGGGTGAAGCGGGGGCCGCGCCTTACGCGGCGGCGCTCGCCAGCGCGTACGCCACGCTCTCGCCGCCGGCCGACCCGTATCTGGACGCGTTGTTTGCGCAAAGCCGCGACCACCTAACGCGCGCCGATTACGAAGCCGTCGCCGCGCAACTCGGCTGTGAAGTCGAGGCGATACAGGCGGTGGCGGAAGTGGAAGTTGGCGGCCATTCGGCGTTCTCCGCCAATGGCCGGCCCACCATCCTGTTCGAGCCGCACATCTTCTCGGGCCGCACCAACCATCAGCATGACGCGTCGCATCCGAATGTTTCGTATCGGTCTTGGGATGCGTCGCGCTATCCGCGCACCCAGGATGGGCGCTACGCGCAATTGCGCGAGGCGTATGCGCTCAATCCGGAAGTCGCGGCAGCTTCGGCCAGCTGGGGCATGTTCCAGGTGATGGGTTTCAACCATGCCGCTTGCGGTTTCGCCACCGCCAAGGATTTCGTCGCCGACATGGCGAAGTCGGAGGCGCGCCAATTGGCGGCGTTCGCGGGCTTTGTGCGCCACAACAACCTCGCCGATGACTTGGCGCGGCTGGATTGGGCGGGTTTCGCGCGCGGCTATAACGGGCCGGGTTACGCAGCCAATCGCTATGACGTGCGCATGGCGGAAGCCTACGCGCGGCTGAAGGGCGTGGCCTGAGGACAAGAGGCGCGGGGGGTGCGGGCATGAGTGTGTTCGACTCTTTGTTTGGC
>JBEBIU010000027.1:0-28380 GCA_040080225.1 Terricaulis sp.
GGAACTAATGCTCGGGCGCATGAAAATATGGACCGCCGCCGGCCAGCGCCGGCGCATGCCGGCGAGGGCGCCGGCGGTCCATATTGCTCTTGCGCTGGGGTTCTTCGCCCTTGTCGCCACCGCCACCGCGCGCGTCAGCGACCACGCCCCAGTCAACCAAGCCGCCATCGCCGCCGAGCGCCCGCCGGAACTGCTGTCCGCCTACCGTTTCTTCCGCGACATCAGTGCCCGCGAGCCGAACACGGGGGTCACGCCATACGATCTGAACACCCCGCTCTGGTCCGATGGCGCGCTCAAGTTCCGCTATGTGTTCCTGCCACCGGGCACACAGGCGCGGTACAATAGTGAAACCGTGTTCGAGTTCCCGGTCGGCACGGTGCTGATCAAGACATTCGCCTTCGCCGCCGATATGCGAGCGCCAACGGAAAACTTGCGCTTCTTGGAAACCCGCCTGCTCATCCGCCGCGAAGAGGGCTGGATCGCGCTGCCTTACGTCTGGGACGAAGCGCAGACCGAAGCGCGGCTCTCACCGGCCGGCGCCGATATTCCGGTGAGCTTCAGCGATGAACAGGGCCAGCAAGTCGCGCTCGATTGGGCCGTACCCAACCGCAACCAGTGCAAAGGCTGCCACGACCGCGCCGGTGAAATCACGCCGATCGGACCGAGCGCACGGAACCTGAATCGAAGCGTGCATGTCCTGCCTACAATCGAAGGCGACCAACAGCCTGTTACCTTCACCACTTCAACGCTTCGCCAATGGTCAGATGCTGGCATCCTCGACAGAGTCCCCGAAGACATGCCTCGAGTCCCAAGCGCCTACGATCCCACTTCCGGTTCGGTCGCAACCCGTGCGCGCGCTTACCTCGATGTGAATTGCGCCCACTGCCACAACCCCGACGGCCCCGCGCACACGTCAGGCCTCGACCTGCGCTGGTCGCAGAGCGATCCCGCGCTTTGGGGCGTGATGAAGCGCCCGGTCGCGGCGGGGCGCGCCTCCGGCGGCTACGATTTCGCCATCGAGCCCGGCCATCCCGAGCGTTCGATCCTGCTCCATCGCATGTCGAGCGACGATCCCGGCGTGATGATGCCGGAGCTTGGGAGGCAGCTAGTGGACGAAGGCGGCGTCGCGCTGATCCGCGATTGGATCGCGGAGATGGATGCGGACGGGCGCGTGCAGGAATAAGCACCGACGGAGCGCCGGCTTCCAGCCGGCATACGGTGCTTACAAATGGCACAGGCCGAGCCTGTTTGTGACATCGTATGCCGGCTGGAAGCCGGCGCTCCGTCAGAGTTTCAACCCGAAAAGCTGAATTGCACCAGTCCGCTCGCCATCGCCGCGTGCACGATCAGCGCGCCGAGCACCAGGCTCGAGACCGCAAAGATCAAGAAACGAACCATGATGACGTTCACGGTCGCCTGCACCAGCGAGTGCACGACACGCAGCGCCACATAGGCCCAAGCCAAGCCGATATTGATCGGGTGTACAGCGGCATCAGCCTCCATCGCCAAAAATTGCAGCGCGAAGCAGACCGCATAAAACACGGTCGGTTGCTCCATCAGGTGCGCGTAATTGGCGGCGACGCGACGAGGCCCAACCGGAAGCCTCTCCTTGGCGGTCGGATCGTCCTTGAGTTTCTCCGGGTCGATTTTGGCTTGCTGCATGGCCGGGATGCGCGTGGCGTAGAGCCAAATCAGCATGAAGAAGGACCAGATTGTAAGCGCCACGACCGGCGCGATCATTCCGTGTTCGTACATATTCAATTTCCTCCCCTTTTGCGGGGGTCATCATTCACGCGAGCAAACACCGCAGCAAGTCCCAGTTTCGCCCCTCGGGAGAGAAAGGTCGGCGCAACGAGGCGACAGGGCGATATGGCGGCGATGAGCAAGCAGCCCGCACCTCCGCCCACCCGTCACAATGGCTTCGAACATGCGATCGAGACCGTCATATATCTCAGCCGCTGGCTGATGGCGCCGGTCTATCTGGGCCTCATCGCGGCGCTCGCCATCCTGATCGTGACTTTCTTCCGCGAACTCGTGATCCAGGCGCCACAAATCCTCGACATGGACGAGACCGCCATCATTCTCCTGGTTCTGACTTTGGTCGATCTCTCGCTGGCGGGAAATCTGGTGCTGATCGTGCTGTTCTCAGGCTACGAAAACTTCGTCTCCAAGATGGAGCGCGCCGAGAGCGACCATGACCGCCCGGAATGGCTCGGCATGATCGATTTCTCCGGACTCAAGATCAAACTGATCGGTTCGATCGTCGCGATCTCTGGGATCCACCTGCTTAAGATTTTCATGAACCTTGATGATTACTCGCGCGACCAGATCATGTGGTCGATCGCCATCCACGCTACTTTCGTGCTCTCAGGCGTGGCGGTTGCGGCCATGGACTGGATCGAAGAGAAGGCGCACGCGGTGAACTCCGCCTAGGTTGCGCACAACCCCAAGCATCTGCGCGCGCGTCACATGCGCTCAGGAACCTCGATTCCCAACAGCTCCAGAGAGAGCACAAGCTGCGTCAACGCCGCCGTCGCCAGCGCAAGCCGGGACGCGCGCTCGTCGCCCCTGGAACTCAGGATGTGGCAGTGCTCGTAAAAAGCTGAAAATTCGCGCGCGAGCGCATAGGCGTGCTCTGCGAGAAAATGCGGCGCGCGTTTTTCGTAGGCAAGGCCGAGCGCGCGCTCAAAGCTGTCGAGTGTCAGCGCCAACGCGCGCTCAGCAGTGTGCTCGACCGCGATTGGCCCAACGCCTACGCCCTCCGCTGCCGCCTTGCGCAGGATGCTCTTGATCCGAACCGCCTGATACAAAAGGTACGGCCCGGTTTTGCCTTCGAAGCTCATGAAACGGTCGAGGTCGAACACGTAGGAGGTGCCGCGGAAATTCGAGAGATCGGCGAACTTGATCGCCGCGATCGCGACCTTGTGGGCGATGTCCTCGAATTCCTCAGAAGAGAAGTCCGCGCCGATCTCGGCTTCGCGCAGCCGCGCTCGCGCCTTTTCTTCCGCCTGGCCGATCAGATCGCTTAGCTTGAGCACGCCGCCGGCGCGGGTCTTGAACGGCTTGCCATCAGCGCCGTTCATAGTGCCGAAGCCGGTATGCTCGAGCTTTTCGCGAGCGATATAGCCGGCCTTGGCGGCGGCGCGGTATACCTGCTCGAAATGGTCGCCCTGGCGCTGGTCGACCACATAGAGAATGAGATCCGGCTTCTGATCGCGCACGCGCTGTACTATGGTGGCGAGATCGGTGGTGCCGTACATCGCCGAGCCTTCCGACGAGATCACAAGCAGCGGATCGGGGCTCTCGACCTCCACCACGCTTCCGTCGTCGAGTTTCTTTTTTTTCGTCTCGCCGGGCCCCGCCACCCGCACGATGCGCGCGCCTTGATCATCCTCCAGCAAGCCCTTTGCTTCGAGGTCCTTGACCATGTCGGCGATCAGCGGATCGGCATCGCTTTCACCGAGCCAGAGATCGAAATCGACGTCGAGCGCCGCGAAATCGCGCTTCTGCGCGGCCATCGAGACATCGTGCATCGCTTTCCAGATGGTGCGGTGGGGCTCGGCGCCGTTCTGCAACGCCGCCGTCGTCTTGCGCGCGCGATCGCGGAAGTCGGCATCTTCGCGCGCCTTGCCGGCGGCTTTGGGGTATGCCGCCTCGAGGTATTCAAGCGTCAACGATTGGAGTTTGGCGCTGAGCGCCCCCGCATCGCCGAGACCGCCGAGTTCGTCTTCGATGGAGACGATCATCAGCCCCATCTGGAAGCCCCAATCGCCGAAATGGGCATCGCCCCAGACCTCGTCGCCGCGAAAACGAAAAATGCGCTTGATGCTTTCGCCTATGATCGAGGCGCGCAGATGCCCCACATGCATGCCCTTGGCCACGTTCGGCCCGCCATAATCGACCACGACGCGGCGCTTCTGCTGCACCCTGCTGGCGCCCGCGCGCTCATCCTCGGCTATCGCTTGCGCGCGCTGCGCAAGCGAATCGGCGGTGACGCTGAAGTTCAAGAACCCAGGTCCGGCGACAAGCGGCGGCGGCGCGAGCTCAGCGCGCGTCCAGGCCTCAGCGATCTCGCGCGCGAGTTCTTGCGGCTTCTTGCCAGCGGTCCTCGCCGCCGCCATTGCGCCGTTGCATTGGAAGTCAGCAAGTTCCGGCCGATCCGAGCGGCGCACTTCGGCATGCTTGGCGTCAAGCCCAAGGGAAGCAAACACGGCCGCATTGGCCGCGCTCAAAGCGCTGGCGAGATCTGTCATGGCTGCGGGATTGGAGCGCGGACGTGGGCGCGTCAAGCTTGCGATATGCTTGTCACGCGTATGTCCCGCGATTAACCTCCCGCACGGAGGGCGCCATGGCGGACGTGTTCATATCGTACAAACGCGAGGATCGCGACCGCGTTCAGCTCATCGCCCGGACGCTGCAAGAAGAGGGCTTCAGCGTCTGGTGGGACCCCGCCATCACCCTGGGCGCGAGCTATGCCGCCGCGATCCGCGCCGAACTCGACGCGGCCTCGACCGTGCTGGTGGTTTGGTCGAACCAATCGGTGCATTCGGAATGGGTGCAAGAGGAGGCCACGCTCGGCAAAAAGCGCGGACTGCTGGTCCCTTGTCGCATTGACAATGTGGAGGCCCCGATCGGATTCACCATGAGTCAGACCGCCGATCTGGTCGCCTGGCGCGGACAACGCGACCACGGCGAATGGCGCAAATTGGTGGCGCAGGTCGCCGCCAATGCCAAGCGAGAAGCGTTGGCGCATTTCTCGTCGACGCCGCGCGCGCGCGTGCGGCGGCCGTTCAAGTTAAGACCCTGGATGATAATGGCGGGCGCGGCGATGGCGCTCACCGCCGTTGCCGCAATGATCGTTGGTCCGGGCTTGTATGAAAACTGGCGCGCCGATCCGCCAGCGGTGCAGTTGGCTGGTCAAGGCGGGACGGTGACAGCCGGCGTCTTCAGCCGTGACGGCGCGAAAATATTTACCGCCGACGAGCGCGGCGATGTGCATGCCTATCACACCAGCGACGGCTATCCGATCGGTGCCGTTGAAGCGCTTGACGCCAGCGCGACGCGCATCGCCTGGGCGGAGGACGGCGATGTGCTCGCCGTCGGCGGCAACGACGGGTCAGCCGCCATTATTGATGCGACCAACCTCACCCTCGTGGCGCAGGCAACGCGCGCCGATCTGGCGCGTCGGTTGAGTCGTCCCGCCCCAAGCGCGGTTGTTTTTTTGGCCGCCGGTCCCGATGGCCAGCTTGTTTGGATTGAGCAAGACGGCGCGATGTCAGTCTGCCTGCCAAACCTGGAAACGCGGGCGTGCGCGCTCCAGCGCGTTCCTGTTGCAGGGGCGGCGGGTATGCGCTTGGCCGGCGTTGCGCAATTGGGCGATCTTGGCATGGTTGTTGGCAGCCGCCCAAAACCGGCATTTTGGGGTCCGTCTCAGTGCAGCACCGACTTCTGCGCACCTGGCGACTACACCGACCAAGTCCCGTGGCCGCGAGAGTTTGAGTTCGACGCGAGCCTTACAGCGGCGATCGCCGTGGGTCATCGATACAACCAGAGCGCAATCGCACTGGGCGGCAAGTCCGGTTTGATCGAAATCATCGATACCCGTCTTTTGTGGGGAGATGTAGGCGATCTCTCCCGCGCAGCGCGACGGCTGCACGGGCATACAGACGCCATTCTCGCGCTCGCGGTCTCCCCAAACACTCGCGTGCTCGCGAGCGCGTCGGCGGACCGGACTATTCGCTTCTGGGATGTCGCCAGCGGCGGCGAACTCGGAATGCTCCGCACTGGCTCGGCATCGCCATTTCTGGCTTTCTCCCCGGATGGGCAATTCCTGCTGGCGCGCGGCAGCGGCGGGGCAGCCGGGCTATGGCCAACGCCCAGCGTCGCGCACGGGGAAGCGCCAGCGCCGGCGCCGGCTGAAACGGAGGCGCCGGCCGAGGCTGAGGCGTCTGTTGGCGAGCCTCCAGCAGCAGCTGAGGAACCCGCCTCAACCACCCCATGAGAGCACGTCGCAAGGCTGGCTCAAACAGAGCGCCGGCTTCCAGCCGGCATCTCTTTGCCTTCGGTCGAAGAAACACAAGTGCCGGCAAGATGCCGGCGCTCCGTCGATGCCTAATTCCCCGCCCGCTCCGCCGCGTCGATCCGGAAGCGGCGGCCGTCGCGGTTGAACTGGAGCTGCTCCGGCGTCAGTTCGAAGCCGACCAAGATTTCGAAATTTTCGCCCGAGACCTCGGCGTTGGCGCGGGGGATGACGATGCGGTCGATCTGTTCGGTGCGCGTCACCACCTGCTCGCCGCGCGTCCACCTCACATCGACATCGAAATACGCCTTCTCGATCGGCGCCCGGCCGCGGCGGGTGACCGCGACCCAGTAGCGATAGGTCTGGCGATCGGACGTGGAGGCTGGGCCACGACCGAACGCCATGTCGATCTCGAGGTTCATCGTAATCGGGTTGGCCTCAACATAGCGGCATAGGCCACGCACGCCCTGCATTTCGCCGGTAAAATTGATGTTGGCATAGCGGTTCTGGTCGGGCCCGACGAAGCTCACCAGGCGAGAATTGTCGTAGAGCACGCCCATCAGCGGACACGGGCCGACATTCGACCGCGAATCAGAGCCGACCATACGCTCGAAGAAATTGGGCGGGCGCTCCTCGCGCTGCGCTTCCGGGTTAACCCCTCCTGGCAATTCAATTGTGTCAGCCGCGCGGTTTCCCCCGCATCCGGCGAGGGCCAGTCCAAGAATAAGCGCAGCCAGTGCCGGAAGCTTCATAGTCCAACCTCATTTTGCGCCTTGGGGGCCTGCGGCGGCGGCATCCCGCCCGCTGAAGCGTTCGGCGACGCGCCGTGATAGCTTCGCGTCGCTCAAGCCGCAACACGCTGCGGCGCCCCTTGCCTGAAAGTTCATGCCATTCCTATGGGCAGCGACAAAAACCATACGATTTCAATCTTCTTGGCTGCGCCACGGGGGTTCTGCGCGGGGGTGGACCGGGCCGTGCAGATTGTCGAACAGGCGATCGCGAAGTGGGGCGCGCCGGTCTATGTGCGCCACGAGATCGTGCATAACCGCCATGTGGTGGAACGCCTGGAGGCGCTGGGTGCGGTGTTTGTCGAAGAGCTCGACGCCTGTCCCGACGACCGTCCGGTAGTGTTTTCCGCCCACGGGGTGCCCAAGGCGGTGCCGGCCGAGGCGCAAAGGCGGGCGATGATCTATGTCGACGCCACCTGCCCGCTGGTTTCCAAGGTTCATGTGGAAGCGCAGCGCCATTTCGACGAAGGGCGTGAGATCGTCCTGATCGGCCATGCCGGCCACCCGGAAGTCATCGGCACCATGGGGCAGTTGCCGGCGAGCGCGATTACCCTGATCGAGACCGTCACGGACGCGCAAGCCTTCACTCCGCGCGACGCGACAAAGCTTTCGTTCGTCACCCAGACGACGCTGTCGGTGGACGACACCGCCGAGATCGTCGCGGCGTTGCAGCAGCGGTTCCCGGCTATCGCCCAGCCGCACAAGGAAGACATTTGCTACGCCACAACCAACCGCCAGGACGCGGTGAAGGCGATAGCGCGCGACGCCGATCTGGTGCTGGTGATCGGCTCGCCGAAATCGTCGAACTCGGTGCGGTTGGTCGAGGTGGCCAAGCGCGCAGGCGCGCGCGAAGCACGGCTGGTCGGATCCGCAGCGGATGTGGACTGGGCTTGGTTCGAAGGCGTGCGCAAGGTTGGCGTGACCGCCGGCGCCAGCGCGCCGGAGGATTTGGTGGAAGCGCTAATCGCAGCGATCGCAGCGCGCTTCGACGCACACGTGGAGGAAGTAGCGGTGACGCGGGAAGACGTGGTGTTTAAATTGCCGCGAGTGTTGGGGGAGTGAGGGCAACCGGTATCGCGGGCCTGCTCGGCTCTCTCGTTAGCGACCTGCGAGGCCGCTTTCCCGATCGAGTTCCCATCATCGGCGTCTCCGGCGCTCAGGGCGCTGGCAAGAGTTACCAGTGCCGCAAGTTCGTCGCCGCGAACCCGCGCGTCGCGTATTTCTCGCTGGACGATGTATATCTGACCAAGGCCGAACGGGTTTGGCGCGCCGACAACATTAGTTCCTTCAACGCCGTCCGCGATGAGGACGGCAACTTCCAAGTCACCCACGTCCCCCGCCCTGATGTCGAGCGCCTCTTGCTCACGCGCGGCCCGCCCGGCACCCACGATCTCGCTCTCGCCAAAGCAGTGATCGAGCGGTTGCGCGAGCCATCGCTCAGCAAACTCCCGCGCTTCGATAAAGCCGCGGACGATCGCGCGCCGGAATCTGGCTGGCCTGTGTTTCAAGGCCCCGCGGAAGCAATTCTCGTGGATGGTTGGTGCCTCGGCGCCACGCCGCCGCCGCCAAGCGAGCCGCTAAACGACGTCGAGCGTGAAGACATCGACCGCATTTGGCGACGCGAAACTGAAGCCCAGCTGCGAAAATCCTACCAGCCTTTCTTCGCCACCTTCAACGCGATCCTCTATCTCAAACCGCCGAGCTGGGAGGCCGTGCAGCTTTGGCGCGCCGAGCAGGAGGCCGAAAACCTGGGCCGCACGCTCACGCCGGATGATCGCGCCCGCCTCGACCGCTTCATGCAACACTATGAACGCATAACGCGAAGCATGATGGCCGGCGGGCATTGCGCGAACTGGGTCATCGAACAGGACGAGCGCCGAAACGCCATCGGGTTCCGCGAAGTACGATCAGGTTAGGCGATCGCTCAAGCCGCGTTCTTGCGCCGCGTCAGCGCGGCGAAATCGTGCATTACTTGCTCGCACATAGCGGCGGGCCTGAAGCTCATGCCGGCGATTTCGCGGATGGGGGTGATTTCCGCGGCCGATCCGGTGAGGAAGCATTCGTCGAAGGTCGCCAGTTCGTTTGGGAAGATGGCGCGCTCGATCACCTCCACGCCGCGTTGGCGCGCCTGCGCGATCACGGTCTGACGGGTGATGCCGTTGAGGAAGCAATCCGGCGTCGGGGTATGGATGATCCCGTCGCGTACGAAGAAAATGTTGGCGCCGGTGGCTTCCGCAATCTGGCCGCGCCAGTCGAACATCAGCGCATCGTTAAAGCCTGCGTCCTCGGCGGCGTGTTTGGAGAGCGTGCAGATCATATAGAGGCCCGCGGCCTTGGCGTTGGCGGGGGCGGTGTCGGGCGCCGGCCTGCGCCATGGCGCGATCATCAGGCGCACGCCTTTCATCTTGTCGGCGAAATAGTCGCCCCATTCCCAAGCGGCGATCGCGCAATGGATGGTGTTGTGTTTCGCCGACACGCCAAGCGCTTCCGATCCGCGCCACGCCAGCGCGCGGATGTAGCAATCGGAAAAGCCCATCTTGGCCACGAGATCGTGCTTGGCGCGGTCGATCTCCTCGGCTTCGTAGGGCACGCGGAAGCCCATGATCTTTCCGGAGGCGATCAGCCGCTCGCTATGTTCGCGGCTCTTAAACACCGTCCCGCCGTAAGCGCGCTCGCCCTCGAACACGGCCGAAGCGTAATGCATGGCGTGGGTGAGCACGTGCACCTTGGCTTCGCGCGCCGGCGTGAATGCGCCGTCGAACCAAATCCAGCCTTCGCGATCGTGGAACGGGATTGACGCCATCGTGCTGATTCCTCCGAACTCGCATAACGACGCTTGCGGAGCCGCCGCGCCAATGAGATTGTGCCGACGCTGAGTTTTTGGGCCGGTTTTCGTCTCTGGTCCGACGATCGCGGTACATCTGTCAACCCGAGCCATAGATTGCGCAATTATTTGCCGTTTTTTACAGGAATTAAGGTTGATTGCACCTTTGGATTCTGACTTTGGCGGAGTTTGCGGAACATGATCGCCGTTCCAGCTTTTGACGCACTGGACCGCCCACCTCACCTGCTGCTGGTCGATGACGACGACCGCATCCGCGATCTACTGAAACGCTTCCTGTCGCAGGCAGGCGCACGGGTATCGGCGGCGGCCGACGCTGCGGGCGCGCGCAGGTTGCTTGAGGCGATGGACTTCGATCTACTGATCCTCGACGTGATGATGCCGGTGGAGGATGGCTTTTCGCTCGCCGAAAGCGTGCGGCGCACCTCTAAGGTGCCAATCGTGCTGCTCACTGCGCGCGGCATGCCCGAGGACCGCATCCGCGGACTCTCCATCGGCGCCGACGATTACGTCGCCAAACCGTTCGAGCCGCAGGAGCTGGCGTTGCGCATCAACGCCATTCTGCGCCGCACCGTCGCCCATCGCGGCGAGGCGCCCGAGGTCGTCACCTTCGGTCCGTTCAGTTTCAATAGCATGCGCGGCGAGTTGTTGCGCCAGGATGTAATGGTGCGGCTCACAGAAGCGGAGGTGTCACTGCTACGCATTCTCGCGGCGCGCCCGGGTGAGGTAGTCAGCCGCGAGGAACTGGCGCGCAGGACCGGCGCCGGCCTTGAGCGCTCCGTCGATGTGCAGGTGACGCGGCTGCGGCGCAAAGTCGAACTCGACGCGCGCGCGCCGGTCTACCTGCAAACCGCGCGTGGGATCGGCTATCGCTTGGCGGCGGATTGATCGGCGTCGAGGGTTTTCGCCGGCTCGTAGGCGTTTAGGAAATAAAGCGGCCGACGCTTCGATTCATTGAAAAGGCGACCCAGATACTCGCCCATCACCCCGATGAACAGCAATTGCAGCCCGCCCAGAAACAGGATCACGACCATCAGCGAGGGATAGCCAGGCACCGGATCGCCGAACGCCAGGGTTTTGTACACTATCAGCGCGGCCGCCAGGAACGAGAACAACGCCACGATCACCCCAACATAAGTCGCCACCTTCAACGGCGTGATGGTGAACGAGGTGATGCCTTCGAGCGCAAAATTCCACAGCCGCCAATAATTGAATTTCCCGGCGCCGGCGTAGCGGGGATCGCGCCGGTAGAGCACTGCTTTCTGCGGAAAACCGATCCACGAAAACAATCCTTTCATGAATCGATGCTGTTCGCGCAATTGCACCAGAGCCCCTACCGCGCGTCGGCTCAGCAGGCGAAAATCTCCAGTATCCTCGGGAATACGCACCCGCGACACCCGCTGTATGACGCGGTAAAACAGCGCCGCTGTCGTCTTCTTCAGCGCGCTTTCACCTTCGCGGGCGGTGCGTTTGGCGTAAACGACGTCGTATCCGTTGCGCCATTCCTCGATCAGTTGCGGGATCAGCTCGGGCGGGTCCTGCAGATCGGTGTCGATCACGATGACGGCGTCGCCGCGGGCATGATCGAGGCCGGCGGTCATGGCGATTTCCTTGCCGAAATTTCGCGACAGATCGACAATCGCCACACGTGAATCCTCGGCGCGCAGCGCGTTCATGATAGCGATGGTCGCGTCGCTGCTGCCGTCATTGACATAGACGATTTCACACACGGCGGAGATGGCGTCCAAGACTGCGGCGAGGCGACGATGGAACTCGCGCAGCGTCTCCATTTCGTTGTAGGCGGGGGCGACAACGGAAAGTGTGAAGGTGGCGGATGCGGCGGCGCTCATCGACCTGCCCCGAAAGTCCAAGTCCGGTTAGCGAGGAAGCCCCACGCCAGCACCACAGCGGTGGCCGCAAGCTGAGCCGGCAAGGGGTCGAGCGCCAACAGGCGCGTCAGCGCGGCGACGATCGCCGCGTTGATCAGCAGGCCAATAGCGGCGACCGCGACAAATTTCGTGAGCGCGATCGGGTGCCGCGCGGAGCTGCGGAAGGTGAACCGATAATTCAACAAGTAATTGACCCCCGCGCCGCACGCCGCCCCGAGCGTGGTCGCCGCCTCTGCCGGCCAATCGACCGCCTCGATCAGAGTGAACATAAGTGCGTAGTGAACGCCGGTGCCGAGCGCGCCAACCATCGCGAACTTCGCAAACTGAATTAACATTCCGCGCATTCGTAGAGGGCCGCCTCGAACAATTCCCCATGCGGGCTTATCGCCGCGCCGTGGGGGCTACAAGCGCAGTCGCGGATTGCGCTAAAGCTTGACCGCTGCCTGCCCTGTTGCAAGCAAGGGCTGGCGCCGAAAGCTGCGCCGCAACAGGAGCGTGACCGGTTGATCAACCTGCGAAGCCTCACCCCGCGCGGGCTTTACTGGCGAACGGCGCTAATCGTCATCGTGCCGGCGGCGTTGCTCCAGCTGATCATCACCCTGGTGTTCCTGGACGACCATTGGCGCTTCACCTCCAAGCGCATGAGCCAGGCGGTCGCGGCCGACGTGACGCTGTTGCTGCAAATGTACGAGGCCGACCCGACCCCGGAAAATTTCGCCAGGGTTCGCGCGATGGCCAATGCGCCGCTTCGGCTCGATCTCCGCCTCGACCCCGTCGGCCCATTGCAGCGCCAGCCGTGCGGACGCTCACCCTCAGCCTTCATCGACCGCTATCTGGTCGAGGCTTTGAGCAACGATCTCAATCGGGAAGTGTGGTACGATCCCTCCTGCCCCGGCGACCTGGTGCACTTGCGGCTGGCCATCCCTGGAGGCGTCATGGAAGTCGATGCCCGCCGCGACCGGGTGGTGGCGCGCTCGGGACCCTTGTTCGTCACCTGGGTGCTTTTCGGCACGATCTTCTTCTGCCTTGTTTCGATCCTGTTCATTCGCAACCAGGTGCGCCCGATCGAGCGGCTGGCCGACGCCATGGAGCGCTTCGGGCGCGGCGAGGATTCCGGCGCGTTCAGGGTGCGCGGCGCACGCGAGGTGCGCGGCGCTACCCGCGCCTTCTTCGACATGCGCGAGCGGATCAAACGCCACATCGACCAGCGATCGCAATTGCTCGCCGGCGTCAGCCACGATTTGCGTACGCCGCTCACCCGCCTGAAACTGCAGCTGGCGCTGTTGGGGCCTTCGCCTGAAATCGAAGCAGCCAAGCGCGACCTGGCCGACATGGAAGAGACCCTCGACGAGTATCTCGCCTTCGCCAAAGGCAGCGCCGCGGAGCGCCCCGAGCAGGTCGATATTGCCGCGCTGACCCGAGATCTTGCCGCAGCGGCTGAGCGCGGCGGCGTCAAGATCAACTTGACCAGCGCGACGACGCAAATCGCGCCGGGCCGCGCGCGCGCGCTGAAACGCTGCATCGCCAACCTTATCGACAACGCGGCCGCGCATGGCGACACGGTGGCGATCGAAGTGCGCGGCCAAGAGCGCGCGGTTTTGATCGTCGTCGATGACGATGGCCCAGGCATTTCCGAGGATCTCTATGAGGAGGCGTTCAGGCCGTTCTCGCGCCTGGACGCGACGCGATCGCGCAACCAGAAAGGCGTCGGCCTCGGCCTTGCCATCGCCCGCGATGTTGCGCGCAGCCATGGCGGCGACATCCAGCTCTCGCCTAGCCCACTTGGCGGATTGCGCGCGGTGCTTCGCCTGCCCCGCCCAGACCAGATACTAGCGGCCGCGAAGTGAGTCAGGGTCGTCTTCGGATTGCTCGTTCGGCGCCGCCAAGGCGCCCATGGACGCCAACATCTGCCGCTCCGCCACCACCACGTCGCGCTCGGCCTGCGCCAGCGCCAGGCGCGCGGCCAGGAGGTCCTCTTCTTCATCAAGCACCTCGACGGTCGAGCGCAAGCCGACTTCCTGCTCCAACCGCACGCCTTCATAGGCCAGTTCCGCAGCCTGCGTCTGCTCGCGCGCCGAATCGACCGCGGCGCGCGCGCTGGCGAGACCGGTCCAAGCGTTGGTGACGCTTTCCTGTACGCCGCGTTGCGCCGCCGCCAAATCGAGATTGGACGCTGCGCGCAGCGCTCGTTGCTGGCGGGTGCGCGAACGCACCAGGCCACCCTGAAACAGCGGAATGCTCACGCGCACCCCGACGGTATCCGTCGTTGTCTCGGTGACGTCGTCGTCGAAATCAGCCGCCTCGGAAGCACTGCCTTCGAGTGTCATGCGCATGCGCCCCTGCGAAGCGGCGACATCGACGTTGGCGTCGGCGAATTCCGTGTCGGCGATTGCGCCGCGCAGGACCAGCGAATTTCTGCTCGCGGCGTCGAGTGCGCTCTGCAAATCCTGCGGCAGACCCTCCACCATCACCGGCGCTTCAAGCTCAGAGGGCGGACGTCCAACGAGACGCTGGAACGCCTGCAGCGCAGCGGCCATGGCGCCTTGCGCTTGCACCAATTGCGTGCGCGCTTGCGCCAAGCGCGCCTGCGATTGGGCGACGTCGGTACGCGTCACCACGCCGGCGTCAAACTGCGCGCGCGCGAATTCGTAGAGCCGGGTAAGATTTCCCACCGTGGTTTCGCGCGCCGCCACCACCGCTTGCGTTTGGCGCACATCGGCATAGGCGCGGGTTACATCGAGCAGCAGCGATTGCAACGCAAATTCGTAATCGGCGACAGCGCCGCGAATCTGGGCGCGCGCCGCACGCGTGCTGGCGAGCACGCGGCCCGATCCGAACAACAATTGCGATGCGTTGGCGGTGGCGGTCCAGGATTGATTGCTGGGCGTGTCAACTCCAGGCGCGAGACCATCGCGGTCACTGTTGAACGCCAGACCCGAAACGCTGACCTGCGGCAGCGCCTCAGCCCAAGCCTGCGGCAGCGCCTCATGCGTAGCGCGCAGGCGCTGCCGCTGCGCAGCCAGGCTGGGGTTGGTTTCGGCCGCGAGCGTCATCGCCTCGCCGAGCGTATCGGCCCAAGCCGCCCCCGGCCCGGTCATGAGCGCAACACAAAGCAACACTCTGCGCATGAGAACTTCTTCCTCCGCGGACTTTTCCGTCCCCGTCGATAAGATAGGCGCTCGGCGCGTCCGCGGCGAGCCGGACCCTGCGTCGCATCCTGCCGGGGCATTACCAATGTCGGGTTAAGTTCTCATGTCAGCAGCCCGGCTGCGCGCGATTGCACGCAACCGGGCCGGTTCGATTCGCTTGTGAAGCGAATTATTGGTCGCCTTGGCGGCCGTTATGACGCTCGTGGAAATTCGCGCGCGCGGCTTCGGCCTCCTCGCGGGTAACCCGACCGTCGCCATTGGCGTCGAGACGACCGAACAGGTTGGCGCCCGCGGCGGAGAATTCCTCACGCGAGAGTTCATGGTCTCCGTCCGCATCCAAACGGCGACCGTGGGCCTCCCTGCGCTCCTCGTGACGCGCGTGCATCTGCGCCTGCTCTTCGGCCGAGATCGAGCCGTCATTGTTGGCGTCTAGCATTGCGAACATACGCGTCGGGCGAGCTAGGAACTCATCACGTGAGATGGCGCCGTCATTGTTGGCGTCGGCGTCAGCCCACCCGTGATGCCCGCCATGGCCGCCGCGTCCGCGCCGGTGTTCGCCGCGCGCATGTTCACCGTGCTCCAGGCGACCGTCATCATCGTCATCCAAGCGCGCAAACCTTGCGTTCCGCGCCGCATCGAACTCAGCTCGGGTCACAACGCCGTCATTGTCGGCGTCGGCCTGGAAAAGGTGCTCGACGCCGTGTCCGTGATGGCCCTGCGCCCAAGCGGCGCCAACAAGCAATGTCGCGCCCGCCACTGCGATTAAGATCGTCCGCATGACCTCGCTCCAATGAAACAGCCTTGGCTGAAACAGCCTCGGTGGGGGCTTAAAGCGCATTTGTTGCGATGTTTGGTCGCGCTTGCGCCAAACTGTGTCACCTTGAAGGACTCGGCTCCGGGGGACGCACTCTACGCTCGCTCGGGTCGCGGGTCTGGCCAACTCTGCGAACGAAATCCACTCGCGCCAGCACGCCGTTTTCATCCGCATCGTAATCGCGCACACGCGCGCGAATCTCGGCGCCAAATTCTTCACGCGTAATCACATTGTCGACGTTGCGGTCGAAATCCAGCCGATACGGCCCGATCTGCCCGCCGCCGAGGGCGATGTTGGACCAATTCTGAAATTCCAACGGCTGCAGGGTCCCATCGCGGTTGGAGTCTGCGCGAGCGAACTCACGCTCGATGCCGACATCCGCCTCCGCAGCGGTCGTGCTCAAATCGTCATCGCTGTCGAAGCCCACAAACAGCATGGCGTCCGCCGACAGCAGCGCTCGGATCGGGTCGTTCGAGCGTTCACGCCCGCCGCCGCCCGAGGCGCACGCCGCCACAGCTAATACCCCCGCTAACATCGCCCAATTCTTGAAGTGCATTGCAAAACCCTTTCCCGAGGCCCCAAGCTGCCACTCATGCCCTAGAGGCAGTCAGACTTTGGCGGAGGTGCGGCGACCGGCGCCGTGTTCTTGCCGAAATGTGTCGCCCAATGGCCCCGGCGAAACTTTGGCACAAAACTCCCAGCGCCGCGCCCTAGATTTTTTGGGTCCCTAGCCGCAACCTGGGACGTGGCGCCCGACAACCCTCACATACTCATCGTCGATGATCATCGCGAAATCCGCGAATCGCTCGCCCAGTTCCTGCGCAGGCAGGGTCGCCGCGCCACCCCGGTGGAAAGCGCGGAAGCGGCGCGCGCCGCGATCAAGCGCGAGCGGATCGATCTGGTGATCCTCGACATCATGATGCCCGGCGAGGATGGGCTTTCGCTATGCCGCAGCTTGCGCGAGGGCGAGCAGATTCCAGTGATTTTGCTTTCGGCGCGCGCGGAGGAATTGGACCGCATTATCGGCCTTGAGGTCGGCGCCGACGATTACATGGTCAAGCCATTTCATCCACGCGAATTGCTCGCCAGGATCGACGCGGTGCTGCGCCGAACCCACGCACTGCCCCCAGGCGCCCGCGATCCTGTCGGGGGCAATTTCCGCTTCGACCGCTGGACGCTCAATGTCGCCGGGCGCGAACTTGTCAGCGAGACCGGGGAAACCCACGAACTCAGCACCGGCGAATACCGGATGCTACTCACTTTCCTGCAACGACCCCGGACAGTGCTTACCCGCGAGCAATTGCTTGACTTGGCGTTCGACCGCGGCGCCGACGTGTTCGACCGCGCGGTCGACACCCAAATCAGCCGCCTTCGCCGCAAGATCGAAACCGATCCGCGCTCACCCAAGCTTATCAAGACTGTCTGGGGCGGCGGCTATGTGTTCGCCGCCCATGTGGAGCAGACGTGAATCTCAACCCACTCAACACGCTGACCGGGCGCATGGTGCTGGTGACCATGGCGGCGGTGGCGCTTTCTTACGCCGCCGCGTTCGCGTTGTTCGCCAACGAGCGCGGCGAAGCGCTGCGGCGCGCGGCGGAAACTGCGCTCGTCGAACGCATCACCTACACCGCCGAGCGCTTGCGTAGCGCTCCCGCCGCCCGCCGCGCCGAACTCGCCGGCGCCGTGCGCGACTTCCGCGTGCGTTATGACGTCGCCAACCTTCCAGAGGTAAGCGCAAATGCCGGCGGCGGCGCCCGCATCGCCGCGCTGGTGCGCGAACAGATGGAGGGCGGCGAGGTCTATGTCGCTACGCGCCAGGTCGAGGGCGGGCGCTTTCCGATACGTGAACAACGCCGATCGAGACGCGAACGAGACGACGATCGCGTCGGCGATCTTACCGAGGAACTTCATCGGGAGCGCCATAGCGGCTCGAGCAACGACCGCCACGACTGGCGACATGGCCGCGGCGACATCGGCGGTTTGCATTCCACCGAGGTGCGGGTTTCGCTGCGGCTCGCCCAGGATTCATGGTTGAATGCGCTCGCGCGCTTGCCGGGGGAGCGACCTCCTCCGCTCAATGTGCTGTTCGGTGCGCTCGCTTCTGTAGTTGCGGTCGGCGTCGGCGCTGGCTTGGTGTCGCGTCAGATCGGACGACCCTTGGCGCAGCTTGCCAACGCCGCCCGCGAACTCGGCGCCGGGACCGCGAGCGCACGAGCGCCAGTGGAGGGCCCCGCCGATCTCAGACGCGCCGCCAGCGCCTTCAACGCGATGGCGGAACGATTGAGCCGCCAACTTAGCCGCCAGCGGCAAATGCTATGGGCGCTGTCCCACGATTTGCGAACGCCGATCACCGCGCTGAAGCTGCGCGCCGAGCTGGTCGAGGACGAGGAAGCGCGTCAGCGTCTGCTGGCGCCGATCTCCGAAATCGAGAACCTCACCGAGCAAGCGCTATCGCTGGCGCGCGCCGGCGCCAGCGAAGAGGCGCGCGCCAGCGTCGATCTCGCCGATATCGTGCGCACGCTTTGCGGGGAATTGTCCGATCTCGGCCTATCGATCAAAGCCGAAACGAACGCGCCGGTCATGATCGAGTGCCGCCCGACCGAAATCGCACGTGCGCTACGCAACCTCGCCGACAATTCCGTTAGACATGGCGGCGGGGGAACGATGCGCGTGAGCCGAAACGATTCGAACGAAGCTGTCATCGATGTCATGGACCAAGGCCCCGGCGTCGATAAGGCGTTGCTATCGCGAATCACGGCGCCGTTTTTTCGGGTCGATGCAGCGCGCACGCAGACCGATGGCGCCGGTCTCGGCCTCGCCATCGCGCAGGCTGTCGCGGAAGCGCACGGCGGGCGGTTGGAGTTGAAAAACCTACAGCCGCGTGGTTTTTGCGCGAGTCTGATGTTGCCAGGCTGAAGTGTCTGGGGTGCAACTTCTGCCTATACCGGTACGACGCTATAGGTAAATTTTACCGGTTGCGAACCATTTCACGGCATTCCGCACAGCATGAGAGTTGCAGCACACGCGCCGGATGCGGCGCTAAACAAGATGCACTGGACAACCAAGATCGGCGTCGCGTCGGTGGTATCGTTCATGCTCGTCGTCGCCGGCCTGAACGGCATTGGCTGGATCAATACGCTGCCCGGCGCAGGCGGGATCGCGGTGAGCTTTGTCGCGGTGAGCTTGGAATTGATGGCGTTCGTAGCGTGGGAACATCTGGTCGCGTACCAGAAGGCGCACGACCACGGACGCTTCGCGCTGGCGCTGATCGGTTTGGCGCTCGCGGTGCTGATGAATGTCGAAGGCGGCCACCGCGGGCTAAACCATGTCGCGGCGCCGTTTTATGTGCAGGCGGAAAGTGAACGCCGCGCCGGGCAGGAGCGCCTCGATGAAACCCGCCGGGATCTTGAACAGGAGATCGCCGCGCTGCAGTCGCGCATCGACGAAGTCGCGCAAACCAATCCAGGCATGACCTATTCCGGACGCATGGAACAATGGCGCCAGAGCTTCGAATTGGTGACAGCGGAAGATCGCCGTCAGACCTCTTCGCTGCGCGCAAGGCTCGATCAATTGCCGCTAAGCGTCGCCGCGCGGGAACCCTATCCCGGCTGGGCGCCCTATGGGATCGCAGCAGCGTTTGCGTTCTTCTCGGTGTTTGGACTGACCATGTTCGGCGTGAAAGTTCCCGGCCCTGAACTGACGGTGGGACAGTCGCGGCGCGCCAAGAAAGTCGCCAATGCGCTCAGGGCGCAGGCGCCTCGCGCGGCGAAAGAACGCGACGCGGCGGGACAATTCATTCCTGCCGAGGAAATACCCCCGCTAACGGAGGAGCAGGTCTGCGAGGCGCTGAAGGCGCTGACCGAAAGCGGCAAGGTGATCAGCCTGGGCAATGTCGCACGCTTCCACAAAGTGCCGGTGTCGAGCGTCAAGCGCTCGCCTGCAGCAAAGCTGGTGCTCGACAAACAGGCTTGGCAGCAGATCACGCAGCAAATGGCGGCGTGATTCACTGTTGAGCGGGCGTCGCTACGCGCTCCGCGCGCAGCATGGCGACGGTGCTGTCGGGGCCGGTGCTCAAGGCGCACGAACCCGCTCTACACGCATGCCATGAGCGCGCAGGAGTTCGACCAAGCCATCATCGCCAACCAGGTGTGCAACGCCGACGGCGACGAAATCGACGCCCGCTCCCTCCATTTCATGCGCAAGCACCTCCGCCCACGCACGATTGCGGTTGACCAGCATGACTTCGTAGACCGCTGGATATTCGCTCTTGAACTCATCCACGGCCAAGCGCTCGATTGCGCGCAGATCGCCGGTCTCCCAGCCCGCGCTCAGTTCGTCGAGACTGGCGGCGCCCCGCTCGGCTTCGTCGATCGCCTCCAGCAGCATCTGGCGTTGCAGCTCCGGCGACATATTTGCGAAGAAACCGATCTGCTCCTCCGGAGTCTCGAAATGTCGCATGGTCTTGCCTTGCGCGTCACCGAAGGAATCAACCGAACGATCAACGCCGGAATTGGGATCGTAGCCGGCGCGCATCATCGGCAGCACTGAGAGCGTCAAGCTAGCGAGCCAAGGCTGCATCGGCTCCAGCGCTTGCGCTTGCAGGCCCAAGCGCTGTGCGGTAGCGCGCAGGCGCTCGTTTTCTTCCGCCGACAGCCAACTGGAAAGCGGCTGCTCGGCCGGCGCCAGTCCCGCTTGTAGCGCTAGCTGTTGCGTGCGCGTGTCGCTTTCGGGAGATATCTCAATCTCGGTCCAAATTTCATCGGCCCCGGCTATCGCGGTATCCACCGCCGGACTCCCCCATGGCGCGCCCGACTTTCGCAAATGGATGGTGCCGTAGATGTAGAGCGTCGAGTCCGCGTCGCGGGCCACGAACAGGGCCGGTCCGGGGGCAGGTTCCGCGCTCGAAGCGCAGCCAGCGAGCGTCGCAGCAGCCAGTGCCGCCAAGAGGTTCCGCATCATGGTCCTTATCCCCTTCATTCCGCAGTTGCGGCCGCACCTTCGTCGTCGAGAAAGACATCTGCAATATGCAATCCGTGGCCTGGAAATCGCGCGCGCCCCGATTCACCGCCACGGCGCGAAGTGCTTGGAGAGCTTCAGACCCTGGCCTTGATAGCTGGAGCCCGCCTCGCCATAGAGCCGATCTACCGGACCAGACATTTTCTCGAACACCAATTTCCCCACCGGCTGCCCATCCTCGACGAAGAACGGCACATCGCGGGAGCGCACCTCCAGCACCGCTCGTCCCTGGTTCGGTGCGATGCCGAAGCCGGGGTCGAAGAAACCCGCATAATGCGCGCGAAACTCGCCGAGTTCTGGCCGGATGGGCGCCATCTCCGCGGCCTCATCGGCGGGGATCAGCACGTTTTCCTTCGAGGCGAAAATATAGAATTGTCCCGGCTCCAGCACGACGCGTCCGCGCCGCGCATCGAGCGGCTCCCAGAAATCGCGCGGATCGTAGCCGCCGATGCGATCGACGTCGATGACGCCGGAATGGCGCTTGGCGCGAAAGCCGACCGGGCCTTCAAGCGCAAGGTCCATGGTGAAATCGATCTCGCGCTTGGGGTGCGGCGGTCCACGCCGCAGCCGCGCTTGGCTCAAACGCGCCCCAGTGCGCACCAGCACCGAGAAGGTGCACGGGCTTATCTCGGCCCAGAGCGGACCATGATAGCCCATCGGGATGTGATCGAAAGACTGTGCGCCGTCAGCGATCAAGCGGGTGAACACGTCGATACGGCCGGTGGAGCTCTTCGGATTCGCCGCGCCGTGGATGTGTGGCGGCAGCGTGAATTCCTCCAACACCTGCACGAGATAGACACAGCCGGTCTCCAGCACCGCGCCGCCCGTGAGGTCGATGCGATGCATGACCAATTCCTCGTCGAGACGATCCGCGACCTTGGCGCCGGCGCCAGGTAGGAAGCTGGCGCGCAGTCGGAACGCAGTTTCGCCAAGCCGCAGATCGAGGCTCGCGGGTTGAACTTGATCCTCCAGGAACGGCGCCTCGGCGCCGATCCAGCCCTGGGCGATGGCGCGCTTCAATTCGCTGTCGGCAAGAACGCCGTGCTGGGTGGTCATCCCTCCTTCCCCCCAACAGAGGGTGTTGCAATACGCTCACCCATTCCCGGATTGGCGCGCAGCGCCAAGTCCGGGACCCATGATCTCACGCGGCCGCAAGTATTTGCGCGGCCAAGCAGCGGCTTTCTGCCTGAAATGCCCACGTTTATGGCCCCCGGACTCGATGCTCCGCATCGCTCCGGGGATGGGTGGAGGACGTTAGGCGGGGGCGCTCCAAACCAGGGTTTTTTCATGCGCCCCTGCTGGCCCGCGTCGGCGGCTTTGTCCAGCGCTGCCGGTGCGCTAGGCTCGCGCCCATGTTCGAACAAGAGACTGCCAGCGTCATGGTTCGGGTCGCACCGCGCTTCCTGCCCGAGGAATCGGCGCCGGAAAAGAGCCGCTATGTCTGGGCCTATACGATCGAGATCGAAAATCGCGGCGCCGAGCCGGTACAATTGCTGTCGCGGTTCTGGCGGATCACCGACGAGAACGGCCTGACCCAGGAAGTGCGCGGCCCGGGCGTCGTGGGCGAACAACCGATCATCGAGCCGGGCGGGAGCTTTCGCTACACCAGCGCCGCACCGCTGGCGGCGCCGTCGGGCATGATGGTGGGCGCCTATTCGATGCAACGCGTCGGCGACGGAATCGGCTTCGACATCGCCGTGCCCGCCTTCGCGCTCGACAGTCCCCATCAGACCAAGCGGGCGAACTGAGATGGCCCACCCCGACTTCGCGGACGCCATGCGTCGCGTGATAACCGGCGAAGGCGGCGGCGGGCGCTCGCTCATAATCATCGACAGACCGCCATCGGGGGAAATTGGCGCGCCAGGCCTCGGCGGCTTGTACGAGATTTGGCACGAGGCTTTGACCGGCGCCTTCGACAAGAAAGGCGACGGCGATCTCGGCGAGACAACTCCCATCCTTTCGCCGGACGAAGGCAAAGTGAAGGTGCGCTGGTTCGTGATCGAACCGCCGCCAGCTGGCGCGCCTGCGGACGCAATCAAGGCCGCGGCGCGCGAACGCTTCGCCCAGTTTGGCGCCGAGCACGAATTGCGCGACCAGGAGCGCCATCCCGCTATGCATCAAACCAGGACGCTGGATGTGATCTGCCTGATCTCGGGAGAGGCCTCTCTGATTCTCGACGACAGCGAAACTAGGCTGAAGCCAGGCCAGATCGTCATCCAACGCGGAACCAGCCATGCCTGGACGGCCCACGGCGGCCCCGCGCTGTTCCTGGCGGTGCTGATCCACCGAAGCGGATAGTTAGCCCGCCGGCAGTATGACGCGAAACGTCGAGCCGGCCGCGCCTGTGCGCACGAGTTCGAGTTCGCCGCCCATGGCGCGGGTTAGCTCGCGCGCGATGGCAAGGCCAAGCCCCACGCCGCCGGCTTCCGGCGCCGCCGATACGAACGGTTCAAACAGGCGCTGCCGCAAATTTTCCCGCACTCCGGCGCCGTGATCGATGATATCGATCTCGGCGCGTCCGTCGAGCGCCATAGCGCGAACGATCACCGTTCTTTCCGTCGCTTGCGGCATCGCCTGGCCGGCGTTGCGGATCAGATTGACCAACACGCGATGCAATTGGTCGGCGTCGGCGACGCAGACGAGGTCGGGCTCGATATCGGGTTTGTAGTCGATCCCGGGGAACGCGATTAGCGCATCGGCGGCGGCTTCTTCTGCTGCTTCAGCCAAGACGACACGCGCCAGCGTCGGCGGCGCCTCATCGACACGGCCATATTTCAGCGTCGAAGTCGCCAGCCCAGCGGCGCGATCGATGGTGCGCTCGAGCCGCGGCGCCAACTGGCGCACGGTTGGATCTTCCGATTGCGACAACCGGTCTGCGACCAATTGTGCCGTCGATAGCATGTTTCTGAGATCATGGCCGATGCGGGCCACAGCAGCCCCGAGCGCGGCCAGTCGATCCTTTTGCTTCAAGGCCATGCGAACTTGCTCGGCCATGTCGGCCGCCGCGCGCTGAGCGCGACCGATCTCGTCGCGCCGGGCGCTGCGCGGGAACGCGATCGAGACATCCTCCGGTTTGTCACGGAAGCGCTCGATGGCGCGGGTGAGATCGTGCATGGGGCGCACGAACGCCGCTGTCAGCGTGAGATACATGATCGCACCCAGAGCCATCAGGATCAGCATCGAGACCCGCGCGAAGCGTTCGGCGAAGACGCCCAGCTCGCGCTTCAGCGGCGCTTCGTCGAGCACGATTTCAATGAATTCCCCCGTCTCGAACCGAGGCCGCGCTCGCACCAGCAGCGTTCTCCCCGGCGCCGCAAACAGGCTCTCAAATGCCCACGCCATCGGCTGCAGGCCCTTCGCGGCGATGTAATCATAGGTTATGAACGGCCCAGTCGCAGGCGCATCGGGCGCTTCCAGCAACAACACACGCTCGCCCTGACGCTCGAGCGCTGCCCTCTGCACGCCGGCATTGATCAATAATTCGTCCAGCAGCGGCGCACCGATGTCCTGTTCGGGCGTATCCACGAGGGTGAGTGCGGCCACCTGAGACAGGTTCATCCGCTCCCGCAGCCAGTTTTCATGAAATCCGGCCAAGGCGGGCGCGAAGATGAGCGCCTCCCCCGCCAGCACCGCCGCTGCCGTCAGCGCCAACAACCGGCCAGCCAAGCTGGTCGCAAACGCCTTGACCCGTGCAAGCAGTACGGACGGATTGAGTGGAGCGGGCGGCTCGGCCATGAAGCACGAGCCCTACCCTGTCGCCTTGACGCTGATAAGGCTTTGGGGTAACCCCCGCGCCTCGTTTCACGCAGATTTGCAGAGTTTATCCCCGTGAGCACCAAGCGGACTTATCAGCCCAGCCGACTCGTGCGGAAGCGCCGTCACGGTTTCCGCTCTCGCATGGCCACAGCCGGCGGTCAGAAGGTGCTTTCGCGCCGCCGCGCCAAGGGCCGCAAGCGCCTGTCTGCGTAAAACTGCTGGCGAAAGGCCAGCTCCATGACCCAAGCCCCGATCCTGCAGCGCCTGACCAAACGGGCGCAATTTCTGCGTGTGCGCGCCGGAATTCGCTCCGCGCGGCCAAATGTCATCGTCGAGGGCCGGCGCCGGGACGAATCCGACCCAATCGGCGTCGGTTTCACCGCTAGCGCCAAGGTGGGGGGCGCTGTGGTGCGGAATCGGGCCAAGCGCCGGCTGCGCGAGGCTGCGCGTCAGTTGCTGCCCCTTTTGGGCGCACCTGGAGCCGATTATGTACTGGTCGCGCGCGCAAGCACGGCAGACGCGCCCTGGGAGGCATTGCTTGACGATCTCAGAAACGCGCTGATAAGGCTCCGCGCCCAATTGGATCGGGCCGAGGGCGCGCACAGCGAGGCGTCCGCCCCCCCGCCAAATTCATCAAACGAAAGCGATTAATCATGCAGTCCGGCGGCGCCCCGAACGAGATGCGCAACCTCATCGTCGCCACATTGATCTCGGTGGCGATCATGGTGGTCTGGTCGTTCCTCTACGACGCCCCCCGCCAGCGCGAGCGGGTGGCTGCGCAGGAGAAGGCTCGGGTGGAGACACAGGCGCCAGCGGCCGAAGCCGGCCAGAGTGCCGCGCCCACGCCCGCACGTGCGCCCTCGGTCACACGCGAGCAGGTTCTCACCACTACCGCTTCGGCGCGAGTGCCGATTGACAGTCCCCAACTCGACGGCTCGATCGCGTTGGTCGGAGCGCGCTTCGACGATCTCAACCTCAAGAACCATCGCCTGAGCATCGACCCCGCCAGCCCGGAAGTGACGCTGCTATCGCCCTACGGCGCGGCGCATTCGCATGACGCTTTCCTCGGCTGGGAGCTACGTCAAGGCGAGGACGCAACAACCCTCGCGAGCGACGCGAGCGAGTGGACTGCGCCGGCTGGCGCACGGCTGACGCCGGAAAGCCCCGTTACGCTCACCCTTACTCCGGCCCCGGGACTGCACATCGAGCGAACCATCAGCATCGACAACGATTTCATGATCTCGCTGCGCGATGTTGTCCGCAATGGAACCGATGCGAGCATTGCGGTGCGTCCGCTTGGCGTTGTGCGTCGCGAAGGACTGCCGCCGAACTATGTGACCAACCAGATCGTGCATCAGGGATTGCTGGGTTTTTTCGGCCCCAACAACACACGCCAAGCCGCAACGTTCGAGAATGCGACGAAGCATGCGCGCGAACGCGTCAATGGGCGCGTCGGGCCGGACCAGCGGATTGTCGAACAGCAGGGCCAAGGCGGATGGTTCGGCATCACCGACCATTATTGGCTGACCGCGATCATCCCTGACCAGGCGGAAACGGTTTCGCCCTATTTCAATAGCCGCACTGATGAGGATTCCACCGATTTCCGCGCCGCCTATCGCGGCGCCTGGCATGAAGCAGCCGCCGGCGGCGAAGTCGCGTATTCGCAGCGCATTTTCACCGGCGCCAAGCAAGTCGATCTACTCCGGCGCTACCAGAGCGAACTCGCCATTCCTCATTTTGACGACGCTGTCGATTGGGGCAATTTCTGGTTTCTAACACGGCCCTACTTCCTGTGGATCATGAATCCGCTGGCGAAATGGGCGGGCAGTTTCGGCATCGGCATTCTGCTGACCACGATCGTGATCAAGTTGTTGATGTTCCCGATCGTCTTTCACTCCATGAAGGAGATGGCGAAGATGCGGGCGCTGCAGCCGAAGATGAAGGAAATCCAGGAGCGTTACGCCGCCGACAAGCAGCGCCAACAGCAAGAGACGCTGAAGCTGTATCAGTCTGAAAAGGTCAATCCGGTTTCCGGCTGCGTACCGATGCTGTTGCAGATTCCAGTGTTCTACGCGCTCTACAAGGTGCTGACCAACACCATCGAGATGCGTCATGCGCCGTTTTTCGGGTGGATCAACGATCTCTCGGCGAAGGACCCCACCACGATCTTCAACTTGTTCGGGCTTTTGCCCTTCGATCCAACTGCGTTGCCGCTGATTGGGAGCATGCTGGCCTTGGGCGCTTGGCCAATTCTCTACGGCGTCACCATGTGGGCGCTACAGGCGCTGTCGCCGCCGCCCGCCGATGCGACTCAAGCGATGATCTTCCGCTGGCTGCCAGTGTTGTTCACCTTCATGTTCGCGGGCTTTGCAGCGGGTCTGGTGATCTATTGGACTTGGTCGAATATCCTGTCGCTGTTGCAACAATATGTAATCATGCGCAGACAGGGCGTGGAGACGCAGTTCGACAAGTTCCTGGCGAAGCGGCGCGCCGGCGCTGCAGCGGCGGAGTAGCATGGGCGTTAATTCATACGGGGGCGCCGTCATTCCGTACGCGCTGAGCGCTATCCGAAACCTAGGGGCAAACGCCGAGCCCTTCGATCCCCTGGGTTCCGGGTTCTCGCTGCGCGCGCCCCGGAATGACGGCGTGCTGTCCGACCAAATATGAGCGCCGATATCGAATCCGGCCGCCTGCTCTTCGCCGGCCCTATCGCGTTTGAGCTTGGCGTCGGCGACATGGCGCAACTGCCCAGCGCGGACGTGCCGGAAATTGCGTTCGCTGGACGCTCCAATGTCGGCAAATCCAGTCTCATCAACGCGCTGACCGGGCGCCTCAAACTCGCGCGAGCATCCACCGAACCCGGGCGCACCCGCGAGCTCAATTTTTTCCGCATGGGCGACCGCCTACGCCTGGTCGATCTTCCCGGCTACGGCTACGCCAAGGCTGGGCGCGCCGATATCGAACGCTGGACCAAGCTCACACGCGATTATCTGCGCGGGCGACCGAGCCTGAAGCGCGTCATCCTGTTGGTCGATACCCGCCATGGCCTGAAGCCCCATGACAGCGATGTCATGGACGGTTTGGACAAGGCGGCTGTGATTTATCAGATTGTGCTGACCAAGGCCGACAAGGTCAAACCCACCGACGTCGAAGCGCTGATCGCCGCCACTGCCAAACAGGTCGTCAGGCGCCCCGCCGCGCATCCAGAGATCATCGCGACGTCGGCGGAGACGGGCGCCGGGATCGATCTGCTCCGCGCTGAAATCGCAGCCTTGGCGATCTAACTTCCAGTTGACTTATACGGCAATATGCCGTACATGTCGCCTATGGTCGCACAAGCCGCCCACCCGCGCACCGCTCGACTGGAAGCGCGGCTTCCCGAGGAGGTGCACGCGCTCCTGAAGCGCGCCGCTGAACTCCAAGGGCGGAGCCTCACGGATTTTGTCGTCGCCTCCGCCCACGAGGCGGCAGTACGCACAATTGAGTCGGACGCCGTCGTGCGTCTTTCGGCGGCCGACCAGATCCGTTTCGCCGAGGCGGTATTCGCCGACGACGCTCCCACCGACCGTCCGGCTGTCAAAGATGCGCTCAAACGGGCGAAGGAACGGCACGCTTCGCTTCTTGGCGCTGCGTGACATCGCCGCCATTTCGCGTCGAACGACTGAACGCCGCCCATGATCGGGCGGCGTTCGATTGTGGCGTCGCCGCGCTCGACACCTATCTCGCCACGCAAGCCTCCCAGGATGAGAAACGCCGTGTCGCCTCCTGCTTCATCGCCGTTGCAACAGCGACATCGAAGATCGCCGGTTATTACACACTGTCGGCGGCGAGCGTCGATCTGAGCGAGATTCCAGCCGCAATCGCCAAGAAACTCCCGCGCTATCCGGCAGTCCCGACGATTCGGCTCGGCCGCCTCGCAGTCGCCGCCGCCTTGCGCGGACAAGGGCTTGGCGCCGCCCTGTTGTGGGATGCGATGGCGCGCGCGGCCAAAGTCGAGATCGGCGCGCTCGCGTTGCTCGTCGATGCGATCGACGAGGGCGCGGCGCGCTTCTATGCCCATCACGGCTTCACCGCGTTCGCCGACAGGCCATTGCTGCTCTTTCGGGC
>JBEBIU010000141.1:0-6660 GCA_040080225.1 Terricaulis sp.
CGCCGCCGCCGTAGAAAAACCACTCCCCGCCTTGATTGATGCGGTCGCGCCCGCCGCCACCGCCACCACCGCCGCCAGCTTTGAGTTCGCCGCCGGCATTGACAGTGACGGTCAGGGGCGCTCGACAATAAAGCGCATCACCGCCGATACCGCCTGCGCCGCCATTGCCGCCGCCGCCGGGTCCGCCACCACCATAGGCCTTGCCGCTGATCTGCAGGGTCAGGCTTATGTTATAGACCCCGATTGGCCACGCGCCCGTGTCGATGCCGGCCCCGCCGTTGACGGTGCCTGCGATAGTGACGCCGCTGCCGAGTTGAAACGTCACAGTGGCGTCTTGGAGGCCTGTGTAGCCAGCCGCATTGGCAAGTGTGCGCAGATTGACTGGGCCTGTGCCGGTGATCTGGAGGGTTTGGACAAAGGGTGGAGGCGGTGGTGGCGGCGCAATGCCTCCGGCACGCACGACTTGCGAACGATTGCCGGCCGCATCGTAGCTGTAGTCAATCGTCGCGCCGTTGGAATAGACCGTGCGCGTGACGCGGCCCTGTGCATCGTAAGTGAATGTAATCGTTTCCGCCGCTGCCTGGCCCGGCGACAAGAGCGCCTGCACCAAGCCGGCCAGCGCCAATTGAGCAAACAATGTGCGGCGAGATATGGTCACGGTAGCCCCGGCTCCGCGGAAAGGATCGCCGCGTCATCTGCTCCGCTCGGCTGCAAACAGAATTGACGGCGCGCGGGCGTATTTCAATTGACAGAGAAGAAACGCGCCAACTAGCGTGCTTGTCAAGCCAAGATCGGGGAGCCAGCGAAGAATGACGCGCACCAATGGCTTTGCGACAAGAGCCGCTTCTTGGATCACCAGATCGCTTTGCGCGCTGGCGTGCGGCGCCTTCGCGATGAGCGCGAATCTTGCTTGGGCGCAATCGATCGCGCCTCCTCCCGCACGGACGGCCATTGATTCCAATGGTGTAGACCTGATGACGGGCTCCCTGCACGTCAGCATGCCGAGCATTTCCGTCGGGCAACCAGGCGCCGGCGGCTTGGCCTATGGGCCAACCTCGATTCCAGCGTGCAGGCTTGGCGCGATGCGTTCACCGGGACCATCAATCTAGACAGCGCCACGGGTATTTACACTGTCACCCTGTTTGGGGCTTCGAAGGGGTTCACGCTTGCCGGCGGGGTCTACACCGCCGTCGAGCCGGACGGCTCGACGCTCACGCTGAGCGGAAGTCTCTACACCTACACCACCCGCAACGGTGCGGTTGCGATCTACGACAGGGGGCTCTTGGGAAGCTCGCCGACGCAGGCCAACGAAGGGCGCATCACCAGCTTCACCTTACCCTCGGGCGAGCGGCAGACGCTCACCTATTTCGTCCTCAACGCAGCCACCCAACGCCTGCAATCGGTCAACAACAATCTTGGCTACCAGATCAAGTTCGAATATCAAAACAACGATCCGGCCACGGGCGGGCTGACGCTCACCAAGGCGACGGCGATCAACAATGCGATAGATTATTGCGATCCGACCGCCAATGGCTGCACCGGCCTCACCCAGACTTGGCCGAGCCTCAGCTTCAATGCAGCCTTACCCACGACGGCGACTGATGCGCTGGGGCGGGTCACCGGCTACACCTACACCAATGGGCGCATCACCGGCATGCGTCCGCCTTCGAGCGCAACCGACATCATCACGATCACGTACGACGCTTCCAATCGCGTGGCGTCGGTTTCGAACGGAACCGGGACCTGGACCTACGGCTATGCAGACAATGGCGTCCAGCGCACCACCACCATCACCGACCCGCTTTCGCATGTGCGTACGGTGGGGTCCAACACCACATTGCGCGTTATCACCTCCGACACCAATGCGCTCGGGCGCACGACATCCTATACCTATGACAGCGCCCAGCGCTTGAAGCGAGTCACGCAGCCGGAAGGCAATTACACCGAATTTACCTATGATGGGCGTGGCAATGTTCTGACCACAACTCAGGCGCCCAAAGCCGGCTCGGGCTTGCAGAATATTGTAACGAGTGCAGTCTATCCGGCCTCGTGCCCAAGCTTGGTGACGTGCGATTCGCCGACCTCGACCACCGACGCGCGCGGCTTTCGCACCGATTACACCTACAACACCACCCATGGCGGCGCGCTGACGGTGACCGCGCCGGCGCCATCCGGGGCAGCGCCGGTTGGAACTGGCACGCGCCCGCAAACGCGTTTCACCTACACATCGCTCTACGCCTTCTACAAGACCAGCAGCGGCGGCGCCCCGGTGCAGGCGCCGACGCCGGTGTTCCAGCTTACCGAAACTTCAGCCTGCGCCACGCTTGCCTCGTGCGCCAATGGCGCCGATGAGACCCGCACCATCGTGGATTATGGCGCGAGCGGGGTCGCCAACAATCGGCTGCCGGTTTCAGTGACCGCCCGCGCCGGCAACAATGCCGTCAGCACCACCACAAGTGTGACCTACGACAATGCGAGCAATATGCTCACCGTCGATGGCCCGCTGGCCAACGATACCACGCGCAACGTCTACGACATCATGCGTCAGCAATTGGGCGCCATCGGCCCTGATCCCGATGGCGCGGGCGCGCTCAAGAACCGCGCCCAGCGCATGACCTATAATCTCGATGGCCAGCCAACTACGGTCGAAAACGGCACGGTCAATTCCCAGCTGCCCGCCGATTGGGCGGGGTTTGTCCCGCTGGAGCGGGCGAGCTTCGTTTACGACACCTTGGGCCGGCGCACGCGCGGAAACCTGATCGACGTGGCGACCGGCAATGCGATTGCCGTCAGTCAATTCTCCTACGACAACGCCAATCGGCTCGATTGCGCCGCCCAGCGCATGAACCCGGCGACCTTTGCCTCGCTGCCGGCTTCGGCTTGCACTTTGGCGGCGCAGGGATCGAACGGCCCCGATCGCATCGTGCGAAACACTTATAATAGCGCCAATCAGGTCACCCAAGTGACCAGCGGCTACGCCACCGCCGCGCCGATCAACGAGAGCACTACCACCTATACCAATAACGGCCGGGCGGCGACCATCGCCGACGGTGTGGGCAATCTCACCACCTTTACTTATGACGGCTTCGACCGGCCGGCCAGCACGCTCTATCCCAATTCCATCATCGGAACTGGAAGTTCGGCCACCGATGTCGAGAGCGTCAATTACAACGCCGCCTCCCAGGTCATTCTCGCCACTTTGCGCGATGGGCAGACGGTCGCCTTCGCTTACGACAATCTGGGCCGGCGCACGCTCACCGACGCGCCGGGAACCGCGCTCGATGTCACCCAGGCTTACGACAATTTCTCGCGTCCGCTGAGCGCGACGCAGGCCGGGGGCGCGCTTTCGTTTGCTTACGACCAGCTTTCGCGCATGGCCAGCGCCAGCGGCCCGCAGGGGACAGTCAGCTACCAGTACAATTCCGCCGGCCAGCGCACGCGCATGACTTGGCCGGACGCGTTCTACATCGCTTACGAGTACGACAATGCCGGCGCGGTGAGCGTCATTCGCGAGCAGCCGGCGGGGACGGGCTTGGCGCTGGCGAGCTTCACTTACGACAATCTCGGCCGCCGCACCCAGCTGGCGCGCGGCAATGGGGTCGCCACCGCTTACGCCTACGACCCGGTTTCGCGCTTGCAAACGCTGACGCAGAACCTTTCCGGAACTTCGCAGGACCAGACCTATTCGTTCAGCTACAATCCCGCCAGCCAGATCGCCAGCCGCGGCGGCGCCAACGCCGCCTACGACACGCCCGCTCCGGTCAACGGGACCACCACCTACATCCGCAACGGGCTCAACCAGTATTACGCGGGCGGCGCCTTCAGCTACGATGCGCGCGGCAATCTCACCGCCACTTTGAGCGCCAGCTACAGCTATGACATCGCCAATCGCCTGACCAATGCCGGAACCGCGAGCCTGGCTTACGATGCGGCCGGGCGGTTGCGCGAGACCAGTGTTGGGGGTGGTTCGGTGACGCGGTTTGCTTACGATGGTTCGGACATGATCGGCGAGTACAATGCCTCCAACGTGCTGCTGCGGCGCTATGTGTTTGGCCCGGGCAGCGATGAGCCGCTGGTGTGGTACGAGGGCGCGGGAACTTCCGACCGGCGCTGGCTGATCGCCGACGAGCGCGGCTCGATCGTGGCGGTCACCAATGCCGCGGGCGCGGCGAGCTTCATCAACACGTACGACGAATACGGCGCGCCGGGGCCGAGCAACACCGGCCGCTTCGGCTACACCGGCCAAGCCTGGCTGCCGGAAGCCCAGCTCTATCACTTCAAGGCCCGCGCCTACGCGCCGTCGCTCGGCCGCTTCCTGCAAACCGACCCGATCGGGTTCGGCGGCGGCATGAATTTGTACGCGTATGTCGGCAATGACCCGGTGAATTGGACCGATCCGAGCGGGCTGGTTGAAGAACCTCCCGAGGACACGATCGTGGTTACCGGAACTCGGCCCCGCCATCCCCCGGTTGGGCGCCCACCACCGTTTAGACCGCGCTTCTTGGACGACTGGCTAGCGAAGAACGACGGCATGAGCATGTTGATGCAATGGGAGGCCGAAGCCGCCGCCAGAATCGCGGCGATGGAAACGCGGACGCTGCGGCGGGACGCGGAAATGATCCAAGTGCAGGCGAGCGAGAGCCAGCAATGCCAGCGAGCGCGCAATGAGAGCGCGGCGCGTTTCGCGGTTCCAGGCGCTTTCATCGGCGGCGGGCTGGCAGGGGGAAGTTGCCTGGCGAGCGGCGCGGCAACGGCGGCGACGCCGTGGTGTGCGGCCGGAGGCGCCACCGCTGGCGCGGCAGGATTGGGCGCGCTTGGCTATGGGCTGGGGGGGTTCCATAGCGCGTGCAGAAATGACAACAGAGGCGGCGGCGGGCGGTCCACGCCGCAGTCCCGCGAATGGAGTGATATACCCGGTTGTAGCGCTCAGTATTCAAATGATTCTCGAATTTGTGGAAGGGTAGGTACACGGAGTTGTTGGGCAAGTGCGGCCGAGCGCCTCGCCTATTGTGAAAGCACTGGTGGCACTATCGGTTTTCCGAGACTTCGAGCGAGACGAGATGATTGATTGCCCACCCCTCATCACCTGGAACCTGAAGGTCAACCGTAGCGCCGAGAACCCCACCGAGTTGAAAGTAGAGTTCTGCAAACCGCTGCCGTTCGAGGGGCACTATGCGGCGGAGGCACGTTTGTGTTCGATCTACGGTGAGCGACGCGTGCGGGTTATGGGGATGGACGAACTACAGGCTTTCGGCTGTCTGTTCGCTCCCGTGCGTGGGATCATAAGCAACCTTCAAAGTGAAGGATTCGAGATATTTCACACAAAGCCAGGGGACCTCGGCAACCGCCAGTTCTGGGGTTTTTCACTGAATGTTCCGAAACGGCGCACTAAGAAGTCCTCGTGACGAGGCGCGATCCGGGAGCAGCCGGCGGGAACGGGTCTGGTGCTGGCGGCTTATGTTTACGACAATCTCGGCCGCCGCACCAATTTGGTGCGCGGCAACGGCACGGGGGAGATTGCGAGCTTCGACAGCGCGCAGCTTCTGGGCTCGCTCGGCCGCTTCCTGCAAACCGACCCGGTCGGCTTTGGCGGCGGCATGAATTTGTACGCGTATGTCGGGAACGACCCGGTGAACGCGACCGATCCGAGCGGGCTTGTTCCAGCTTGTGACGAGGGCGTGCCGTCGCCGTGCGAAGTCACGATCCTCGTCAGCAACAACGACGCAGCGGTGCGCCGGCTCATGGCGCAGTTCTCGCTCTTCAGCGGCTGGTCGGACGAGCAGGCGAGGCTGCTGATGAGCCTCGTGCCGCCGGCGCTCCAGACCGAAACGCACACGCCAGGGCAGCGGCCGCGCATGATCCAGGCGCAGGCGAGCGAGAGCCAGCAATGTCAAAGGGCGCGCAACGAAAGCGCGGTGCGCTGGGCGGTGCCGGGCGCGTTTATCGGGGGCGGGCTTGCGGGTGGAAGCTGCCTCGCCAGCGGCGCGGCGACAGCGGCGACGCCCTGGTGTACGGCTGGCGGCGCAACTGCGGGCGCCGCGGGATTTGGCGCACTTGGCTATGCGCTGGGCGGACTTGACAGCAGGTGCAGTTCTGGTTCGAGTTCGACGGCGGTTGGTCCGTCGCGCAATGATTGTGACGCTCAATGGGATCGTGAGCGGGGTCAGTGTTTCGCCGATTTCCCACGAGGTAGTTGGGAACTCAGAGGATGCCTTCAGCGCGCGGAAGCACGATACTTGGCGTGCCGAAGCGGTAGTCCGCTCCCCGATCCATGGGGGCCTCCCGACATGGATCCAGGTGGTTAACATGCAAACTAGTCCACAATTGGCAGTATTTCTGGGCCGGCTCGGTTCGATTGTTGGCGGCGAATTAAAGCCTGCGCAGCTATGGCGTATGCGTACTCAGTTTGCCCTGCTTCTCGCCGATCCAACCCTAGATGAGGAATTGCTGACGCACATAACCGATTCCTCGTTGCGCGGAGACGACAAGGAGACCTCAATTGCGGCGGCGAGAGAACGCGCGCGCGTCGCATCCGATGCGATTTCCCACGTGGGTCTGGCGGAAATTCTGATGTTCTACAACGAACGGAGCGAGGCACTGGAAAACCTCGAAACCGCGGTAGGATTAGCTCTGCAGCAAGGAAGATTGGTGAAATATGCG
>JBEBIU010000028.1:0-27949 GCA_040080225.1 Terricaulis sp.
ACGGCGCCGCCTGCAGAAACGCCAAGCTATTCATCAAGAGGTGCAGGAAACCATAATGGAAGAACACGTGGCCGAACAGAGCAGCGGCCGCGTCGCCCGGACTTTGATTACCCGAGGTTATCCAAGCAGGAACGATGGCGAACCGCTCGAACAGATCCTGATTGTCCTCCGGCGCGTACTGTCCGAGCGCCACAAAGGCCAACACGATCAACGCGCCGAGGCCGACAACCGAGATTGACATGCGCAAGGCGAATTGCTCCTAAAGCAGCCCCGCATATGGGCCAGCCGCGCTGCTTAACCAAGAGCAACGGTGCAATTTCAGTGGCACGCGGGTTGCAGCTTCGCCCTCGACACGAATTCCGTCTGGGGCGGCTTGCATGCGTTTCGGCACATTCACCTTACTTGCGCTCGGTTATGCCGGCGCCGCGTTCGCCGATCCGGTTCCTTCCGGGACGAGCGATGTCGAGCGCCCCTTCGGCATGGATTGGGAAGGCTTCGACACGCCGATCAGCGCCGCAAGCCGCGACGCCAACGGCAATCGCGTGATCGTAAACGGACGCATGGAGCTGGAAGGCACATTGACCGGCGGCCTCATGGACGGTTTCGCGTCGGGCCATTCGGCGCAAGCCGTGGGCAACCAGCTCAACGTGATCACGCAAGGCAATTGGAACACGGTGATCGTGGATTCCACTCAAATCAACAATGGCGACATCAGCGCCGAAATCGACAGGGGCAATTAATGCACGCGCTGAAATCGATCGCCGCTGCTTTGGCGGCGACTACCTCGCTGACAGCCTGCGTCACCCCCTATTCGGGCGGCGACGGCATGTACGCGTTGCCGATCGGCGATGCGCCAGTCACGGCAAACCCAACCGCCTACTCGCCCGCGCTTGAGTGCCTCGCTTCACATGCGCGCGGCGCGCACATCAATGCGCCCCGCATCGCGGTCGGCCGCATCCTCGATTACACTGGCTCGGTCAGCGAAGAAGGCGGGCGCCGCATCACTCAAGGGGCCTCGCTGATGGCGATGTCGGCCTTCGCCAAATCCGGCGCCCGGCTGGTGGAGCGTTTCGATACGTCCGTCACCGAGCTCGAGTTGCGCTACGCCAACAACCGCCTGATCGGCCAAGAGGGTGGGCAGCAAGGTGACGACAGCGTCCGCCGCATCTTCGCCGGCCAAATGCCCGGCTCCGACTATTACTTCGTCGGCGGCATCACCGAACTGAACTACAATATCCGCTCCTCCGGAATCGACGCCCAAGGCGGCCATGAAAACGCCCGCGATGGCGTCGGCAATATCGGCGCGCGGCTCTATGTGATGAATATCGGCCTCGATTTCCGCGTCATCGATACGCGCACCTTGGAAGTCGTCGATGTCATCTCCTATCAAAAGCAGATTGTCGGGCGCGAATTGCGCGCCGGCGTCTTCTCCTTCTTCGACGATACGCTGATCGACATTGCCGGCGGCGAGCGCGCGCTCGAACCGGTGCAACTTGCGGTGCGCGCTGGCGTTGAACGCGCCGTAGTTGAGGTGATGGCGAAGTTCTATAACGTCTCCGACAGCGCCGTGTGCCAGGCCGAATTGGCCTCCGAGGGCGACCCCATGGGACCTGGCCAAACGCAAGCCGCCGCTGCGACAGCGGCGCGTCACGAAGAGACCAATTCCTGGCACGCCGGCCGCGATCAGAACATCACCGGCCTGCGCGGCCGCTCGTGAAACGGGGGCCGCCTATGCGCGCCGCATGGCTTGCAAGCGTCGCACTGGCGACTGCGCCGTTTGCTCACGCGCAAGGCGCAAGCAATAACCAATATCAAAGCGGGGCGGCTGAGGCGCGCACCGAAGTGCAGGTTGGCGCCGGCGACAACGCGGCGGTCGCTGCGATAGCGAGCGGGAACGCCGCATCCAATTCCTCCCGGTCGCTCAGCAATCTCCAACACATGGACGGAACGACGAGCGCACACGCGGATGCTGAAATTAGCGAATTGCGCGGTTATATAGGGATTTTCTCCGCGGCGGTAGGCAGCGGGCTTGCCGCGGTGAGCGACCATGGCGCGCTGGCGATCGACTCGCGGCAATTGTCCCACGCCGATACTCACGCCGTCTCCACTCTGCGCGCAACCACTGCTGGCGACGCCTCGATCTCGACCGCCGCGAGCGGCAATGTCGGCGCGGTCTCCGCCGAGTTTGGGGAATTGCGGCTGAATATGGAGCAGGACGGCGCCGCAAGCGTGAGCGCGAACGCAATCGCCGAAGCTGGATCGGTAACGGGGCAGTTATCCACCGCCGCCATCGCCAGCGCCAACAACATTACGGCGGCAGGCACGACAATTACCTCGCTAAGCAGCGTGCGCCAGGATGCGTCCGGGCAAGCGGTGAGCGCGCGCGCGGAAATTCGAGCAGACCGCGCTGGCGACGCCTCATCCAGCGCGATCGCCAACGCCAATTCGACGACCATCGACAACCAATGGGGCTATCTCAACGCCAGCATTCGCCAAGACGCGACGACCTCCGTGAACGCCGCCGCCGCAGTCACGCTCGGCGAGGATTTCTTGGGCATCGCATCTTCAAGCGCCTATGGCGTCGGCAACCAGGCGGCGGCGTCGAATATCGGCTCCGACACGGTGCTGGACGTTGTGCAAAACAATTCCGGCGCCGTGAACGCCGACGCGGTGCTTTCCGGTGGGGAGGGCGCGACGGGATTGGCGGCCGCCGCCGCTTACGGCAATAGCGTCTCCGGCTCGCTCTGTTCTGAGTGTGCGTTGGGTGGACCTGCGTTGAGCGCGGAGAATGTCCAGAACAATGCGGGCGATGTTCGTGCGCGCGCGCGCGTGTCGGCCACACGGAACGAGACCACAGCCGCGGCCTCCACCGCGATCGGCAATGCCGCGACCTTCCAGGCTACCCCGCCCGGCTAGCGACGCAGCCGCCAAGTGTAAGCATGGACCGCCGGCGCCCTCGCCGGCATGCGATGGCTGCTACTGCTCGGCGATGGAGTGTTTGCAACACCGAGGCCGGCGAGGCGCCGGCGGTCCATGTCTACGGCGCCTACTCGCAACGCTACTGAGCCCGCGCTTGCCTCTAGATACCCCCGCCCTCCGCATGGGCGCCGCTGGTGTCGAACACCTGGTTCATTTCCGTCGCCGGCATCAAGCCTTCGCAACATTTGCCGCCGATTGGCCTTGCCGGCACGCCAGCCACGGTGCAGCGCGCGGGCACGTCCTCAAGCACGACCGAACCGGCGGCGATGCGCGCGTCTTCGCCGACTTCGATATTGCCGAGCACTTTCGCGCCAGCGCCGATGAGCACGCCGCGGCGAATTTTCGGATGCCGATCTCCGGTTTGCTTGCCGGTTCCCCCGAGCGTCACCGAGTGCAGCATCGAGACATCGTCCTCCACAACAGCGGTTTCGCCTATGACGATGCCGTGGGCATGGTCGATGAAGACGCCAGCGCCGATCTTAGCGGCGGGGTGGATATCGACAGCAAAAAGCTCGGACACTCTGCTCTGCAGGTGGTACGCAAGGATTTCGCGCTCCTGGCCCCAAAGCCAGTGCGCAATACGATACGCTTGCAGACCTCCATAGCCCTTGAAATAAAGAAACGGCTGCAGATAGGTCCGGCAGGCGGGATCGCGCTCGCGCACCACGCGCATGTCGCGCGCGGCCTGGGCGGCGATGCCAGAATCGCTGGCGTAGGCTTCGCCGATCACCTCGCGCAATTGCAGCGCCGAGAGGTCGCCATGGCCCAGCTTCTGCGCCAGATGGTAGGAGAGTGCGTCCTCCATCCGGTCGTGGTGCAGGATCGAAGCGTGCAGGTAGGAGGCCAGCGAAGGCTCCTCGGCGGCGGCCTGCATAGCCTCCACGCGCAATTGCGCCCAGACGCCTCCGGATGCTTCGAACACGCGTGGGGATGCTTCGGCCATGCAACGCTCCTGGTGGGGCCGGCATCGCCGCAATCGGCGCCGCCGGCAATCGTGTGATCTTTCATGTGGGGCGCCAACAGGGCGACGACAACACGCGTGGGCCTCCACGACGCCCTTGCGGCGGCTATGGCGCTTCCAGATTCCTCGGCGAGCGGCGGCGCTTGAGATAGGGACCGTCGGCGCCTATCAAGCCTGCTCCGGCGACGAGCCGCCACGGAGACGTCAATGCCCCTGCCCGCATCCGCAATTCCAGCGGCGCCTGACGAGAACCAGGCTCTGCCCACATTTCGAGAGAGCGCGGAAGCGTTGGCGCTGGTGGCGCTACGGCGCTCGACCAAGGTGGTTCATCTGGCTCCGCCGGGTCCGGACGCAGAGCAACTCGACGCGCTCCTGCGCATCGCCGCGCGGGTTCCCGATCACGGCAAGCTCGGGCCTTGGCGGTTCATTGTGATCGAGGGCGATGGGCGAGATCGCGCCGGGTCGGCGCTGGCTAGCGTGGCCGCCGACGCCGCAAGCGCCGCGATCGCGCAACAGGCTTTTCTGCGCGCGCCGCTGTGCGTGATCGTGGTGTCAACCGCCGCGCCGCATCCGAAAATTCCTGAATGGGAGCAGCAGCTCTCGGCCGGCGCGGCCTGCCAGAACTTGCTCCTGGGCGCTAGCGCCATGGGTTTTGGCGCCTGCTGGCTCACCGGCTGGGCCTGTTATGACGCCCGGGCCTGCACCGCCTTGGGCCTGCACGAACACGAGCGCATCGCCGGCTTCATTCATATCGGTACGCCGACCGAGACGCCGAGCGAACGGGTGCGCGCAGATTGGAAACAGCGGGCGAGCAGGTTTTGAACTGGAGCAAGACCTATCCTGGCCTCGACCCGATGCGGGTCAACAAATGGCTAGCACACGAAGGCGTGTGTTCCCGCCGCGAGGCGGAGGAGGCGATAGCCGCGGGGCGGGTGTCGATCGATGGCGCGCGCGTTCACGATCCTGGCCACAAAATCGGAGCCGGCCAGACGCTCACGCTTGAACAATCAGGTGTGAAGGCGCCGCTGAGTTTCGTGCTGAACAAGCCTGTCGGTTTTGTGTCAGCGCAGCCCGAGGGTCCGCAGATTCCGGCAGCGCGACTGCTCACCACTGCGAATCTATGGCCGCTCGCGCGCGACGAGGCGCCCTCGAGCCGCGCGTCGCTCGCTCCGCTAGGGCGGCTGGACCAAGATTCGCGCGGGTTGCTGCTCTTGAGCGCCGACGGCGTGTTGGCCAAAGCGGTGATCGGGGAAACCTCCCGGCTCGACAAGGAATACCGGGTGCGCGTCGAGGGGCGCGTTGAGGCGGCAAAACTGGTGCAGCTGCGCCATGGCCTCTCGCTGGATGGACGCACGCTGAAACCGGCGTGCATTGAAGAAGTCGCCGCTGGCGCACTGCGCTTTGTGTTGTACGAAGGACGCAAGCGCCAGATCAGGCGCATGTGCGAACTGGTCGGCCTTCGCGTGATCGACCTCCAGCGCGTGCGAATCGGCCCGCTGGAGCTTGGGGCGCTACCGGAGGGGCAATGGCGCCGACTGCGCGACGATGAACGCGAGAGTATCTTGCGGTACGGTCAGGGAGGCTAAGAGTGCTCTTGCCTGAGCTTCGCCCAATGCTCCAGGCGCTCCTTTATTGCGCCCTCGCGTCCGCGGCCATCGGGGGCGTAGAACACGCGGCGCTTCATCTCGTCGGGAAAGTAATTCTGGCCTGAGAAACCGCCCTCGGCATCGTGGTCGTATTGATAACCCGAGCCGTAGCCCAGTTCCTTCATCAATTTGGTCGGCGCGTTGCGGATGTGCATGGGCGGTCCAAGCGTTCCGGTTTCCTCCGCCGCGCGCTTTGCTTGTTTCCACGCCAGATACGCGGCGTTGGATTTCGGCGCGGTGGCGAGGTGCAGCACCGCTTGCGCCAGATGCAATTCCGCCTCCGGCGGGCCGATGAAATGCACTGCGTCCTTGGCGGCGTTGGCGATCAGGAGCGCGGTGGGATCGGCAAGGCCGACATCTTCGGCCGCCGCACGCACCAGCCGACGCGCGATGAACAGCAGATCTTCGCCGCCGATCACCATCCGCGCGAGCCAATAGAGCGCCGCATCGGGATCGGAACCGCGTATGCTCTTGTGTAGAGCGGAGATGAGATTGTAGTGCTCCTCGCGATCCTTGTCGTAAGCGGGCGCGCGTTTTTGCAAGAGTTCACCCAACGTTTTGGGATCGAGCGGCGCCTTTGGGTGCAACGCGAACAGCTCCTCGCTCAGCGTAAGCAGGTAGCGCCCATCGCCGTCGGCGAGGTTGCAGAGCGCGACCCGCGCCTCGTCGCTGAGCGGGAGCTTTCGCGTGAGCAACGCCTCAGCGCGTTGCAACAGCAATTCCAGCGCCGCATCGTCCAACCGCTTCAGCACGAATACTTGCGCGCGCGAGAGCAGCGCCGCGTTGATCTCGAAGCTTGGGTTCTCGGTGGTTGCCCCCACCAACGTCACCACGCCCTGCTCCACGTAAGGCAGGAATCCATCCTGCTGAGCGCGATTGAAGCGGTGGATTTCATCCACGAACAGCAGCGTGCCCTTGCCCACCGCGCGCCGGCCTTTGGCGGTCTCGAACGCTTTTTTGAGATCGGCGACGCCAGAGAACACAGCGCTGATCTGCTGAAACTCAAGCCCGGTTTCTTCCGCGAGCAAGCGCGCGATTGTGGTCTTGCCAACGCCCGGCGGCCCCCACAGCACCATGGAAGAGAGCCGCTTCTGGCCCACCATGCGCCCGATCGGCCCCTCGGGTTTGAGCAAATGGTCCTGGCCGACGACCTCGCTCAATTTTCGCGGTCGCAGGCGTTCGGCGAGCGGCGCGGGCGCGCCCTGGTCAAGGCCGGCGGCTTGGAAGAGGTCGGACATAGGCGCCAACATAGCAACATTGGCGGGCGGCGGCGTTAACCTAAAACTGAAGCGATGGCGTTTGACTTGGCCGGATTGATTCTGCGGAGGTCACGATGCGCACATTGCTGTTAGGAGCGGGCCAGGCGGGCCATCGCGGCAGAAAGCGCCTCCTCCCCAATGGCGACCCCAATTGGAGCGCGGACCTGGTCACACTCGATTTCAACGATTTCTGTCGCCCGGACGTAGTCTGGGACCTCAACAATCTGCCTCTGCCGTTCGCCGACAACGAATTCGACGAGATTCACGCCTACCACACGCTCGAACATTTCGGCACGCAGGGCGATTGGCGTGGGTTTCTGGCCTTCTTTTCCGAGGTCTGGCGCATCCTTAAACCGGGCGGCCATTTCGCCGGCATTACGCCGAGTGCGGAAAGCGTGTGGGCGCTGGCGGACCCGGGGCACACCCGAGTGATCATGCTCGAATCGCTCATCTTCCTGAAACAGACCGAATACGAGCGCCAGTGCGGCCACACGCCGATGACCGATTACCGCCCATTCTACCAGTCCGATTTCGACTTCCACACCATCCAGCGCGGCCCAGACGAGAATTCCTTCATCATCACTGCGGTAAAGCCGTCGCGGTACGTAGAGCCGCGCGCGCTGGTGGCGTAACCGAGCGCTTGCGGCTCATCCCGGCCGCCGTCATCATGGCGCGTGGAGGGACAGGTCATGGGTTTAGCAAACACCAGAGACGGGTATGGCTGGAGCGCAATCGCCCGCATTGGATCGCCGCTTTCGGGGTGATCGCGATGTTCGCGACCGGTCTTCAGGCGGGGCTAGCCGAGCAGGCCCACGACAAAGCCGCGCGCGGCGCATTGATCGGGCTGCACATCTCCATCGGCGCGACCTTGTTCGTGTTCTTCGTTGCGCGCATTGCGCTGCACTATTCCCAGATCCAGCCGGTTAAGCCAAAGCAGGCGGCGTGGCTGAACACGCTGTCGTCAGTCGTGCAAAACCTGCTCTTGCTCGGTCTGCTCATTCAGCTGATCAGCGGCCCGCTGGCGGTTTGGAGCGGGGGACGCGCTATCAACGCCTTCGACCTGTTCTCGCTACCGAGCCCGTTCGCCGAACGCAACAACGACGTCCACGAAGCCGCAGAGAGCGCCCATCTAGTCGGGCGCGTGCTTATCTTCTTCACGCTGGCGCTGCACGTGCTTGGCGCTCTGAAGCATCTCATGCTGGACCGCGACGGCGCGTTCCAGCGTATGCTCTGGCCGGCGAAGCTGAGCAAATAGGATCGACTTAAAACCGTATCTCCGCGCGCTGGCCGTTGCGCTCGATCCCGATCACCCAGGAGCGCGCCTGTGTCAACGCGCGCTCAAGCTGCGCCGCGTCACGCACCGGTTGACCGTTGATCTCGTCGATGATGTCGCCGGGGCGAAAGCCGATGCGCGCGGCGACGCCGCCGCGGTCGAGTGCTTGGATGAACACGCCGTCCGCGAATGGGTCTAGCCTTGCGTCTTCCGCCGTCGCTGGGGTCAGCGTCACCACGCGTGCGCCCGACAGAGGATGGTTGCCGGAGAGCTCGCGCGCTTCGGGGGCCCCGCCAGGGGGCGCTTCGGCGTTGGCGTTGAGGGTCACGCGCCGCCCATTTCGCAGCACCAGAACCGGAACTCGCGAGCCAGGTCGCTGGGTGGCGAATTGATAGCGCACGCCGCCCTCGTCGCTCACCTCCGTGCCGGCGACCGACAAGATGATGTCGCCCTCGCGCAGTCCCGCGCGTTCGCCCGCGGAGCGCGGATAGAGATCGGTGACCAGCACGCCCTCGGGCCGCGGGAGGTTCAGCGAATTGGCGAGCTCTTGCGTCACCACCTGCACGCGCGCGCCAAGCCAGGGCCGAACCACGCGCCGGCCGCCGGACACCGCCGATTCCACCACACGGCGCACCATCTCGGAGGGAATGGCGAAGCCGATGCCATTGGAGCCGCCGCCCTCGGAGAAGATGGCGCTGTTAATGCCAACCAGGGCGCCGGACATATCGACCAAGGCGCCGCCGGAATTGCCGCGGTTCACCGCGGCGTCGGTCTGAATAAAGAACGCGTAATCGCTGACGCCGACTTCCGTGCGCGCAAGCGCGGAGATGATGCCGCTGGTGACCGTGCGCTCGAGGCCGTACGGATTGCCGATGGCGAGCACAATGTCGCCGACTTGGGTGTTGTGATTGTCCGCGAATGGCAAAGTCGGCAGGCCGCTTTCGCGGATGCGCAGCACCGCGAGGTCCACGCGCGGATCGGCGAGCACTAATTCTGCATCGAATTCACGCCGGTCCGCGAGCACGACCTTCAAAGCTTGCGCACCTTCGATCACGTGGTTGTTGGTGACGATGATGCCGTCGGCGCGCACCACCACGCCGGAGCCAAGCGATTGCTCCACGCGCGGCGCGGAGAAACGTCCGAAAAACGGATCGCGCGACATCGCCCGCACCACGCGTTGGGCGTAGACGTTCACCACCGCCGGTCCGGCGCGCTCAACCACGGGCGCGAACGAAAGCTGCGCCTCGCCACGGCTGCTGGGCGTGACCCGCGCGAGCGGGCCGGCCTGCACCAATTGCAACGAGGGCTCGTCCTGACCGGCCCGCTGCACCGCAGGCGTAAGCCCAACCCGCTGCGCTATCGGCCCCGCCAGCGCGCCGCTGGCGAAGCCAATGACCAGGGCGATGATGGGAGCAGCCTTCAGCAACGTTGCGCGCGTGATCTTCATGGCGGGTTCTCACGAAATGACCGCTTGCGTTTGCCGCCTGCAGTGGGCGGAAACATGGCGCCGGAGAGCGGCGGGCCGGCCTAGCGCAGGGCCGAGGCGGTATCGGCTAGGTCGCCCTCGTTGGCCTCCGGGGTCACGCCGATCAAGGCGGCGAGCAGCGGGTATACCGAGACGTTGTCGAACGCCGGCAGCGTGGCGCCGCTTAGAAACGCCGGACCGTTTGCGATAAACAGCGCCGCCATTTCCGGGGCGCCCGGGTCATAACCATGTGCGCCTTGCGCGGGCGGGCCGGGGTAAGCGGGTATCTGCGCGCTGCGGTAACGCCAACCGAGGTCGGCCAGGCAGATGATAGCCGGCACGCGGCGATGGCCGCCATAGCCGAAACGCTGCGGGACTTCCTGCTTGCGCCAGCACTCGCCATGCTCGCCACGGCCCAGCAATGCCGTTTCGACTTCGCGCTCGTGGCCAGCGATGGGGTTTATGCCAGCAAATGGTCCGTCCCATATGACGCGGGCGTTGGCCACGGCAATGCGGGCGTCTAGATCGATCATGCGGTCTTCCGAGACCCCCGCCATGCCATGATCTGCGACGATGACGAGATTGGCCTGCCGCCCGCGCGCCTCCAGCCCGACCAGCAGCCTCTCGATCGCGGAATCAACCTCGGCAACCGAGGCGTTTGTCTCCGGCGCGTCCGGCCCGTAGCGATGCCCAGCGGTATCGACCAGATCGAAATAGAGCGTGAAGAAGCGGGGCCGCTCCCCCGCCGGCAGGTCCAGCCACGACAACAGCGTATCCACGCGCGCAAACCCGGGCAGCGTCTGATCGAACAGGCGCCAGCGGCTGGGGCGCACGCCCTGCAATTCATAGTCCGAGCCCGGCCAGAACATGGTCCCGCTGCGCACGCCCGCGCGCTCGGCGCTGATCCAGATCGGCGTGCCGTCGGCCCACCAGATCGGATCGGCGGCCACCGCACGATCCTGCAGGGTGAACACCAATCCCGGCCGCTCGGGATCCTCCATGCGGTTGTTGATCATCCCATTGCTGTCGGGACGCCGCCCCGTCACCAGGGTGTAGTGGTTGGGAAACGTGACCGAGGGAAAACTCGGCCGCATCGAAGCGCGCACGCCTTCGGCGGCCAGCCGCGACAGCGCCGGCGTCTGCCCGCGATCAAGGTAGTCGGGGCGAAAGCCGTCGATCGAGATAAGAATGGTGATGTTGTCGGCTGCGGCGGCGCCTGTGCTTGGCGGCGGTGGTTCATGCGCGCAGGCGGCGAGGGTCAAGGCGCAGGCGAAGAACAGGACGGAACGGACGAGGTTCATGCGCTGCCTTCTATACGGCTTGTGCGACAAGCCCGCGAAGCTTGCCCGTTCTCGCCCATTCCCGATCCCGCGAAACGCAAGTCCGGGACCCGAATGGGTGGCGTCTGAATCCGCTAGGAGCAGTTTCTAAAGAACGCCGCCGATGGAATCCAGCAGCGCTCGCCAGTGCTCGCCTAACCGCAACTGAAACTGGCCGAGCGGAAAACCGTGCCGGGCGACGTGCTCCTGGGGAATTTCGCTCCAGCCTCGGTGCTCCACGGTAATCCGGGTCTCGTCGCCCATCGCCTCAAAACACACGCTCACCTGCGTGCTCAGCCCTGGAGGAAAGGTCGCGGGACGCCACAAGAACGCCAGCCGTTCGCCATGAACCCAGGCGATCACCCGCCCAATTTCGAACTCCCGGGAACGCCGCGATCAGGCGGCCGCCCGCTGCGCCCTCGAAGCGCAGGACGCCATCGCCGTGCGGCGTGAGCTGAAACAGCGGGTTGGGCCGCCACCACAGTGCGATCTCCTGCGTGAAAACGTCGAACGCTCGCGCCGGGCTTGCCTTCACCCGCACCGACACGATCACGGCGGAACTCATTTCGGCGGCTTTTCGATGTGCGTCTTGAACGCCGACAATTGCGCCGTCCAGAGTTTCTCGGTGTTGGTCAGCCATTGCTTTAGATCGGCCATCGCTCCCTGCCTCAGCGCATAGATGCGCACGCGCGCATCGAACTCGGGGTGCGCCTCTTCAACTAAGCCGCTCTGCTTCAACACGCGCAGGTGCCGGCTCATCGCGGGCGCGGGCAGTTTCAGCGCGTCGGCGAGTTCGCCAGCACGGCGCGCGCGCTCGCCCAACAATTCCACCGCGCGGCGGCGATGGGGATCGGCGAGCGCGGCGAGCTTGGCGTCGATCCCGCGCCTAGCCCTCACAGCCGCTTCTTAGTCGTGCAGCCCATGGCCTTGTCCCACTCTGCGGGCGACATTTCCTGCAGCGTCACGCCAAAGGTCCAGATGTGACCTTCCGGGTCGCGCGCGCGATAGGTGCGGTCGCCGTAGAATTGGGTGTCGGGCTCTTGCAGGATTTCCGCGCCGGCCTTGCGGGCATGTTCACAGTGCGCGTCGATATCTTCCCCGCGCGCGAGCTGTACATGCACGGTCTGGGTATTCTTCCCCGCGAGTGATTTCGGACTTTTGTGATCGGCGCTCCATTCACTGCCGACCATGACGACGCTTTCGCCATAGGTCATTTCCGAGTGCATCATGTTCTCGTTATCATCGAGAATGACCATCAGCGGCTCGAACCCGAACGCCTGCTCAAGCCAACGAAACGCGGCCTTCGGGTCCACATAGGAAACCGCGCTCGATAGCCCCTTGGGGCGGTACAGTTCGGCCATCGGGTTGTCCTTCTTAAAAAAGATAATATTTCTATTTTCTTACAACCATATCGTCAAACGAAAACGGACCGCCAAGGGCGGCCCGTTGCTAGTTTTGCGCGTTGCGCTCAGTCGTCCGTGTAGACCGCTTCCGGGCGCGGGCCGCTATCTTTGCCGCGGGCGTCCTCGTCGCGGTCGACGAACTCGATCACCGCGAGCGGGGCGTTGTCGCCATAGCGGAAGCCGGCCTTCAGCACACGGGTATAGCCCCCGGCGCGGCCCTTCATGCGCGGCGCCAAGGTATCGAACAGCTTCTTGGTTTGGGTTTCGTCGCGCATGCGCGAGAGCACCAGGCGGCGGGCGCCAAGATCGCCCTTCTTGGCGAGCGTGACCAAGCGCTCGACGACAGGGCGTAGCGCCTTTGCCTTGGGCAGCGTCGTCACGATCTGCTCGTGTTTGACCAGAGCGGCGGCCATGTTTGCGAACATTGCCTGCCGGTGGCTGGCGGTGCGGTTGAGTTTTTTGTTTCCGTCGCCGTGACGCATTTTCGTTCCTCGGGATTGGGGACTAGGGACTAGGGGATGGGCTGGAGCAACCTCCAATCGCCAACCCCCAGACCTAATCCCTAAATCTGATCTTCGTACTTCTTAGCCAAGTCTTCGATATTGTCCGGCGGCCAATTCTCGACCGCCATGCCGAGATGGAGACCCATTCCGGCCAGCACTTCCTTGATCTCGTTCAGCGACTTGCGCCCGAAATTCGGCGTGCGCAGCATCTCGCCTTCCGACTTCTGGATGAGGTCGCCAATATAAACGATGTTGTCGTTCTTCAAGCAATTGGCCGAGCGCACCGAGAGTTCGAGTTCATCGACCTTCTTCAACAGCGCCGGATTGAACGGAAGGTCGGGCTTGTCCATGCCCTCTTTCTTCTGCTTCGGCTCTTCGAAGGTGATGAACACCTGCAATTGATCCTGCAGAATGCGCGCAGCATAGGCGATCGCATCCTCCGGGCGGATTGCGCCGTTGGTTTCCAGTTCGATGACGAGCTTGTCGTAATCGAGCACCTGGCCCTCGCGGGTGTTGTCGATGCGATAGGCGACGCGGCGTACCGGCGAGTAAATCGCATCGATGGCGATGAGCCCAATGGGCGCGTCATCGGGGCGATTTCTTTCTGCCGGCACGTAGCCTTTGCCGTTATTGATAGTGAGTTCCATGCGGATCGAGGCGCCGTCGTCAAGCGTGCAGATGACGTGATCCGGGTTCAGAATCTCCATGTCGGAAACGGTCTGAATCGCGCTGGCTTTCACCGGCCCCGGACCCTCAGCCTTGAGCATAACGCGCTTGGGTCCCTCGCCACGCATGCGGATGGCGACTTGCTTCAGGTTCAGTACGATGTCGGTGACGTCCTCGCGCACGCCGTTGATGGAAGAAAACTCGTGCACCACGCCGTCAATCTGCACGGTGGTAATCGCGGCGCCCTGCAACGACGACAGCAGCACGCGCCGCAGCGCGTTGCCCAGCGTCATGCCAAAGCCCCGCTCCAGAGGCTCGGCCACCAGAGTGGCGCGGCGCGCGGGATCGAAGCCCGGCTCAACCACAGGCTTTTTGGGGCGGATAAGTTCCAACCAGTTTCGTTCGATCGTTGTCGTCATGAGCTTTCCTTGCGCGCGCGGACCACGCGCCGCGAACACCAATATTTAGACACGCCGACGCTTCGGCGGCCTGCATCCATTATGTGGTATCGGGGTGACGTCGCGGATCGACGTTACAGTGAATCCAACCGCCTGCAGCGCGCGCAGCGCGCTTTCGCGGCCCGAACCAGGGCCGGACACGTTCACCTCAACCGTGCGCATGCCATGCTCCATGGCTTTGCGTCCGGCGTCCTCGGCGGCGACCTGAGCCGCGTATGGCGTCGATTTGCGCGAACCTTTGAAGCCCATCATGCCAGCGCTCGACCATGAAATGGCGTTGCCTTGCGCATCGGTGATGGTGATCATCGTGTTGTTGAACGACGCCGCCACATGCACGACGCCAGTGACGATGTTCTTGCGCTCGCGCTTCTTGACGCGTGTTGATTCCTTAGCCATCGCGGCGGTCTCTTCCTGTTTTCTGGCTTATTTCTTGGTGGCTTGCTTCTTGCCGGCAATCGGCTTGGACGGCCCTTTGCGGGTGCGCGCATTGGTATGAGTACGCTGACCGCGAACCGGCAGACCCTTGCGGTGGCGCAGGCCGCGATAACAACCGAGATCCATCAGCCGCTTGACATTGGTCGAACTCTGACGGCGGAGATCGCCCTCCACGGTATAATCGCGGTCGATCGCTTCACGAATTTGGAGAACTTCCGCGTCGGTCAGCTCGCTGACGCGACGATTATCCGCCAAGCCGACCTTGGCGCAGATTTCCTTGGCGTAGTGTTTCCCGATTCCGTGGATGTATTGCAGCGCGATGACGACGCGCTTTTGGGTCGGAATGTTGACGCCGGCGATACGGGCCATGAGACGAAAGCTCCAAAACGCAAAAGACGCGAGCCCGCCCGGCCTTCTGGCCCGGGGACTTCGCGGGATGGGTGTTCGCGAAGGGGCGTTTATAGCGAGGCGAAAAGCCGCGTCAACACCGCCAGCGACTCTCCGCCGCGACCGAATGGCCCTATGTCTATCAAAAAATGGGTCTGACGCGTGTCCGAGCCGGCCTGTTATTAGTCGAACTGAAACTGCTAGGATGGGTGTCAATGAAGTGCTTGCCTCGCTCCGTAGCGCGCGCCCTGGTTGCGCTGACGCTGATCGTGACATCGGCGGCCGCCCAGACTTGGACCGGCCCAGACGCTTCACGACGCCCCCACATCCTGGGTCACGCGATCGAGAACTACGACATCGCTTACTCCGAAGTATGCTTCCCTTACCTCCTGCAAGGCGCCGATCAAACTTCCTGGGGCAGTGGACAGCGCCTGATCATGCCGACGCCCTCTGTTGGCCCCCTCTCCGGATTGGACAGCTATGCCGTGGGCGGAAGCTCCCCCGCGCTCGTTGGCGTGGGAACAATCGAGGGCCTACGCCAATGCACCGTCGTCGCGGACAGAGCGGCGGCTGACGCGTACCTGGCCGCCTTGGACACGCGGCTTGCCACTCTAGGAAGGACTTTTTCTGAATCTGCCGAGCGGCGCTCTCCGGGTGAATTCGCGATCCGTCGCACGCTCTGCAGTGCGCCCGGAGAAAATCCCGCCCTGGCAGTGCTGATAAGCGCCGGTTCTCGCACCAGCATCTATCGCCGCGGGGGGCGAACAGTGGTGACACTGGTGCTAATGCCGACGCGCTTCCCAGAGTGCGATGCGCCTCCGCAGAGCGATCCTCCGCAATAGCCTACCCCCCGAGCACACCCGCAATCGCACGAGCCACGCTCTCGATGTCGGCCATCCCATTGACGCCGCGAACTTTGCCTTGCGCCTCGTAAAACGCAACCAGCGGCGCGGTCTTGGTGAGGTACGCGTTGAGCCGCACCTTGAAGCTTTCGGGATTGTCGTCGGCCCTGCGCTCTTCGGCGTAGCGTTTGGACACGCGCTCAATCAATTTCTCCGGATCGGCTTGGAGCCGGATCACCAGATCGATCGCCTGCCCGGAGCGCGCCAGGAGTGCGTCCAACGCCTCAGCTTGGGGAATGGTGCGAGGGAAGCCGTCGAAGATGAAGCCGGGGGCGCCCTTGTTGGCGGCCATCGCGTCTTCGATCAGCTCGATGACGATTTCGTCCGAAACCAGCGAGCCCGCGTCCATGATCGCGGCCACGCGCTGGCCTAGCTCGGAGCCCGAGGCGCGGGCGGCGCGCAGCATGTCGCCGGTCGAGAGCTGTACATATCCGCGCTCGGCCACGAGGCGCTTGGCTTGCGTCCCCTTACCCGCCGCCGGCGGACCGAACAGAACCAGGTTCATTTACGAACCGGCCCTGGCGCGCCGCTGCCGCGCAATTTCGAGCGCTTGATCAAGCCTTCGTATTGGTGCGCCACCAGATGCGATTGAATTTGCGCCACGGTGTCGAGCGTGACCGAGATGACAATCAAGATCGAAGTGCCCCCGAGATAGAACGGCACCGCGAAATAGGAGATCATGATTTCAGGCAACAAGCACACCAATGTGATGTAGGCCGCGCCGATCACGGTCAGGCGCGTGAGCACGAAATCTAGATACTCGGCAGTCTTCTTCCCTGGCCGGATGCCGGGCAGGAAGCCGCCGTACTTGCGCAGATTGTCGGCGGTTTCTTCCGGGTTGAACACGATCGAGGTGTAGAAGAAGCAGAAGAAGATGATGCCAAGCGCGTAGAGCATCAGGTGCCCGGGCTTACCGTAGCCGATGAAGGCCTGCACGTCAGCAAGCCATTCCGGGGCGTTGGCGCCCATGCCGGCGAATTGTATGATCGTCGTTGGCAAGAGCAGCAGCGATGAAGCGAAAATCGGAGGGATGACGCCCGCGGTGTTGATCCGCAACGGCAGGAACGAGCTTTCGCCCATGAACATGCGGTTGCCCTGTTGCCGCTTGGGGTATTGCACCACCAGCCGACGCTGCGACCGCTCGATGAATACGATGAAGAAGATCGCCGCCAGCATGACCAGCGCGACCAGCAGGAAGCCGAACCCGCGCGAGCTATCCTGCCGCACCAGGTCGAGCGCCTGCGCTATGACCCGCGGCAGGTCAGCCACGATGCCGGCGAAAATGATGAGCGAAACGCCGTTGCCGACCCCACGCGCAGTCACCTGCTCGCCAAGCCACATCAGGAACATGGTGCCCCCGGTGAGCGTGATCACGGTGGATGCAACGAAGAACGGGCCCGGATCAGCGACCACACCCTGCCCCTGCAACCCCATGGCCATGCCGTAGGATTGCATCACCGCCAGCAGCACCGTGAGGTAGCGCGTATACTGGTTGAGCTGTTTGCGCCCGACTTCGCCCTCTTTCTTCAGCCGCTCCAGCGACGGGATTGAAGTCGCCATCAGCTGCACGATGATGGAGGCTGAGATGTAGGGCATCACGTTCAGCGCAAACACCGCCATGCGCTCGACCGCGCCGCCGGAGAAGGTGTTGAACATCCCAAGGATGGTTCCCGATTGTTGTTTGAACAAATCGGCGAACTTGACGATATCGACGCCTGGGATCGGGATGAAAGTGCCGAGGCGATAGACCACCAAGGCGATCAGGGTGAACCAGATGCGCTTTTGCAAGTCGGTCGCTTTCGCGAACGCCTGGAAATTGATGTTGGCGGCTAATTGTTCTGCGGCTGATGCCATGAGGGCGCGCTACTCCGATTCCATCCCCGCGTACGCGGAAAACTCCCCAACCGGAGAGTAAGCTTAGGCCGCTGCTTCGTTCGCCGCAGGCGGATTGAGCAGCTTCACCGCACCGCCGGCTTTCTCCACCGCCGCCACGGCCGCGGCCGACGCCCCGGAAATGGTGATGTTCACCTTGGCCTTCAACTCACCGCGCGCAAGCAAGCGCACGCCGTCCTTCTTGCGCCGGATCACGCCCGCAGCTACCAGCGCGTCCTCGGTGATTTCTGACTTTGCATCGATCTTCTTGTTATCAATGGCGTTTTGCAGGACGCCCAGATTGATCCAGGCCATGCGTTTTTGCGATGGGGGCGTGAACCCGCGCTTGGGCATGCGCATGTGCAGCGGCATCTGACCGCCCTCGAAGCCATTGATGGAGACGCCGCGCCGGGATTTTTGCCCCTTCACGCCGCGTCCGCCGGTCTTGCCCTTGCCCGAGCCGACGCCGCGGCCAACACGCATCAGCTTCTTGGTCGAGCCGGGATTGTCAGCCAGTTCGTTCAGTTTCATGTCACTTCACCACTTCCACCAGATGCGCCACCTTGCGGATCATGCCCTGTACCGAGGGCGTGTCCTCAAGTTCGACCACCTGTTGCGCACGCTTCAGGCCGAGACCCAGCAGCGTCGCGCGCTGGGTGTTTTCGCGCCGGATCGGGCTGCCGATGCGGCGCACCTTGATCCGCGCACCGGCGGTTTTCTTTTTCATCGCCATGCTCAGCCCTCCGAAGCCACTTCGCCAAGGCTCGCGCCGTCTTTGCGCCGCCCGATCAGATCGGCGACCTTGAGGCTGCGGCGATTGGCGATCTGACGCGGCGAGCTTTGCCGCTTCAGTGCATCGAAAGTTGCCCGCACCATGTTGTAAGGGTTCGAAGAACCTTTAGACTTTGCGACAACATCCGACACGCCGAGCACTTCCAGCACCGCACGCATCGGCCCGCCCGCGATAAGGCCTTTGCCCGCCGGCGCTGAGCGCAGCATTACTTTCCCAGCGCCCCAGCGGCCGTCGCCGTCATGATGCAGCGTACGGCCCTCGCGCAACGGCACGCGGATGAGGGTTTTCTTGGCCTCTTCGGTCGCCTTGCGGATGGCTTCCGGCACTTCGCGAGCCTTGCCGTGGCCGAACCCAACGCGGCCCTTCTTGTCGCCCACGACCACCAATGCCGCGAAGCCGAAATTCTTGCCGCCTTTCACCACCTTGGCGACGCGGTTGATCGCGACGAGCTTGTCGATCAGCTCGCCCTCGGCGCGTTCCTCGCCAGCTTGCGGGTCGCGCGGGCCGCGCCGTCCGCGATCGTTGCCGCCGCCTCCTGCGCCGCCGCGACGCGGTCCGCGCGGGCCGCGCGGGCCGCGTGGCTGTTCGGTTGGGGCCGCACTGGGCGCGCCGATCGTGTCATCGCTCATCGCGTGGTCCTCAGAAGTCCAAGCCGCTTTCGCGGGCGGCGTCGGCCAGGGCTTTCACCCGGCCATGAAACAGATAGCGGCCGCGATCGAACAGCACGCGCTTCTGGCCCTTGGCCAACGCGCGTTGAGCGATCAGCTTGCCGATTGCGGCGGCGCCGTCCTTGCCGGAGCCCTTGGCGCCCATCTTTTTGAAGGCTTCCTCTTGCGTCGAAGCGGCGGCGACCGTGACGCCCTTGGTATCGTCGATAAGCTGGGCCGAAATGTTCTTCGACGAGCGGAACACGGAAAGCCGCAGGCGGTCGCCAGCGACCTTCTTCAGGCGGGTGCGGTTGCGTTGGGCCCTGCGGGCGATGGGATCAAGTTTGCGCGGCATGACTTACTTCTTCTTGCCTTCCTTGCGGCGAATATGTTCGCCGGCATAACGCACGCCTTTGCCTTTGTATGGCTCAGGTGGGCGATAGGAGCGGATTTCAGCAGCCACCTGGCCCACGATCTGCGCGTCGATGCCGCTGATCTTGACTTCCGTAGGCTTCGGCGTGGCGATGGTGACGCCTTCGGGCGGCTCGTAATTGATCTCGTGACTGTAGCCCAATTGCATCTGCAGGTTCTTGCCTTGCATCGCCGCGCGATAGCCGACGCCGGTCATCTCGAGGCTCTTCTCAAACCCTTGGGTAACGCCCTTGATCTGATTGGCGAGCACAGCACGGGTTGTGCCCCACAGCGCTCGCGCGCGCGCAGTCTCGTGGCGCGGCTTCACCGAAATGGCGCCATCGCCAAAGCTCACGGACACGTCATCATGAGCCCGAAAGGAGAGAGCGCCCTTAGGGCCTTTCACGCTCACATCCTGGCCCTTCACCGTAACGGTGACGCCGGAAGGGGCGGGGATGGGTTTCTTGCCGAGGCGGGACATCTCAATACACCTTGCAGAGAACTTCGCCGCCGACATTGGCGGTGCGCGCGGCGTTGTCGCTCATGACGCCCTTCGGCGTGGACAGGATCGAGATGCCAAGGCCGTTCCGCACCAGGCGCAAATCCTTGATCGCCGAATACACGCGCCGCCCCGGCTTCGAAACACGTTGAATCTCATGGATCGCCGGCGCGCCTTCGAAATATTTAAGCTCGACCTCGAGTTCCTGGCGACCGTCCTTTTCGATCGTGCGGAACTCGCGAATATAGCCTTCGTCCTTCAGGACGTTGAGCACGCGCACGCGCAAAGTCGATGCGGGCGAGGTGAGCTTGGAGCGCCCGCGCATCTGCGCGTTGCGGATACGGGTGATGAGATCGCCGACGGGATCGTTCAAATTCATGGCGGTCCCCTCACCAGCTCGACTTGACCATGCCGGGGATCTGACCCTTAGAGGCCAGATCGCGCAGCGCGATCCGCGACAGTTTCAGTTTGCGATAGACCGCGCGCGGACGCCCGGAAAGCGAGCAACGGCTGCGCACCCGCGTCGGCGACGAATTGCGCGGCAATTGCGCTAGCTTTAGCCGCGCGGCGAAGCGCTCCTCCAGCGGTAAATCCTCGTTTAGCGAGGCGGCGCGCAACTTGGCGCGCCGCGCGGCGAATTTCTTGCCGAGCCGTTCGCGTTTCTTGTTGCGTTCAATTGAGCTTGTCTTCGCCATATTCTCTTTCTCTCCCGATGCGTTCTGGGGTGGATCCTTCGTCAAGCTCAGGATCAGTTCCGGAACGGGAAATCGAACTCCTTCAACAGGGCGCGGGCTTCGTCATTGCTGCGTGCAGTGGTGCAAACGACGATGTCCATGCCCCAAACCTGGTCGATCTGGTCGTAATTGATTTCCGGGAACACGATGTGTTCCTTGATCCCCATGGCGTAATTACCGCGCCCGTCGAAGCTCTTGCCGTTGAGCCCGCGGAAGTCCTTCACCCGCGGCAGCGCGATGGTAACCAGACGATCCAGAAATTCGTACATCTGGTCGCGTCGCAGCGTGACCTTGCAGCCGATGCTCATGCCCTCCCGCAGTTTGAACTGGGCGATCGACTTGCGCGCCTTGGTGGCCACCGGCTTTTGACCGGCGATCGCGGTCAGCGCTTGGATCGCCGAGGTGAGCTTCTTCGAATCCTGGGTGGCCTCACCCACGCCCATGTTGATCACGATCTTGTCCAGACGCGGGATCTGCATGTCGTTGGTGTAGCTGAATTGCTCGCGCAGGCTTTTCTTGATCTCGTTCTTGTAGCGCAGCTTGAGGCGGGGCTCGTAATCGGCGGGCTTGGGCGCGCGCGGGCGCGAGGCGGGCGCCGCTTCCTTGGCGGGCTTGGCTTGCTTGGGCGTTTGCGCCTTCTTCGCTTTCGGAGCGTCAGACATCGATCTCAACTCCCGAACCCTTTGCGACGCGTACCTTGGTTTTGACGCCGCCCTTTTCAACCAGCTTGAACCCGACCCGCGTGGCCTTGCCCGTCTTGGGGTCGCGCAGCGACACGTTTGAAATGTGCAGCGGCGCCTCCTTGGCGATCACCCCGCCTTGCGGGTTTGCCATGTCCGGTTTGGTATGCCGCTTGATCATGTTCACGCCCTCGACGACCAGGCGATCGTCCTTCGGCATAACCATGAGCACCTTGCCGGTGCGGCCTTTGTCCTTGCCGGCGATGACGACCACGGTGTCGTCCTTCTTAATACGGGCGGCCATTAGAGCACCTCCGGGGCGAGCGAGATGATCTTCATCTGGTTCTTTGCCCGCAGCTCGCGCGGGACCGGGCCAAAGATGCGCGTGCCGATCGGCTCGCCTTGCTTGTTGATCAGCACCGCGGCGTTGGAATCGAAGCGGATAGTGGAGCCATCCTTGCGCTTCAGGTCCTTGGAGACCCGCACGACGATAGCCTTGTGGACGTCGCCCTTCTTGACCCGCCCGCGCGGCATCGCTTCCTTCACCGAGACCACGATGGTGTCGCCGACAGTGGCGTAGCGGCGCTTGGAGCCGCCCAGCACCTTGATGCACATGACGCGCTTGGCGCCGGAATTGTCGGCGACATCGAGATTGGTTTGCATCTGGATCATGGGATCACGCTCCAGTGCGCCCGACCACTTCCCAGCGTTTCAGCTTGGACTTGGGCGGGCATTCTTGAATGTTGACGATTTCGCCGGTTTTAAACGCGTTCGCTTCGTCGTGGGCGTGGAACTTCGCCCGGCGACGAACGGTCTTCTTCAACAGCGGATGCAGGTAGGTGCGCTCCACCTGCACGACGACGGTCTTGTCGCCCTTATCGCTCACGATCGTTCCGGTCATTATGCGGCGCGGCATCGCTTCTGTTCCTTATACTTTTTTCTTCGGCGCTTTTTCGCGCAGCACCATCTTGGTGCGCGCGATCATGCGGCGGACTTCGCGCATACGCGACGACTTCTCCAACTGCCCGGTGGCCTGTTGGAAGCGGAGATTGAACTGCTCTTTCTTCAGCTGAGCGAGCTCATCGCCCAACTTGCCTTCATCGCCGGCGCGGAAGTCTTGCAGCTCCTTGCGGATTTCACGGTGCTTCATCAGAGCCCCTCCATCCGGGCGATGATCTTGGTGCGTACGGAGAGCTTCGCCGCGCCCAGACGCAGGGATTCACGCGCGATCACTTCCGGCACGCCATCAACCTCGAACATGATCCGTCCCGGGGCCACGCGCGCCGCCCAGTACTCCACCGCGCCTTTGCCTTTGCCCATCCGCACTTCGACTGGCTTTTGCGACACTGGCACGTCGGGAAAAATGCGAATCCAAACCCGGCCTTGGCGCTTCATTTCGCGGGTAATGGCCCGGCGCGCGGCTTCGATCTCACGCGCGTTTACGCGGTTGGGCTCAAGCGCCTTCAGCCCGAACTGGCCGAAATTCAGCGCCGCGCCGGCTTTGGTGTTCCCTTTGATGCGCCCCTTATGGGCGCGCCGGAACTTGGTTTTCTTCGGCTGCATCATGGTATTTATGCCTCCGGTTCAGCTTCTTCGCCGCGCGGCGGACGACGGCCGCGACGGGGACGATCGCCCGGCGGGGGCCGATCCTCGCGCGCGGGCCGATCACGATCACGGCGCTCGCGGTTTTCGCCGGTGTCCATCGCCCGGCGATCTTGAGCCATTGGGTCGTGCTCGAGGATCTCGCCTTTGAATATCCAAACCTTGACGCCGATCTTGCCATAAGCCGTGTCGGCTTCAGCAGTGCCGTAATCGACGTCGGCGCGCAGCGTGTGCAACGGCACGCGGCCTTCGCGGTACCATTCCATGCGCGCGATTTCAGCCCCGCCGAGACGGCCGGAAACGTTGATGCGGATGCCTTGCGCTCCGAGGCGCATCGCCGATTGCATCGCTCGCTTCATCGCCCGGCGGAAGGCGACGCGGCGCTCAAGCTGTTGGGCGACGCCTTCGGCGACCAACGTTGAATCGGTTTCAGGCTTACGAACTTCCACCAGGTTCAGGTGCACTTCCGCGCCCGGCGCCATGGTAGCCAGATCCTTGCGCAGTTTTTCGATGTCGGTGCCCTTCTTGCCGATCACCACGCCCGGCTTGGCGGTGAAGATGGTGATCCGGCACTTCTTCAGCGGACGCTCGATAATGATTTTGGAGACGCCTGCGGCTTTCATTTTATCGCGTACAAATTTTCGGATGGCGATGTCTTCGTGCAGCAGGCGCGCGAAATCCTTGCTGCTGGCGTACCAACGGCTGTCCCAGGTGCGGTTGACCCCGAGGCGGAGCCCGATCGGATTGACTTTCTGACCCATTACGCGGCCTCGGCGGTTTCGGGCTGCTTGGTTGTGTCGCGCAGCACGATGGTGAGTTGGGAGAATAGTTTTTCGATGCGCACGCCGCGGCCGCGGGCGCGCGTATGCATGCGCTTCATGGTGATGTTCTTGCCCACATGGGCTTGCGCCACCACCAGGCCGTCGAGATCGAGGCCGTGATTGTTCTCGGCGTTGTCCATCGCCGATTGCAGGCATTTCAACACGTCTTTTGAAATGCGCTTCTGCGAGAAGCGCAATTCGTTCTTGGCCTTTTCAGCGGTTAAGCCGCGGATCGATTGCGCGACCAGGTTCAGCTTCTGCGGACTAATGCGCAGCGTACGAAGCACCGCGCGGGCTTCGTTGGAGGCTTGCTTGGGAGGAGATTTGGGCTTGCTCATCTCACTTCCTCTTGGCCTTCTTGTCGGCGCCGTGGCCGAAATAATTGCGCGTAGGGGCGAACTCGCCGAGCTTGTGGCCGACCATGTCTTCGCTCACCAGCACTGGCGTGAATTGCTTGCCATTGTGCACTTGAAAGGTGAGGCCAACGAATTGCGGCATGATGGTCGAGCGACGCGACCAGGTCTTGATCGCTTCGCGACGCCCGCCGCCCGCGGCCTTCTCGGCCTTGGCGATCAGATACCCGTCGACAAACGGACCTTTCCAAACGGAACGCGGCATGCCTCTAGCTCGCTTTCTTGGAGTGACGACGGCGGATAATCAAACGATCCGACGGCTTGGTTTTGCGGGTCTTGGGGCCGCGCGTTTTCTTGCCCCAGGGGGTGACGGGGTGACGGCCGCCGGAGGTCTTGCCTTCGCCCCCGCCATGGGGGTGATCGACCGGGTTCATGGCGACGCCGCGCACGGAGGGTTTGCGGCCCAGCCATTTGGTGCGCCCCGCTTTGCCCCAGACTTCGTTCATGTTGTCGGGGTTCGACACCGCGCCAATCGTGGCCATGCAGACATCCTGCACCATGCGTACTTCGCCTGACGCCAAGCGCAATTGCGCGTAACCAGTGTCGCGGCCCACCACTTGAGCGTAGGTGCCCGCCGAACGCGCCATCTGCGCGCCCTTCAGCGGCTTCAGTTCTACGTTGTGAACGATGGTGCCGACCGGGATCGCCTTCAATGGCATCGCGTTGCCCGGCTTCACGTCGACTTTCTCGCCCGCGATCACGGTGTCGCCGGCCTTCAAGCGCTGCGGCGCCAGGATGTAGGCGAGTTCGCCGTCCTTGTACTTGATCAGCGCAATAAAGGCGGTGCGGTTGGGATCGTACTCAAGCCGCTCCACTACCGCTTCCATGCCCCATTTGCGGCGCTTGAAATCGATGGTGCGGTAGGTGCGCTTATGGCCCCCGCCATGACGGAACGCGGTGACGCGACCCATATTGTTGCGGCCGCCGGACTTGGTGAGCCCTTCAGTGAGCGTTTTTACCGGCTTGCCCTTGTACAGCTCGGCGCGATCCACGATCACGAGCTGGCGGCGACCGGGCGAGGTCGGGCGGAATTGCTTGAGCGCCATTACGAGAGCCCCGTCGTCACGTCGATGGAATAGCCTTCGAGCAGCGTCACGATCGCGTTCTTAGTATCGGAACGCCGTCCCGCGACGCCACGGAATTGCTTGGTTTTGCCTTTGCGGCGCAGCGTGTTCACCGCGCCGACCTTGACCTTGAACAAGCTCTCAACCGCGTCCTTCACGTCCTTCTTGGACGCCGTGAGCGGCACCCGGAAAACCACCTTGTTCTGCTCTGAGAGCAGGGTAGCTTTCTCGGTGATCACTGGCTTGACAATGACATCGTAGTGCTTGAGCGCGCTCATGCCGCAGCTCCTTCCGCTTTAGTCTGCTTCTTGGCCGGCGCACGCTTGGGAGCGGCTGCCTTGGTCCCGGCGTCCTTGGCGAAACGCGCGTGAATGGCCGCGACCGCGTCAGGGGTCAGAACCAGGGCGCCGCGGCGCAGGATGTCGTAAACATTGAGGCCAGCGTTCGGCAGTACGTCAAGGTTCGGAATGTTGCGCGCGGCGCGGGCGAAATTCGCATCCACTTCCGCACCGGCGATGATCAGCGCGTTGCCGATCTTGAGCTTGGCCATTTGCTTCACCAAAGCGGCCGTCTTCGCTTGCTTCAGCGCCGCGGCCTCAACCACGAAAATCTCCCCGGCGAGCGCCTTGGCCGAGAGCGCGTGGCGCAGCGCGAGCGCGCGGAACTTCTTGGTGAGGTCGTGGCTGTAATCGCGCGGCAAACGATTGTGGGCATGGCCGCCGCCGCGGAAAATCGGGGCATTCTTCGAGCCGTGACGCGCTTGTCCGGTGCCCTTCTGCTTATAGAGCTTCGAGTGGGTGACCGAAACTTCGCCGCGCGATTGAGTTTTGTGCGTGCCCGCGCGACGCTTGGCCAATTGGTACTTAACCATGCGTTGCAGGATATCGCCGCGCACCTCCTTGATGCCGAACACGGCTTCGTCGAGCTCAACCGAGCCGGCCTTTTTCGCATCGAGGGTATGGATGTCGAGTTTCATGTCCGCTCTCACTCAGCGCCCGCTTGACGAAGTGCGGCCGGCATCGGCGCGTCCTTCGGCAAAGCAGCCTTGGCCGCGTCGCGCACTTCGACCCAGCCGCCTTCTGCGCCGGGCACCGCGCCCTTGACAAACAAAAGTCCGCGCTTGGGATCGACGCGGACGATTTGCAGATTTTGTACAGAAACGCGCTCGTCGCCCAGGTGTCCGGCCATTTTCTTGCCCTTGAACACCTTGCCCGGATCCTGGCGCTGGCCGGTGGAGCCGTGCGAACGGTGCGAAACCGAGACCCCGTGGGTGGCGCGCAGGCCGCCGAAGTTCCAACGCTTCATGGCGCCGGCGAACCCCTTGCCGATGGACACGCCCGCCACATCGACCTTCTGGCCGACAACAAAATGGTCGGCGCCGATGAGGGCGCCGACCGGGAGGAGGTTATCTTCGCTGACGCGGAATTCGCGTACGATCGCTTTCGGCTCGACCTTCGCGCGTGCGAACTGTCCGCGCTCGGCCTGGGTCTTGTTCTTCGCCTTGGCGGCGCCGGCGGCGAGCTGCACGGCGGTATAGCCATCGCCTTTGGCTTCGCGCGCGGGCGGCTTCGCCTTCTCGTTCTTACGAGACTTCTTCGGCTTCAGCGCCACCGCCGCGCCGGAGGAATCCTTGAACGTCTCAGCGCCAATCGTGCGGCGGCCGACGACCTGGCAACCATCTAGATCGAGCACGGTGACGGGCGTGTGTGCGCCGTCGTCGCCGAACACGCGCATCATCCCGAGCTTGCGGGCGATCACGCCGGTGCGTTGTGATTTGGCGGTCATCGTAATCAACCCAGAACTTGAATCTGAACATCGACGCCGGCGGAGAGGTCGAGCTTCATCAGCGCATCGACCGTCTGCGGCGTAGGTTGTACAATATCGAGCACGCGCTTGTGGGTGCGGATTTCAAACTGTTCGCGGCTCTTCTTGTCCACGTGGGGCGAACGGTTCACCGTAAATTTCTCAATGCGTGTGGGCAGAGGAACCGGGCCGATTACCGTCGCGCCAGTGCGCTTTGCGGTCGACACGATCTCCTTAGCGGAGAGGTCGAGCGTGCGGTGATCGAAGGCCTTCAGCCTGATCCGGATGTTCTGCTGCATCATCGCCCAAAATTCCCGAAACCAATGAAACTCGCCGAAACGCAAAACTCGCCGGCCTTGCCCCCGCGGGGACGAAGCCGACTAAAACGCCGTTTCAAGCCGCAACAGACACGCGCGAAGACGGGAAATTCGCAAAAAACGCTGTGGAAACGGGGCCTTCGACCCTCGCGCGATCCACGGCCCACTTGAAGCGGGCGGCGCGTTGCTTGCGAACCGCGTCTAGGTTTGACACCTACAGCCGGCTCGAAGGCGCGTCAGATACAGGCGCTCCGCGGGAGCGTCAAGGAAGTTTCGTGGAATTATCAGGGGCCGACATGAAAGGCGCCGGGCCCAGCAACTTCCTGACGGATGATGCGCCCAGAAACAGCACGCAGATTGACGCTTCCCGGCCCTTTTATCTCTGCTTCCACATCTCCGACTGTCGCCGTTACAGTGATCGCGCCAGGGCCGACAATATCAGCCTTTAGATGCTGAATGGGGGCCGCAATCACCACGTCGCCAGCGCCGCTCAACTCAATGTTCGCTTCGGCAATTGCGCCGCCATTGACAACCACCCCCCCCGCTCCCGTGCTGTCGATTTCGAGAGCGCCTGTAACACTCGCCAGGTTCGCCTTCCCTGCCCCGGTAATCTCGATGACCGCGCCCTCGGCTATCG
>JBEBIU010000142.1:0-6565 GCA_040080225.1 Terricaulis sp.
CGCCGCGATTCTGTACACCGGCGCTTGCGAGGCCATCGAGGCGTCGAGCCACCATTGCACGGCTTCGCGTATTGCGCGCCCGCTCTCCGGCACGAAGCGGGCGAACGCGCGCCGCGCATCGTCGCGCGAAAGCCGGTCCAAAGTGGTGGAGCGCGCGACCTGGAAATCGGGCGGCACGGCGCGGCGCCAGTAATCGCCAAGCATGGAGAGGCCGAGATGGTTGCCGTGTTCGTCGAGTGTGGTCGGCGGCACGCCCCAAGGCGCGGACGGCGCCAGCAGTACGAGGCCCGCTACTTCGGTTTGGGCCGCGGCAAGTTGTACAACCAGGCCGCCGAGGGAATGGCCCGCGAGCACGGGCGGCGCGCGCAGGCCCTTCGCGTATTGCGCGATCGCCTGGGCGTATTCTTTCAAGCCGGTCTCGGACAGCGCCTCGAGATCGGCGCCGCGCTCGTGGTGGGGCAAGTTGGGTGCGTGGGTCTCGAAGCCGCGCGCCTCGAACGGCTCGCGAAACGCTTCGAACGCCCAGCCGCCGCAGAAGGCGCCGTGCACGAACACGATGGGTGTCCTTGGCGGCGTGACCACGCTTGGGGCGCGCTTCATTCGGGCGCTGCCGCGGCGGCGCCCATTGGGCTGGCAATCATGTTCAAATCCCCACGCTATATTTCTTGAAACGCTGCGCTACTTGTTCGTACGTCGCCCGCTTGAACGGGATCACCAAACTAGGCGCTTGTTCGAGCGGCGCCCAGCGCCAATCGCTGAACTCTGGCGTGTGTGTATCGAGTCTGATGTCGGCGTCACGTCCCTTGAAACGGAAGGCGAACCATTTCTGCCTTTGCCCTTTATAGCGCCCGCGTTGTTTCATTTTTGTGCGCAGTTTTGTGGGGAATTCGTAATAGAGCCAATCCGGGGTCTCTTCGAGTAGATCAACTTGTTCGGCTGTGACGCCGATTTCCTCCTCCATTTCGCGATATGCGCCATCGCGCGGCGATTCGCCTTTATCGACGCCCCCTTGCGGCATTTGCCATTGATAGGGGACTTCAGCGCCATTGCGCTTGCCCAAGAACACCAGTCCGTCGCGTTGAAACAACGCGAGGCCGACATTGGGGCGAAAGAGTTTTGGATCGAGCCGTTCGATCATCGACGTGCGGCGCGTGCATTGAGCACCGCCGACACCGGGGCCAATTGATAGCCACGCGACCCCACGTCGCGGGCCCAGCGTCCGACCTGCTCCATAGTAACTGGATAGGCGAAACCGGCGCCGATTGCGCTTTGATTCTGCAGCGCCAGAGCTTCTAGATTGAGCAATTGGTCGTCGATCGCGTCGGCCTCGCGGCGCGCGTCTATGATGCGGTCGGCGGCGGTGCTCGAGAGGCCCGCCCGTTGCGCCTCGACGCTGAGCGCGGTGCGTTGGCCGATCCCCGAGGACACGAACGCAAGCCCGCGCCGACGCAATGCCTGCACGACGGGCTGGGCCGCCTGCGCTGAGGTGGCGAAACGCGCGCCCTGATAATTGGTGACGCCAAAATAGCCGGTCGCGCGCGACAACAATTGTTCGAGTCTGCTGGTGTTTTGTTGCGGGGAGGCAGACGCAAGCAAAGTCTGCGGGCCGGTGTCGTCGGCGTCTGGATCGAAAGGCTCCATCGGTAGTTCGAGGAGCGTCTCGTGTCCGCGGGCTCGCGCGCGATCGACCCAGCTCTGCAAATTGTTCGAATAGGGCACGAACGAGAGCGTCACCTCCGGCGGCAACTCATCGATCGCCTGCGTCGTCGCGGTCGCGTTGAAGCCGAGCCCCCCAACGACGATCGCCAGCATCGGCTTGCCGGCTTGGGCGGTAAACGGACGCGCATAGGCTTGCGCGGGCGTGCGCCCATTGGCGGCGACGATTGGCAGCGGTCCGTTGGGACCGGCTTCAGTCAACCCCGCGATCGGCGCGCGCGGCAGTGGCGGCGTCGCCGGTCTCGCCGCTTCAGGCGTGTTGACCACCGAGACGCGCAATTGCCCGTCCCCGCCAATCTCGCCCACTTCGGCCCCGGTGGTGGAAGGAAGGTCGGTGAGTTCGAAGAACTCAGCGTTCTCGTTTGCTTGCTCGAACGAAAGACGAGGCGCGCTCTCCGCGGATGCGGTCGCGGGCGCGAGCGAAACGACGCGTTTGGGCCCCGCCGCATCCGGATCGCCAAAGATCTGGATTGCGAAGAACGCCGCGAACGCCAAGGCCCCGCTCGCGCCGAACGCGGCGAAGCGGTGATTGAGCCCGGTTTTTTGTTTCAGCTTAGGCGCCATGCCGGCTCTCGCAGGCAAGCGCAAAGCCGTGCATGCGCGCGCGAATCATTACGACGAACATCGCCCAATTCGCGCCTCCCGTCACTAGCGCGATTCTGTCATTAACCTGTGTTGACGAAAGGAAAAAATTACCCCGCGCGGGCGCGCAATCGTTGCGCGACCAAGCCTTGGCGCAGGAAGTCCATGGCGCGGCGCAATTGATAATCTTCATCCTGGTCCCAGTCGGCGGGGGGCTGATCGTCCGGAGCGTGGGGCGCGCGTCGTTGCGCGCCCGAATCGTTGTCGAGCGCATTTGGAAGATCGGCTTCCGACAAGCCAAGCCTTTGCAGCCGCGCCGCGTCGATGCGTTGCGCCGCCACTTCCATATCCGGCTCAATGCCCGCGCCCTGAATCGAACGCCCCGCCGGCGTGTAATAACGCTGCGTCGTAAGCCGCAGCGCGCCATCGCGTCCGCCATTGATCGGGATCAGCGTCTGCACTGAGCCTTTGCCGAACGAGGTCGTGCCCACAATAAGCGCGCGATTGCGATCCTGCAGGGCCCCCGCGACAATCTCCGCCGCCGACGCCGAAGCGCCGTCAATAAGCACGGCCATCGGAACGCCAGCCAGATCGTCGCCGCGGCGCGCATTGCGGCGTTCGTCGGAATGTCGCCCGCGGGTGGAAACTATTTCCCCGCCGTCGAGGAAGGCGTCGGAAACGTCAACCGCTTGTTCCAGCAGACCGCCGGGATTGCGGCGCAGATCGAGCACGACGCCGCGCAGGCGCCCGCCCGTGTCGCGTTTCACGCCACGGATGGCGTCTTGCAACATGGCGCTGGTGCGCTCGTTAAAGGTTGAGATGCGGATCACGCCAACGTCGCCGCCTTCCACGCGCCACGTGACGGCTCGGACGTTGATCACTTCGCGGCGCAAGGTCACGTCGAAGGAATCCACGCCTTCGCGGGCGATGGTGATTTTGATGTCGGTTCCCGGATCGCCGCGCATGCGCTGTACCGCTTCGTTCAAGGTGAGGCCGACAATGCTCTGGCCATCGATGGCGATCAGGTAGTCGCCCGCTTGAACTCCTGCGCGCGCCGCCGGGGTTTCGTCGATCGGGCTGACGACGCGAACAACGCCGTCTTCGCTAGTCACTTCAATGCCGAGGCCGCCATACTCGCCCCGCGTCGTGACCTGCATTTCGCGATATTCCGCGGGGTCCATATACGAGGAGTGCGGGTCGAGCGAAGCGAGCATGCCTTGGATAGCGCCCTGCATCGCTTTGCGTTGGTCAACCTCAACCACATAATCGTGTTCCACGCGCGCAAGCACGTCGGCGAAAAGGTCGAGCGGGGGGTAGCGGTCGCGGTCCGCGTTGTCGGTGGCCGACCAAGCCAGCGCGCCGACGCATGCCGCCAAGCCGACCAGCGGCGCTGCTACCCAGGCTAGGCGCATGTGTGTCACTCCAGCAGCGCGCCGCGCGCGCCCTCCAAACCGGTTCGTCTCTAGCCTGCGCGCAGGTTTCGCTGCGCGGCAAGCCCTTGCGCGGTCAGCCAGCGTCCCGGATCGACCGGCTGCCCGTTGCGCCTGACTTCAACATACAATTCCGGCGCCGGCGTGTCGGTTCCTGGCATTTCGCCAATGGGTTGACCAGCATGCACGGGTTCGCCCACCTGGGCCGAAATCGTCCCCAGCCCAGTGAGCACCAGAGCGTAGCCTCCGTCCAGGTTCAGGATCAAGACGTGACCGTAGCTGCGGAACGGTCCGGCGTAGGCCACGCGACCCGCGGCGGGGGCGCGAACCGCGGCGTTAGCGGCGGTTCGCAGGGCGACGCCCTGAGAAGCCGGCCCCCCGGCGCTACGGACGCCAAAGCCGCGGACGATCTGCCCGGAAGTTGGCGCCAGCCACCCGGCAGGGATCACGTTTGGCCCCGCGCTGCCGCGGCGGACCGCCGCTGGTTGAACCCGCGCCGCAAGCTGCCGTAGCGACTGCGCCTGGCTCGCAAGCTGGCGCGAGCGGCGCTCTGCGGCGGCCGCGTCGTTCGCGAGGGCCGTTTGCGTGGTTCGCCTGCGAGCGAGCAGCGTGGCGAGTTCGCGGCGTTCGACTTCGATGGATGCCTGCGCTTCGGCAAGGATGCTGCGCTCTTGAGCCGTTTCATCCGAAAGCGTTCGCGCTTCTGCCAAGGCGCGGCCGCTGCGGCGTTCCTCTTGGGCCAGGGCCGGGGCGGCGGCGCGAGCGAATATTGTCTGGCGAACCGCGCCTAGCTCGGCGCGTCGGCTGTTGAGCGCAGCCACAATGAGGGCATTTTCGAACGCCTCGCGGGAGCGGCGCTGGCTTGCGGCGCCGGACTCGATTTGCTGGCTGAGGAGGGCGAGGCGCTGTTCCGATGCGGTGGCGGCGGTGTCGGCCTCGGCACGGCGGCGTTCGGCGGCGTGGAGCTGTGCGTCGAGCGCGGAAACTTCCCGGCGAGCAGCAATCGCCTCCGTGCGCAGCCGTTCGGCGCGCGCGCTTTCGGCGCGGCGATCACGCTCGACCTGCGCGAGGCTGCGGTTTTGGGCGTCGGCGGGAACCGACGCAAATGTCGCGAGCGCCCCTGCCGCGAGCGCGACGAGGGCGCGGGCGCGTTTTGCGCCTTGAGCCATTTTTCACCATACCGTCCGGAATCTTCAGTCCCGGTGGTAGGGAGTAGAACACAAGATCGTCATGGCCCGGTAAATTTGCTCGGCGATCATTACTCTGACCAAGCGATGCGGCCAGGTTTGGCGGCCAAAAGCGAGCTTTTCGTCAGCGTTATCCTTAACGCTTTGCGACACGCCGTCGGCGCCGCCAATCCAGAATGTTGCACAAGACTGGCCGTCGTCGCGCCAGCGCGCCAGCTTGTCGGCCAATTGCCGCGAACTCCATTCCGCGCCGCGCTCGTCGAGCAGGATTTTGCGGGCGTCGTCAGGGGTGGCGCGATAAAGTGCTGCGGCTTCGGCGCGCGGATCGCCGGGCGGCTTAGCTTCGACCTCGATGATGTCGATGGATTTGAAACCGATCTGGCGGCCCTGCGAAGCCGCGCGGGTCACGTAGTCTGCGGCGAGCGCCGCCTCTGGGCTGTCGCGCAAACGCCCGATCGCGGCTATGGTGATTTTCACGGCTAGTGCGTTTTTCTGACCCACTCCCTTTGAGGGGAGAGGGTGTCGCGAAGCGACGGGTGAGGGGAACGCGCGCGCTCCCGAGAAATCGCAGACCCCTCATCCGGCCCTTCGGGCCACCTTCTCCCCTCAAGGGGAGAAGGAAATCGTCCAACATTGGTGTTCAGGAAGCTCAACTCGCCAAGGGCGCAGGCCCCGCTCCGCCGGTCCAGATTTTTTCAATATTGTAAAACGCGCGCACCTCGGGGCGGAACAGGTGCACGACCACGTCGCCGCCATCGACCAGCACCCAATCGCATTGCGGCATGCCTTCGACGCGGACGTCCTTGAGGCCAGCCTCCTTCAGCTTGCGCATGACGTGATCGGCCAGCGCGCCGACATGGCGGGCCGAGCGGCCAGAGGCCACCACCAGCATGTCGGCGAAGGAGGACTTTCCGCGGATGTCGATAGCCAGGATTTCCTCGGCCTTATCGTCCTCGAGCGAAGCGAGAACGAGCCGCGTGGCGGCGTCGACGTCGATGCCGGTATGGCGCGGGCGAGGGCTGGCTTTGGGGCCGGCTTTAGTGCTGGCGGCTTTGGGCGCGGCCGTTGTGCGTTTCATTTCAGGCGACAGGTCGTGGTTCCTTGCTCAACCTCTGACAGACGCCAGCCTATCATTTGCGCCGCGACTTCGCCACCGCCACCTGCCGCAGGACGGTGGACGATTGGGGATGGTGGCGCGCAGTGAGGAAAATCCAGTGTTTTGGTGCGCTTAGGCGCTGTCTTGGCGTCTGCCCCGGCCGCGATACAATCACCACTTGCACCGCCTCGGCGACCTCGCGCCAGTTCCGCCACTGGCGGAAATTGGCCAGATTGTCCGCCCCCATAACCAAGCTGAACTCTACCCCCGGATAAAGCTGCTTGAGCGCGCGCAGGGTCTGGTAGGTGAACCGGCACTTGAGCCGTTTCTCCAAATCGGAGACTACCATGGCTCGCCCGTGCGCCTGCTTGCGCGCGGACTTGATACGCTTCTTGTACGGGCTCGATTCCGGCTTCAGCGGGTTCTGCGGCGACACCAGCCACCACACCCGGTCCAGCCCCAGCCGCTTCAGCGCTGTCTCGGCCACATGCGCATGGCCCGCGTGCGCAGGATCGAAGCTGCCGCCAAACAGGCCGACGCGCATGCCGGTGAAC
>JBEBIU010000143.1:0-6552 GCA_040080225.1 Terricaulis sp.
ATACTGGAAGGCGGCGCGCTCGACTGCTTGCGCGCGGAAGAAACACGAAGCGAGTTCGGCGCGGCCGCACTTCGCGTGGCGCACACGCTACGCCATGCGCCCACGCTCGCCGACGGCAGCACCGCCATCGGCACGCCGGTGAACCTGCGCGTGGTGTTCCGCATGGAGCGGGGACGGCGGGGGTAGCGGCGTCGCGTGGTTCATTGGAGGCGGGTTAGCCGGCGCGCTCGATCAGCGCTTTGAGCGCCTCCCGCACGAGCGAGGTTTTTTCCCCGAGCCAGCGCATACACGGCGCCCTGGCACAAGGCGCGATCAATGCGGCCGCGGCGGCGTACCAATGATCGTGCCTGGGCACGCGATAGATGCGTATGTGGCGGGCGCGTGGGTTATCGCTTTCGCGTATTGTTCTCCCTTGTCGGCTGCGGGCGCAGGTTGTTAGCTGCTCTCGGTATGGGAGGTAACAATGCCGCTGACAGACGGGCAAAGAGAAGCGATCTACCGACTACGGCTAAAGAGGCCTGGCGCCACAGGCTTGTTCAATCATCTCGCTGGTCTCCAGCGAAATATGCGCGAGACATCGGTGAGCGTTGTGGAGACCTCCTCCGGTCTAAATCGGCATCTGTCTATCGAATTGATGAACGAGATTGCGGAGGCGGGCGTCGCCACAGTCCACGGCGGCGGCGGCGGTAAGGAAACCTATCTGTCATGGGCTGACGGAGTGGATTCCCGAGAGGTCGGTAACGGCGCCGATCAACCGCTACGATAGTAGACGCAACGGGGGCCTTCGCCACAAAAACCCCATTCCAAGCAAAGCCAGTCCCTGAAGCTCTCCAAGGTCGCCTCCATCCGTTCTTGGGGGGTCTTTGCAGGATGACGTCCCATGCATCACCGCCCAAACTTCTGAAACTTGATCCTGCTCGGAATGATCTCGCTCACCCCCAGTCGGCGCATCTTGTCTTCTTCGTAAGAGTCGAAATCGCCTTCGAACCATTCCACGTGTGAATCGCCTTCGAACGCGAGGATGTGCGTCGCGAGCCGGTTCAAAAACCACCTATCGTGGCTGATCACAACGGCGCAACCGGCGAAATCCTCGAGCGCGGCTTCCAAGCTTTGCAGCGTCTCGACGTCCAAATCGTTGGTCGGTTCGTCGAGCAGTAGCACGTTGGCGCCGGTGAGCAGGGTTTTTGCCAAATGCACGCGGTTGCGTTCGCCGCCCGACAGCAAGCCCACTTTCTTCTGCTGATCGGCGCCCTTGAAGTTGAAGCTCGAGACGTAGGCGCGGCTCGGCACTTCGCGTGTGCCTACCGTTAAAATATCGAGGCCGCCGGAGATTTCCTCCCAGATGTTCTTCTTGTCGTCGAGGCTGTCGCGCGATTGATCGACGAAGCCGAGCTTCACGCTCTCGCCGATAGAGATTGCGCCCTCATCCGGCTTTTCCTGGCCGGTGATCATCTTGAACAACGTCGATTTGCCTGCGCCGTTCGGTCCGATAATGCCGACAATGCCGCCCGGCGGCAGCTTGAAGCTGAGTCCGTCGATAAGAAGCTTGTCGCCGAATCCCTTCTTCAGCCCATCGAAATTGATCACGTTGTGTCCAAGCCGCGGACCAGGCGGGATTTGGATGGTGGCGAAAGTCTGCTTCTCGCGCTCGGCTTCCGCCGCCATTTCCTCATAGCGCGTCAGGCGAGCCTTCGACTTAGCTTGCCGCGCTTTCGGCGACTGGCGCACCCATTCGAGTTCGCGGCTCATCACCTTCTTGCGCGCATCGCTTTCGGAAGCTTCCTGCGCCGAGCGCTTGGCTTTCGCTTCCAACCAGGCGGAATAATTGCCTTCGTAAGGAATGCCCTTGCCGCGATCGAGTTCGAGCGTCCACTTCGTCACTTGATCGAGGAAGTAGCGGTCGTGGGTGACCAGGATCACGCAGCCGGGAAAATTTTCGAGGTGATGCTGCAACCAGGCGACGCTTTCGGCGTCGAGATGGTTGGTCGGCTCGTCGAGCAGCAGCATGTCGGGCTTCGAGAGCAGCAGCCGGCACAGCGCCACGCGCCGGCGCTCGCCGCCGGAAAGCTTCGTGACATCCGCATCGTCGGGCGGGCAGCGCAGTGCATCCATCGCCATCTCGATTTTGCTGTCGATGTCCCAGGCTTCGGCGGCGTCGATCTTCTCTTGAAGGGTCGTCATCTCCTCCATCAGCGCATCGGAATAGTCCTCACCGAGCTTCATGCTGACTTCGTTGAACCGCGTAACCAGCTGCTTTTCCGCGCACCAGGATTCGACGTTCTCGCGCACCGACAAGCTCATATCGATGTGTGGCTCCTGTTCGAGATAGCCCATCTTGGTGTTGGCCATGGCGAAAGCTTCGCCGGTGAAATCCTTGTCCATGCCGGCCATGATCTTCATCAAAGTCGATTTGCCCGAGCCGTTGACGCCGACAACGCCGATCTTGGCGTCCGGAAAAAACGACAGCCAGATGTTCTCGAATACTTTTTTTCCGCCGGGGTATGTCTTCGACAGACCCTGCATGGTGAATATGTATTGCGCCGGTTGAGCCGCCATGTACGTCCTCGGGATGAAGCTGAGCGGCGCGATATAGCGATGCTAACCAGCGGCGTCGAGGTGCGCTATTGGGCCACAGCAGGCGCCCCCAGATGTTGCGCCAGGAACGCTTCCAGCTCGCGCAGCATCTGGATGCGCGTCGCCGCATCCGAGAGCCAGTGATCGTCGCCGCGCAGCTCGACGAAGCGCACTTCCTTGCCGGCGTCGCGCAGGCGCGCCTCCATGCGGCGCGATTGGAGGATGGGAACCACGGTGTCGTCACTGCCGTGCATCAGCAGGATCGGGATGCGCACGCGGTCGGCGAGGTTGGCGGGCGAGCGCTCGCGCAGGCGCTGCGCGTCCTCTTCGCGGTCGCCGATCGAGATCCGCCAATAATCGGCGGTCGCGCTCTGCGCGCCGGCTTCCCTTTGCCGCTGGCGGATAAACTCGTTCAGATCGGACACCCCAGCGACGCTTACCGCACAGCGATAGCGCTCTGGCGTTAAGGCGGCGCCGGCAAGCGCGGCATAACCGCCATAAGAAGCGCCGACGATGCACATGCGACTGGCGTCGGCCATGCCGGAGCGGACGAGAGCGGCCGCGCCATCCTCGACATCGGTCTGCATCAAGCCGCCCCACTCCCCGTGGCCAGCTCGCTCCCAAGCACTACCATAGCCGGAGGAGCCGCGAAAATTAGACTGCAGCACAGCATAGCCGCGCGAGGCCAGGAAGGTGGACCAATAGTCAAAATTCATATCGTCGCGACCCGACGGACCGCCATGCACCAGCACGACCAGCGGCATGTTGCGTGGCTCGATTCCTAGCGGCAGCGTAAGGTAAGCCGGGACGCGCACCCCGTCGCGGGCTCTGAAGGTGATGGATTGGCGCGTCCCGGCCGGCGACGCAGCGATGGCCGGGTAGCGAAAACCGAGCCGGCGAAGCGCGTTGGCGGCGGTGGTGAGAATGTAATAGGCGCCGCCATCGAGGCCGTTCTCGGCCAGGATCAAGAGCCTCCCCCGGTCGCGCGACCAGGACATGATTTTCGCGCCGCCATTGGGAAAATGTTGGCCAAGGCCCTGATAGGCGGCCTGCAGCGCTGGATCGAAGAAATGCTGCAGACCCTCGGTTTCGGTCCATTCCGCGCCGACCACTTGCCTCGACCAAGGATCGATTATCGCTTCGCTCAGTTCGTAGCCCGGGCGCGAGAAAACCACCTCGCGCGCGCCGGTTATGCGATCGATCGCGTACATGACGTAGAACTGATCGTCGGCGTCCTCATCCATCGCCGCGAGGCGCCCGTCCGCCAGCGCGCCCACGATGTGGATTGGACTGCCGGTCGCATTTTCGCCTTCGAGCAGCAATCTGTCCTGGCCGTTTGCGTCGTACACGAAGATGCGCCAGCGATTGGTTTGCTCGTCGGAATCGGTTCGCGCGATCACATCGCCTCGCGCATCGAACAAATAATGGATCGTGTCCTCGCCGGCGCGCACGAGGGCCTGCCGCGTTTCACCATTGGTGAGATTGACGCGGTAAACTACGCGCCGCTGGGCTTCGATGATGGGCGCCCGCCCCACCATACGGCCGAACCCCGAATCCCCCTCGATCGGCGCCACCAGATAAGAACCTTGGTCGGCCCACGCGGTTTCACCGCCTGTCACCAAGGCGCGCATTCGCCCGGTAGTGATATCGATCACGCTGTCGCGCGCGAAAGTGATCCGCCTCGGCCCGCCCTGAAACCGGAAATTCTCCGGCAACACTTCGCCGGGACGGAACGTGCGGGTTGAGCGGAAAGAAATAATGTTGTCGTCGGCCCATCCCACAGAACGCAATTCGTTGTTCTGATCGGGACTGGCGGCATAGATAGGCTGCCCCTGATCGACGTCGTACACCACGATGGCCGGGCGCCCGTCGCGCGAGGCGGCGGTGACCACCCTTGTCCCATCGGCTGAAATCGCCGCATCGCCCAACGCTGGCACGCCGCCAAAAGCTTCCACCAGCGGCGCTTGCGCATAGGCGCTAGCCGAGAACAACAGCGCCGCCGCCACGGCGAACCCGAAGACCGACATGCGCATGGACCTCACCTCCCGCTCCAGTTATGCCGATTTGCCGCTAAAAAAAAGGGCCGGCGTCTCGGCCGGCCCTTCGCATTTCCAGTACATCAGCTTTACGCGGGAACCCACTGCCCGCTCGCGTTGCGGCAGAAGGTCTCCTGCGGCAGCGATTGGGTGGTTTGTCCGTCGCCGACGGTGGCGTTCACGCGCCGGCATTCCGGCCCGCGATCTGGCGCCGGCGCGGGGCGCGCGACCGAGAGCGAGCGGGTTCCGCCTTGATCGCCTTCCCAGCTCTGGTTCACGCCCTGGCCAGAATTGAGCGATTGGTAATACGCATTCTCCACGCGTTGCTGCTCGCGCGCCGACAACCAGCGGCAAACGCCGTAGGTGCCCAAGCCGCCGACGGCGGCGCCAATGGCGGCGTTCTCGGCGCGGTTTTCACCGGGACCTTGGGTAGCGCCGATGACGCCGCCAACCGCCGCGCCGATCAGCGCATTGCGCATACACTGCGACAATTGCGTGCGCGGGGGACCGCCCCCGTAAGCGCCGCTCGTGGTTTCGCACGAGGCCAACGCCATCGCGCCAGCGAGCGCGGCGCATAAAATTCGGTATCGCATATTCTTGTCCTCACTGATGGGCGCTCAAAGCCGCGCCAGCTCGGCCAGTAGGCCCACACCCAGCCTGAATAGCAAATGAAGCAATAGATGGACTTGGCCTGCCTCAAATGACTGCGCCCGGCTGAGAATCCTTGCTCCCCCCAGGTGCTGAGCCCTAAACACAGTCGCGAGGGGAATTTTTATGTCCAACGGCTATCTGGTGGCGGCTGGCGTCGATCTGGCGACGCTCGACGACATCGCCCAGGGGTTCGGGCTCGATATCATCGCCGCGCACACCATTACCGACCGCGAGGCCGTGGGTGCGGCGCTGGCGGGGGCGCCCAATATCGGGATCGTTTTGAGCGTGCCAGGGGCGCGGGAGGATGCGTTCGTCGCGCTCCTGCAAGTACTGGCGACACGGCTGAAGAGCGCACAGCTCATCCTGGTCGAGCCAGACGCCTTGCGGGCGTTTGCGTTCCTGCCGGCCCTGTGGCCCACCATGTCGATCGAAGAAGCGCACACACGCGCGGCGGCGTTGTTGCAGGGCCGCCAGTCGGCGTCTTCCGTGGAAGCCCCCCCGCCGGCAGCGCCAATTCCGGTTGAGCCCGCTCCTGAAGCCGCGCCCGCAATGGAGCAAGAGGCGCCGCCAGTCGAACGCTCGCCAGAACCGGCGTCAGAGACCGAGCAGGTCGAGGAGACGGCGCTGGAAGACCAGGAATTCGATGTCGTCGAGCCGCCTGCGAACGAAAACGCAGACGAACAAATCTCGGCCAACGACGACGGCGCGACGGACAGCGACGGCGGTAGCACCGAAGCGCCGCCTCCCCCGCCCGTCGAACCGGAACCGCAAGCGCCCCCGCTGGAGGGCGCAACGATTACGCGGTCGGAAGACGATGCGCGCGCCATCACCATCGAAGAGGACGAGCCCGCGTCAGCTGCGGAACCCGAACCGGCGCCTGCCGCTTCATCGGAATCTGAACCAGCGCCCATCGTCGCCGGCGCGCCCGCTCCAGCTGCGCCGCCACCGCAAGCAGATGCGGACAAGCCGGAACCGCCGCCGCTGGCGCGCAAGCGCAGCAAGGAGGAAGCCTCTGAACGAGCGCGCGGTTCGAGCGGCAGCGCCGCGGCCGACGCCACCGCCTTCGCGCCCAAGAAGCTCCGCCGCGGCGAAGCCGAACTGGTGCGCATCGCCATCCACCAGCCGAAAGATTTGCAAGCGGTGATCAAGGCTGCGCGCAAAGCCGATCCGCGAACCGACTCGGCCCCGCAAAGCATGGGCATTGGCGAAGTCGCGTTGGGCGCAAGCGTCGGCGTGGCGCTTGAAGTGAAGGGTGCGGCCTGCGACGGCGCAGTGCAACGGCGCACCTGGG
>JBEBIU010000144.1:0-6551 GCA_040080225.1 Terricaulis sp.
CTCTGGGCTGGGGACAGGCGGCGATATCGTCTCATCACGGGCTTCGCTCCACGACCTCGATTCAAGATACGTGTTGCGTCGATCAGTTGAACCCACAGCCCATTGTGGACGCTCACTTGATTGATGTCGCACGCGGCTAGATCAACGCCAGGCAGTGTGCTTTGCTAGATGCCGGGGGGTCGCTATGGCGGACGATATCGGCCGCGGAAAGCAGACGCAGGCTCAGGCGGGTCGGCGCTACGCCGCCTTCATCTCCTATTCGCACCGGGACGAGGAATTCGGCGACTGGCTGCACAAGCGGCTGGAGAGCTATCAGGTGCCCAGGGCCTTGGTGGGCCGCGACAGCCCGATCGGTCCGATCGGCAAGCGGCTAGGCAAAGTCTTTCGCGACCGCGCGGACCTGTCCGCCGCCCACGATCTTGGCCGCGAGATACGCGAGGGGCTTGAGGAGTCCGACGCCCTGATCGTGCTGTGCTCGCCGCGCTCGTGCGGCAGCAAGTACGTTCAAGAAGAAATCCGCACCTTCAAGCAACTTGGCAAAGGACAACGCATCTTCGCCGCCATCATCGGCGGCGAACCGCACGCTGCCGGGCGCCCGGGTTACACCGCGGCGGACGAATGCTTTCCGCCATCGCTCATCTACGCGCTCGGCGCGGATGGAAGGGTTACGTCGCAATTGGAGCCGACGGAGCCGATCGCCGCCGATTTTCGCGAAGGCAAGGATGGGCGTGAGAATGGATCGCTGAAGCTCATTGCAGGACTTCTGGGTGTCGGCCTCGATGAATTGGTGGAGCGCGAGAAGCAAGCCGAGCGGGCCCGCCGCCGGCGCGCCAATTTCATCGCTGCCGCCATGACGGCACTCGCGCTGGCGGCCGCAGGCGCGGGCGTGTTTGCTTGGCTGAAGCAAAACGAAGCGATTGAACTCGCCGCGGCTGAGGCGGCGGCGCGCAACACAGCTGACGAAAACGCCCGTGGGCGCGAAGAGCAGCGTAGAATTGCGCGGCGCAATGAGCAGCAGGCGCTTGCGGAAGCGTTGCGTGCGGTCAACGCGGAAGGTCTGGCAAATGATGAGCGCGACCGCGCGCGCAACACCTTGCACCGCTTTTTCGCGACCAATGGTTGGCGCGAGATTGACGATGAGAGCCCAAACTATCTGCTTGCCGCGAGATACGCATTGGCAGGTCTCCGGAGGGCGCCCGCCAATACTGCCGTGTACGAAGCTGTTTTGGGCGCAGCCGCCCATGATGCTGGGGAAGTTGTGCTGCCGCCTCTGGAGCACGAGGAAGCGCTGATCAGCGCTGCGTTCTCATTGGACGGTAGCCGCATCGTCACGGCCAGCGACGATGCGACCGCAAAAGTCTGGAGCGCCGTGGACGGACGCCTCATCGCCACCTTGCGAGGACACGAACAATTGCTCCGCAGTGCCGTGTTTTCGCCGGACGGACGCCGCGTCGTTACCACGAGCCAGGATGAGACCGCTAAGATCTGGGATGCGGAGGACGGACGCCTGATCGCCACGCTGAGCGAGCACGAGTATTTCTTGCTGTCCGCAGTGTTCTCGCCAGACGGCGATCGCGTTGTCAGCGCCAGTGTCGGCGGCGCGGTCAAAATCTGGAGCGCCAGTGACGGGCGGCTCATCACGACGATAAACGCGCACGAAAATAGTCTGCGCCGCGCCGCCCTTTCTGCGGACGGCCGCTACATCCTCACCGCCGGCGACCTAGCCTCAAAAATCTGGAGCGCCGACAGCGGGGCTCTTGTCGCCACACTGACTGGACATACGAATAGCGTCGATAGTGCTGCATTTTCACCGGACGGGCGCCGTGTGGTTACCGCCAGTTCCGACAACACTGGCAGACTCTGGAACGTTGCCGATGGACGCCTCATCGCTACGCTGAGCGGACATGAACGCTCGGTCGTGGACGCTGCCTTCTCGCCAGATGGCCGATCAATTCTTACCGTTAGCGAAGACCGAACCGTGAGGATTTGGAATGGCGAGGACGGGCGCCTGATTGCTGCGACGCCGCGCGATCACCGCGATAGGATTGAGAGCGCGGCTTTCGCACCGGATGGACGGCGCATTGTCACCGCGAGCTTGGACGGGACAGCTAAATTATGGAGCGCGGCGGACGGGCGCCTTATCGCCACGCTAATCGGGCACGGAGACTTTGTTCGCACCGCCGTCTTCTCATCAGACGGGCGGCGCATTCTCACAGCCAGCAGCGACGGCACGGCAAAGGTCTGGAGTGCAAGCGACGGGCGTCTTTTTACAACGTTGGGCGAACTGGGGGAAGAAGCGGGCGCGGGCCATAACGCAGCGTATTCGCCGGATGGACAACGGGTCGTCACGGTCAGTGGGGATCTCGCGAGGATTTGGGGGGCGGAGGACGGCCGCGTCATCACCGTTCTCAGCGGACACGAAGGCCGCCTCGGGGCCGCCTCTTTCTCGCGCGACGGCAGACGTATCGTTGCTCCCAGCGGAGAACGGAGCGCGACGGTCTGGAACGCCGAAGACGGCCGCCTCGTCACCACGTTGGCTGGGCACAGAGAGGGCGTCGAGAGTGCGGCCTTCTCGCCGAATGGACGACACGTTGTGACCGCGAGCTATGATCGCACCGCGCGGATATGGGACGCCGAAGACGGGCGCACGATTGTAACGCTGCGCGGACATGAAAATAATCTCCGCGCCGTCGCGTATTCACCAGATGGGCGCCGCGTGGTCACGGCGAGTGCGGAAGGCGCTGCGAAAATTTGGAGCGCTGACGACGGACGCCTACTCGCCACGCTCGCGGGACACGGCGTGGTCATTTGGGGCGCGGCGTTCTCGCCAGACGGGCGTCGCGTCGTCACGGGGTACATAGACGGAAGCGCAAAAGTTTGGCGCGCGGACGACGGGCGCCTCGTCTCCACGCTTCCTGGGTACATTGATAGAGTCCAGGGACCTGGCGCTCTCGCTTTCTCGCCGGACAGTCGCCAGCTCGTCCTCGGCAGCTATGACGGCTCTGCGCGACTCTGGAACGCCGACGACGGACGCCTCATCGCCACGCTCACGGGGCAGGATCAATCGGTCTTGCACACTGTGTTCTCACCGGACGGCCGGCGCATCGCCACCGCCGCGGACCGCACCGTGAATGTTTGGGACGCAGAAGACGGACGGCTCATAACCACACTGAGCGGACATCGAGGCAGTGTGCAGAGCTTGGCGTTTTCGCCCGACGGACGGCGCATCATCACCGCCGCCAACGATCAAACCGCAATTATCTGGGACGCGCGCCGCATCACGCGGCCCGTCTCCGAGCGCGGCGGGGCGCCTCTCGAACTGCAACAATATGCCTGTACTTATTTGCTGGGTCCGCGAGGGCGCCGATTCACGCAGCTCGAGATCGAGGCCGATCCGCTGCTCCGCTCAGAATGGCCCGACGCCAACCGCGATGTCTGCGAGAGCGTGCCAGGCGTTCAACCGATCGCTGCCACGCGCGCGGTCACAGCGAGCGGCGATCAACACTAAGTGTGTCGTTAGCGCGCGTGTTCATCTCGTGGCGCTGGATCACCATGCCGCCGGCGAACACGGCGAGGTTGATGTGCAGAATGATGATCGGTAGCGCCAATCTCTTCACGGCAAGCAAGACGGTCACAAAAGCGCGTTTTCTCGGCCAGGGCTTTTATAGAAGCAATAGTGGCAGAGCTGATCACGATGGGCGTCAATGTCGGCGATCGGGACGGCAGGGTGTCTAACACGATCTCTTTTTTCATCCCTGCGCTTGGCGAGGAACGGGACTATCGGCAATTTCGTGTGAGGGCCTTCACACTGCGATCTGAAGGAGATTCGCATGGCCCGACGCAAAGCCCCCGCCATTCCCGATTCCGTTCTCGACCAATTGCTGCAGGGCGGGGAAGCCAAGGACGCTTTCGGGCGGGACGGCCTTCTCGACGCGCTGACGAAGGCGCTGGCCGAACGGGCGCTCAATGCCGAGCTGGACCATCATCTGGCCGCTGGTGAGCCCGATGAGCGTGCCAATTCCCGCAACGGTTTCGGAGCCAAGACGGTGCTCACCGACACGGGAAAAATCGAGCTTGAGATTCCGCGCGATCGAATGGCCCTCCCGGTCGGAAGTGGCGCACCGAGAATGGGAACGAAACGTCTCAAGGCATTGGCGGTGGCGGCGGAAATACCATGCCGTCGCCTCCGGTCGCGCCCGTGTTGGCGACTGCCGCAGCATAGATATCTGCGCCGACGGGCGAGGTAGCCAGGAGTCGGGCAAGCAGCAGCGAGCCCACCAGCACGACGACCGTCCAGGCCCACGCTGGATGCGCGCGCTTTCGCACCGATGCATCACGTCCAGCTGCGAAAGCCACGAATACGAGCGGCGCAACCGAAGCGATCTCGAACGCATAAGGTTTCAGGAAAGGCATGGGCAGCAGACGCCCAAAGCTTGGTCCCATCAGCATAACAAAGCTGCCGATCTGCAGACGTGCATGCCAGTCTTGATGCTTGCGCAAGATCACCGCTGCGGCGAGCAGGCCAAGGGCGCCGAGGAGCGTGACCGGGTTTGCGATGAGAAAGTGCTGAGGCTGGAAGAAGAAAGGCGTTCGTCCGGTATGCACGGTCGCCCAGGTGACAAGCACGCCTAGAGTCAGCAAACCGAAGGCCCAGATGAGCGCGACGCGACCCAACAACCGATGCAGTTTGAGCGCGCCCGACTGCGCCAGCCAAGGTTGAGTTGCGAAAATCGCAACCCATCCCATGAACACAACAGCATGCAAATGTATGATGAGTGGCGCGCCAAAGCTTGATCGCCCCATTGCCAATTGCACCGCAAACCCTGCGACCTGCACAATGGCCATCGCCGTCGCCAGCGCGCGGAAGAAGCCGCGGTCGTCGCTTTGCGCGCGACTGCTTGAACCCACCATTTCAGCAGTCGCCATTGGCCCGTCTCCCTCTACGTCGGGTATATCAATGGGCAACTACCGGCTCAAGACACGGTGGGGCGACGCGGATGTAGGAAAGGAAGATGTCGGTCACGCGCGCCCTCGGTCGATCCGCAAGCCGCTAGCGCACGGGAGGGGCCCGGTCGAGGTCGCCAGCGTTCGCCCGCCGATAGCTACGGCCGGAAACGGCGAATTACTGCCGACGGCCCCAAGCAGCGCCAATGACGGATTTGCTCTGCTTTCCTGCCGCCAGGTGGCGATGATCCCCGTGCCGAGCCGAGGCCTCAGGCTACAAACCAGCGCGCAACATCGCGCCCCAGTATGCCGCTTCACCGCGCCGCGTCGCTCGGGCCAATCGCGGCTGAATTTTCACCATGGCTTGACGCACTAGGCGGCCGTGTTCATCGGCGAGTTTATCGAACGTTTCGCGCCGCATCCCTCTTGGGCGTTCTTTGATCGGCCCCCACCAGTTTTCCAGCCCCAGACGGCCGGCAAGCTTATCCGCCCTATCAATGATGCGCGGCACGCCCGACTTGCGGCGACTTCGATACGTGAGGCGTGCGCAGGTGCGGCAGGAAACACCCGCGGGCAAAAGAGCGAGGACCCTGCGCCGGCGCCTGCAACACGGGGCGATGAACAAGCACCGCTCGCCCCCGTAGTGGCAAGGATCGCGCGTGAGGCGGATGGTGGCGCTGCGAAGAAAGCGCTTTTTAGGGTCGCCGTCGTGCCCCGCGTAGACGAAGCGCAGGGCATCAGCTTCGCGGTCGTGAATGACCTCCACCTCCTGCACATCGGCGACATCGTAACCATCGGGCTGCACAGTCACGGCGCCGCGCTCGAACACGCGCCAACTTGTGGCCAGATAATCTGCGTTCAAGGTCGCGTGATCTTCCAACAAACCTCGATAGCGGCATCGCATCTGCACTTCTCTCGAATATCAAAAACGTCGAAATCCTAAGCCGGTTCGCGAAAGCACAAAACTTCGCTCACAAGCGCTGTCATCGACGAGTTTGGAGCGGGGGCGACCTCCCCAATGCATAGTAAATTGGTTCATTGGTTTGTTCTCATAATTTGTTCTGGGTGCATCTGGTTCATCCCTAGAGGTGCATTACGTTCATCCCGGGGGTGAACCACGTGCACCCCTTTTGTGTTTTTCGCGCTCAGCCGCGGTTGGTATTTTCGGCAACGCTTCCACGGCGGCGAGTTCGATCCGTCGTACCTTGAGCATGCCCTTGCTGCATGGTTTGCGGTCAATGGTGGTGAGCAAGCCTTGGCGTTCCAATTCAGAGAGGCACTTCTGCACGGTGCGCCTGGTCCAACCCGTCTTGGCGGCCAGCGCGGCCGCGCTCGGATAGGCCGTGCCGTTACACATGTAATCCGCGAGCGCTGCCATCACGTGCTGCTGCGTCGGACTTGCGAATTGCCGATTGAGCACAAGCGCTGTCAGTTCGAAGCCACTCGCGCCTTTGCGTTTCTGAGACGCCGGCGCGGGAGCGGGAAACTGCGTGAGGACTTGCCGAAGCCGGGTTCCGCTCATTTGCGTCCCCCTCGAACATTCGGTGGAAGCGCACGCGGTCGTTTAGCGCCGGCTTCCAGGCCGTTCGCGATGGTGTGCTCCGCGG
>JBEBIU010000145.1:0-6502 GCA_040080225.1 Terricaulis sp.
ATCTAGAACGCCGCGCGACCGCGGACGCGCTCAAAGCGGGCGATGTGCTGGTGCTGCTTGGGGAAGGCGCGGGCCACCTCGGCCAGAGCAAGTATGCGCACGAACTGTTCGGTCTCGGCGGTGCGGCGCCGCCGGTCGATCTGTCGCTGGAGAAAAGACACGGCGATTTCGTGCGCGCGCTGATCGGCGATGGCTTGGTGCGGGCGTGCCACGATCTCTCCGACGGAGGGCTTGCCTGCGCGGCGGCGGAAATGGCGCTGGGCAGCTTTGTCGGCGTTGCGCTCGGCTATCAGGGCGATTTGAGCGACGCGGCTTTTCTCTACGGCGAGAACCAGGCGCGTTATTTGATCGCGCTCGCGCCAGCTTTGATGGACGAGTTTGATCGCCGTGCGCGCGCGGCGGGCACGGGTTATCTGGTGGTCGGCGAAGCGGGCGGGCGGGAGATTTCCTTTCTGGGCGCAAGTGGCGCTCGCGAGCACGTTTCGCTTGAGGATCTACGCAAAGCGCATGAAGACTGGTTGCCGGCTTACATGAAGGTAGCGCACTGACTCACGGATAGACCCGGCTTCCGGGGTAACCGAAGTAAGTTGCCGCCTTGAAGACTGGCGGCCCAAGAGGGGCGAATGGCCTACGATTACGATCTCTTCGTCATTGGCGCCGGTTCGGGCGGGGTGCGCGCCGCGCGCATCGCCGCGAAATCAGGCGCGCGTGTCGCCATCGCCGAAGATCATCGCATAGGCGGCACCTGCGTGATCCGTGGCTGCGTGCCCAAAAAGCTCCTGGTTTACGGCGCCGAGTTCGCGCAATGCTTCAAGGATGCCGCCGGGTTTGGCTGGACGATTGAGGATGTCCGCTTCGATTGGTCGATATTGCGCGACAACGTGCAAGCAGAGGTCACGCGGCTCTCTGGACTCTACCGCAAGAACCTCGAAGGCGCCGGCGTCGCCATTTACGAGGAGCGCGCACGTGTTGAGGGCTCGCATACGCTCCGTCTCGAAACGTCGGATCAGATCCACAGCGCGGAGCGCATCCTGGTCGCGACCGGCGGCCACACCTATCGGCCCCTGGAATTGAAGGGGCAGGAGCTCGGCATCACATCGAGCGATGCGTTTCTGCTCGAGCGTCTTCCCAAGAGCATCGTCATTGCCGGCGGGGGCTATATCGCGGTGGAATTCGCCTCGATCTTCTCCGGTCTCGGAGTCGATACGACTTTGCTCTATCGCGGCGAGAAGATTCTGCGCGGCTTTGACGAGGATATTCGCTCGCACGTGCAAAACGAACTCATCCGCACCGGCGTCAGTGTCGTCACCGGCGCGGTGTTCACCGAGATCGCCGTCGCGCCAGGCGGAAGACGCTACGCTTCCTTGAGCAACGGTACGGCGATGGATGTGGATCAGGTCATGTTCGCAATCGGGCGCGTGCCGAATACGTCCGGCCTCGGCCTTGAGAGTGCAGGCGTGGCGCTGCGGGAAAATGGTGCTGTGATGGTGGATCAATATTCCCGCACCAATGTTGCCTCGATCTTTGCCGTAGGCGATGTCACCGACCGTATCAATCTCACGCCTGTCGCCATCCGCGAAGGCCATGCATTCGCGCTCACTCAGTTCGCGGGCCAGCCGACCCATTTCGATCACGCCGACGTTGCCTCCGCCGTGTTTGGACGTCCGCCGGCTGCTGCGATTGGTCTAACGGAGGCAGATGCGCGCGCCAGATTCGACAGGGTGCGCATCTACCGGAGTATGTTCAGGCCGATGAAGAACATCCTCGCGGGCAACGAACAACGCACGATGATGAAGCTGGTGGTGGAGGACGCCACCGACCGCGTTGTCGGCGTGCATCTGGTAGGGCCGGAAGCGCCGGAACTCATTCAAGTCGCGGCGATCGCGGTGAAGGCTGGCCTCACCAAGGCGCAATGGGACGCGACCTGCGCCGTGCACCCGACCGCGGCAGAGGAACTGGTGCTGATGGGCGAGCCTGTGAGCCACGACAACGAAGCGCCAGCGTAGGGTCTCTGGCAGTTCGCCCGCACGCCTAACCCAACTCAATCATCACCTCGTCCGCCGCCACGCTCGCGCCTGCGGCGACGTGAACCTTGGCGATCACGCCGTCGCGTTCGGCGCGGATGATGTTTTGCATCTTCATGGCTTCGACGACGGCGACGCCTTCGCCCGACTTCACTTCCTGTCCTATCTTCACGTCAATCGAGACGACCAGGCCTGGCATCGGCGAAACGATGAGTTTGGAAGTGTCGGCCTTTTCCTTTTCCGGTATCTTCTTGGCCAGTTCCGCGCCGCGCGGCGTGGTAACCAGCGCCAGCACGGTGATCCCGCGATGACGCAGCGTGTAGCCCTGCGGCTCTGCCTTGATCTTCACCGCGAAAGCCTGCCCGTCGAAGCTGCCTTCGATCACGCGTGCGCCGGGGCGCGTGATGGTGTCGAGCCGGTGCTTCTTGCCGTCGATCACGACATTCGCACCCATGGCGTCGAGATCGACATGGGCGAGGCGGTGGACCCGGTCGAGGATCACTACCCAGTCTCGCTGCGCCCCGTTCGGGGGATTGATGCGTCCGCTGGTTTGGGTGGCGCGATTGGCGGTGAAGGCGCGCGCCATCGCGGCGCAGGCGATGAGAAGTCTCTCCTGCGTTTTGGTCGGCGCGACGCCTTGGAAGCCGTCGGGAAACTTTTGCTTGATATAGGCGGTGGTGAAGTCGCCTCTGCGGAAGTCCTTTTCCTCCATCACCGCGCCGAGGAAGGGAATGTTGTCGGCGATGCCTTCGATCTGGAATTTGTCGAGGGCGGCGGCTTGGGCGTCGATGGCGGCTATCCGCGTCGGCGCGTGCGTGACGAGCTTCGCGATCATCGGATCGTAGAACATCGAGATTTCGTCGCCCTCGCGCACGCCGGTCTCGTTACGGATGGTGATCTCGCCGCTCTTGCCCTCCTGCGGTGGGCGATAGGAGCGCAAACGGCCAATGCTTGGCAGGAAATTGCGGTAGGGGTCCTCGGCATAAATCCGACTCTCGATCGCCCAGCCCTTTATTTTCAGGTCCTTCTGCTTAAAGGCGAGCTTCTCGCCGGCGGCGACGCGTACCATCTGCTCGACCAGGTCAAGCCCGGTTATCATTTCTGACACCGGGTGCTCCACCTGGAGCCGCGTGTTCATCTCCAGGAAGTAGAAGCTCTTGTCGGCGCCGCTGGCCACGAACTCGACCGTGCCGGCGCTGTCGTATTGCACCGCTCTAGCCAACGCGCACGCTTGCTCGCCCATCGCTTGGCGCGTTTTTTCATCGAGCAACGGCGAAGGCGCTTCCTCGATCACTTTCTGGTTGCGGCGCTGGATCGAGCATTCGCGCTCGAACAGGTGCACGACATTGCCGTGCTTATCGCCCATCACCTGGATTTCGATGTGGCGCGGCGCGGTGATGAATTTCTCGATGAAAATGCGATCGTCGCCGAAAGCGCCCTTGGCCTCGGCGCGCACGGCGGGAAAGCCTTCTTGCACTTCTTTTTTGTTGTACGCGACGCGGATGCCTTTGCCTCCGCCCCCGGCGGAAGCCTTGATCATCACCGGATAGCCGATCTCCTCGGATATCTGGATCGCGTGCTCGACGCCATCGATCTCGCCGATAAAGCCTGGCACGCAAGAGACCCCGGATGCCGCCGCCGTCTTCTTGCTCTCGATCTTGTCGCCCATGGCGCGGATGGCGTGGGGATTGGGGCCGATGAAAACGATCTTCTCTGCCAACAGCCGATCGGCGAACTCGGCCTTTTCCGAAAGGAAGCCAAAGCCGGGATGGATCGCCTGCGCGCCCGTCTCTTTGGCGGCGGCCACGATCTTGTCGATCACCAAATAGCTCTGCGCCGCCGGAGATGGGCCGATGAACACCCCCTCGTCGGCCATCTCAACGGCCAGGCTGTCGCGGTCGGCCTCGGAATAGACGATCACCGTCTTGATCCCCAGCCGCCGGGCGGTGCGGATAATGCGAACAGCGACCTCGCCGCGATTGGCGATCAGAATTTTATTGAACATGGGGGGTGGTGTTAGTTCGGCGGTCGGCAGTCGGCAATCGGCAATCGGTCGACTCTTGCCTGCCGACATCCGGCCGCCGCAAACATCAATACTCGAACAACTTCTCGTCGCGTTCGGCGCGGCGCTTGGCCTGCGCTAGTATATGGGCGGCGAGTTCGTCGCGGGTGAGCGCGGGTGTTTCCCCGGCCGGATCGAGATTGTGTTCGGCCACCAGCGCGCGCAGGCCGGACAGATCCTGTCCGCACAGCGCTGCTTCGAGGGCGGCCTCGCCGTCGCGCTTATAGAGCCCGGCTGGGTTGAGTCCTTGGACCGCCGGCGTCTCGCCGGCGGTTTTCTTCGCGGTAACGCGCCTGTTCGTTGGCGAGACGCCGGCGGTCCAAGAAGGCGTCGCCACCGCCGCCACAACTTCTTCGTCCACGTCGCGCCGTGATTCATGAGCGCGCAGCACCGCGTCCATGCGATCGGCGAAATCCGGGTTGCGCTTCGCCTCGCGGCGAATTTCGTCGAACAGGCGGTCTAGCGTTTTGTTGAGGCTCATAAGGCCGGGCTGCGCTCCACCTTGGCGAGGAATTCTTCCCCGAGCTTCGCCACGATCGGCGCCATGGCGCCGTATTTCTGGTCGAACGTGCGCGGCGTATCCGACCACTCAGCCGCCTTGGCGATATCGACATGCTGGGGAATGCGGACGTCGAACATCGCCTCTCCCAGATTGTCCTTGAGCAATTGCGCTTCCGAGCGGTGCAGCGAGAACCCGTCATCGTATTTGGTGGCGAGCACCATGAGCTGCGAGGGCCCGCCGCGGCGTTCGTTGATCAGCCTGAGCGCGCGCTTGCGGAACGAGATGAGCCCGAGTCGCGACACATAGTCGGGAATACTTGGCGCCAGCACCGCGTCGGCCGCAATCAAGGCTGCTTCCGCGAACAAGGAGATGCCCGGCGGGCAATCGATCAGAATGTAATCGTATTCATTGATCACGGTTTTTACGCCGTTGGCGAAGCGCTCGCAAATCCATTTCTGGATCATGTCGATCTGGAAGCCGCGCTTGACGAAATTCTCTATCATATCGCGTTCGACGATGCGGAACTCCGGGGCCGAAGCGCACAGCGCCACTTCGGGCTTGCCTTTGAGATCGCTGACCTTGGATTCGATCAGCTGCTTGAACGGCTTGGGACGCTGCTGGACGATGTAGGACTCGAAGTAGAAGTCGAGCGTGCGCTCGGCTTCGCGCATCGTGTTCCACTTCTCCGGCCCCGCGACCATGATCGAGGCGTTGGTCTGGGGATCGAGATCGATGATCAGCACGCGGCGGCGCTGATGCAGCGCTAGCGTTTCGGCGAGCGACACCGTCGTCGTCGATTTGCCGACGCCGCCCTTCATGTTGATCACTGACACCAAGCGTGCGGGCATATTCTGGCCCTTCCTGATTGAGCCGTCCGAACTCAGGACGGTGGTGCGAGAGGGTTAGTTTTTGGTGAACGCGGGCTCCCCGCCCGGGTGTCGCCAATCCTAACGCCCCGCTCAGCTTAGGTTCAAGCGCCGGATGCAATTGTCCAACTCGAGGGTGATTGAGCTTACGGCGTTGTAAGGCGCCCCGCAGGAGAAAGATTATGAAGACCAAGCTTTTCGCCGGCCTTGTCGCCGCTTTGGCCCTGGCGGGCATGGCCGCGCCGGCTTCGGCGCAGGACTTTGGTCGCGATCGCGGGGGCGGCCGCGATGGAGGCTACCAGGATGGCTATCGCGGCGACCGTGACGATTATCGCGGCGACCGCCACCGCGGACAACGCGGGATCACCATCCGCAAGGACGGCCGCGTCTTCACCGTGAACCGCGACGACCGCCTGTTCTATCGCCTGCTCGATCGTCCCTACGGGTTCCAGCCTGGCCTGACCTACGCCTACACCGATCGCTGCAACCGCTTCGGCTGCGTCGCCTTCGTGTTCGACGGTCGCAACCGCCGACCGATCGACCGCATCTTCGCCCCGCATTTGCAACGGCGAGGCTATGCTTGGCGCCAGGCGCGTGGTTTCGACGACGGGTTCAGCCGCTTCGGTCGCTATGACCGCGACGAGCGCGGCTGGAACAATGACGACGACCGTTCGTTCCGCGAAGGCCGCGATGGGCGCGGCGACCGCGACCGTCGCGCCATGCTCGAGGGCCGGGTACGCTAGGGCCTAACGCAACATCCTACCGAGACGCCCGCGAAGGCGGGCGTCTCTTTGCGTTGTCGCCTGCGCCAAGCGCTGGACAACGCTTTGCGTTTCCGGGTTCGCTTGCATTCCAGTCCCGCGAAGGCGGGCCTGCCCGCCGAAGCTCGCATCGCGAGCGAAGGTGGGAGAGCGGGGCGCGCTAAGCGCGTGAGCTCAAAGATAACATTGGTGGTGCGCTTGGCGCGCCCCGCGCATCGTGTTTTCCAGCCGGCCAAAGCCTGAGGCGTTAGATAAAATCCCGGAGGGCCATACGCTGATAAGACGGA
>JBEBIU010000029.1:0-27709 GCA_040080225.1 Terricaulis sp.
CCCCGCCCTACCGCGGACGCCTCACCCGCCAGTGACGCGCCGCCGGTAGTCCGAACCGCCGCAAAGGAGCCGCGCCATGGCCAATTCGAGAGACCTCGCCGCCCTGATTGGACCGACCATGATCGCGGCCGGCGTCACCGAGGCGCTGAATCTCAAAATGTTCGCCGGAATGATCGCCCCGGTGGTTTATCTGGACGGGATGATCCTGTTTGTCGTCGGGCTCGCGCTGATGCGCGCGCACAATCTGTGGATGTGGCGCTGGCCCATCCTGATCACGCTCACTGGCTGGGTGCTGCTGCTTGGCGGGCTCTACCGCATGATCGCGCCCAACGCGCCGCAAGCACCGCAAAGCGTGGCGAGCTATGCAATGTTCGCGGCCTTGGCGCTCATCGGCGCAGTCTTGAGCTACAAGGGATACGGGCCAAACGACACAGCGCCGCCCCAAGCGCGCTAATCAAGCGCGATGCCCACATTGTTTCCGACCTCGGCGCATGAGCAGCGCCAACTGACGGGGTTCGCGCTTGTGGCTTTGGCCGCGGCGGTCGCCGCCTGGGCGCTCGAGCGCAACGGCGCCGGAGCGCTGTTCGCGCCTTATCTCGGGGCATTCGATCCCGTCCTTGCGTTGATCGTCGCGAGCTTGGCGGGCGCGCTGTCGCTGCGCGCGCTGCAGCATTGGGGCTGGTTCGCGGCGCGCCGGAGCGGCGGTTTCACAGGCGTCGGCATCGCCGCGGCATGCGCGACGCTGCTTGCGGCGCCGGTGATCATTTTCGATGCGCTGGTTGGCATCGACGTGACAAATGCGCCAGCGCCGTGGTCGCTGCTCTTTTACCCCGCGATCGCACTCCTCGTAGAGGCGGTCTTTCACCTGGCGCCGCTAGCGCTTGTGTTTGCAGGCTTGCGATCGGCCGCGCGTATTGGCGCTGATCGCGCCGCGCTCGCGTGCATCTCGCTCGTGTCGATCCTGGAGCCCGCCTATCAGGCGAGCTCGGACCAAACCATCTACGCGCTTGAGGCCTACGTCTCTGCGCAGGTGTGGGCGGTCAATCTCGCGCAGCTCTATCTGTTTCGTCGCTTCGGATTCGCTTCAATGTTGATGCTGCGGCTGGTCTATTACCTTTGGTGGCACATTGTTTGGGGCTGCCTGCGCTAGCCGGCCCAGCGCTTCTTACCCCCATCCCACACCACGCCCGGAAAACCCTTCAGCGGTCTGAGCTTGTCGCCCAAATAAGCCCAGTCGCGCAGCTCGTCGATGGCGATGTGGTAGCGCGGTTCGCGGCCGACTCCGGAGCTGAAGAGCGCGCGCGGAACGTTGATATTCCTGGGCGCGTGTTTGCGTTCGTACAGGATCGGCGTACCACAGCGTGCGCAAAAGCTGCGCACCGCGCCGGTGTCCGCTTCTTCGTAGCGCGTGAGGCAATCCTCGCCGCGGACAAAGCGAAGCCGGCTCTTCCATGTGCCGACATAAGTCGCATACGCTGCGCCATGCGCGCGCCGGCTCGTCGGCGAATGGTCATGCCAGGCCCATTGGGCAGGAACAGCGATCTCGACGGCGATATCGCCGCAGGCGCACTGAGCCAGCGCAGATGCGAGCGTACGCCGCTTCGCAGGCGCAATCGATTTGTCCAAGACGTGCTCCAAGACGGATGCATGCACGTGGCAAGCAATTCGCGGCCTTCCACAAGCTCAGGCTGACGCAAAATAGCGTCACGCTGAGCTTGTCGAAGCGCGATGCGTGGGTCTAGTGGGCGTGGCCGCTCCGCGGGCGCCACAGGACAATGGAGCAGATTTTTGGCAAAGTGCGTGAATTCAATCAAGCATGGCCGCTGCGGGGGCCCGCTTCAGCGCAGCACGCGGCAGTCCATTGATCAACTCGCTGCGCACATCCACGCGCGAAGCCCGCAGGGCCGGGCTAAACGGGCCGTCCACAAGCATGACCTGCACCTCATAGCCACGATCGCGCCAATAGGCTTCGATCTTGGTCTTGATGGCTGCAGCGCCTGTCGCGCAGGTCCAGTCAGCGCCTTCGCCTACTGGAGATTGGAATGCTAGTGCCGGCGCCATCTCTGATCCCCTGGGCGAGGCGGTAAGTCGCACTTATCTACTAGTAAGTGAGTCGCATGCCGAGTGAAACTCCGGTAGGGCGAGGGTAAATTTGTTAACAGCGTTGTTATTTTCGATGGCGGTTACACCGAGTTCCAGCACGGCCGACCTTATTCTCGACGCTGCGGAGCGGCGCGCGCAGTCGGTTGGCTTCAACGGTTTCAGCTACGCTGACATCGCCGACGAACTGAAGGTGACCACCGCCACCATCCATTATCATTTCAGCGCCAAATCGGATCTCGGCGCCGATTTATTGCATCGTTATGCCCAACGATTCAGGGAGGCGTTGGCCGACATCATCCGGCGCGAACATTCTTCAGTGACGCAATTGCGCGCTTATGCGCGGCTCTATGAGGATGTGCTTAGCGAGGGTCGCCTGTGCCTGTGCGGCATCCTCGCGGCGGAGTACGAGACGTTGCCGGCGCAGATGCGCGAACAGATCGTCGCATTTTTCGCCAGCAACGAAGCGTGGTTGGCGAATGTGCTGCAGGCTGGACGCGAACGAGGCGAGTTGCGCTTCGCGGGCGAAACGCGCGACCATGCCATGGCGATCATTTGCGGATTGGAGGGGGCGCTCTTGGTCGCGCGCGCCTATGGCGGGGTGACGCGTTTTCGTGTTGCGGCTGAAATCGTGCTCTCTGGCGCAGCCCCCGCTGTGGCGTAAAGCTGGCGCGGACCGCGCTTTCAAGCTATGCGACGCCAAATTCGAGGACAACAGCGCATGCGGATTCCAGCACTTATAGCGGTGGCGCTCGCCCTGGCGGCATGCGCAAGCGGACCCAGCGCAGGCGAAGCTGGCGAGGAGATGCCGTCGCCGTTTCCGGTGGCGCGCGGTTCTTTGTCGGCGCCCCCGCCGGAAACTTCTGGTCACACAGCGCCCCCGGAAGGGGTGGCCGTCGGCGGCGTGGATTTCGGCGCTTGGCGCAGCGCCGATCCGGCCGTTTACGCCCCCGCCTTCGCGGCGCAGATGCGCCGCCGCTTTGCAGGTCGCCCAGCTGCTGCGATCAAGGCCGAGCTTGAAGGCAATGGCTTCGTCTGCTCGGAGGGCGCGCGGCTAGACTGCCGCGTCGAGATCATGGAACGGCAATGCGCGCACGATTGGTACGTCGTATTGGAGCGCGGCGCCGCCGAGCCGGCGGCTGGTTTTGACGTGATGTGCCTGGGTGCGCGCTAATTGGGAGTTGGGATGAGGGGCGTTGTTTTTCTGCTTGCGGCGTGCGCGTTGGCAAGCGCCTGCGCCAGTGTGCCGAGCGCTGGAACCACACCGCCGAGCGCGTCTGTTCGTATCCCTTCCACGCCCATAGATTTGGGGGATTGGCGTCGCGCCGGCGCAAGCGCGCTGATCCAGCACTTTGAGCGCGAAATCGCTGCACGCTACACAACCGGCGCACCGTTGAGCGCCGTGAGCGCCGACCTCGGCCGCAACGATTTCGTGTGCGCCGAGAACCGCGACACTGCGGGGCGCGGCAACCCGCCCGCTCAGATTTGCCGTAAAGCGGCCGCGTTGGAGAATTGCACCCATACCTGGCAAGTGCATTTGTTCAACGCCAACGGAGGCGCCACGCTCGTGCGCACGCGCGCGCTCTATGACCGCCGCTGCGGCGGCGACGGGTTACTCGGTGGGCCCGGTTAGCGGGGGTGGTTCCGCCGGCGCAGCGAGATAAGCAGCGACGTCCTCCGGCTCCAACACCAGCATTGGCGCTAGTCGCGCATTGATCAGCACATGACGTCCGCGCAGGCGCTCAAGTGCGGCGCGCCCCGTCATCATCGCCCGCGGCGCGGCGGGGCCGAGCACCGCATCGATGCGCGCATTGGACGTGAACACCATGCCCGCCTGCACCCCTTCGCGAGGCGTGAGTTCGCGCGGCGCCGCGTCGGGGGCGCTTGAGGCCAGCGCCAATACCACCCGGCTTTGCAGCAATTGGCGCCGGAACGCCGGGCGCAGGGCCTCGCTGCCCATCGCTGCGAGGAATGCCTGTTCAAGCGAATTCTGCGGCGTTATTTCGGCGGGCCTCAAAGACACTCCAGGCGCCGCGACGCCTTGCGCCAACGCTGCCCCCGTGAGCGCGCAAGAACCGAGAAGCAGACCTACAAATAAGCGGCGGCGCATCGATATGTCTCCCCAGACGCGGCAATTCTGCCCTTTGCATGTCAGCAAAGGAAGGCCACATGTGGGCCGATGGACGATCTATACCACGCCCGTATCCTCGAACTTGCCGCGGACATGCCACATGTCGGCCGCCTGGAGGCGCCCGACGGCGCCGCCACCAAGGTCAGCAAGATCTGCGGATCGGTCGTCACCGTTGAACTGAAACTGAAGGACGGAAAGGTTAGTGCGATCGCCGTGCATCCGAAGGCGTGTGCGCTAGGCCAGGCGACGACCGCCGTGCTGGCGATGAATGCGCTTGGCGCCACGCCGGAGGAAATTCGCTCCGCACGCGAGGGCTTGCGGGCGATGCTGAAAGATGGGGCGCCGCCGCCGGCTGGGCGGTTCTGGGAATTGCGCCATCTCGAAGGCGTCAGGGACTATCCCGCGCGTCACGCCTCCACCATGCTCGCGTTCGACGCCGCGGTTGAGGCTCTGGCGCTGGCGGAACGGGTCTGCGCATGAGCCTCTACAATCGCTATATCCTGCCGGCCGTGATCAATTGCGCCTGCGGGACCAAACCGATCCGCTACCAGCGCCGAAAGATCGTGCCGCGCGCCGAGGGGGTTGTGCTTGAGCTTGGCTTCGGCTCTGGCCTGAACTTGCCCTATTACGACGCGGCGAAGGTGAGCCGCATCTATGCGCTCGAGCCGGAGGAAGGCATGTTGGCGCGCGCCCGCAAAGCCGCGAGCGCCGCGCCGGTACCCATCGAAATCCTCGCCGAACGCGCCGAGGACATCACCATGCCGAACCACAGCGTGGACACTGTGCTGGTCACCTATTCGCTTTGCACCATCCCTGACGCTGTCGCGGCGTTGGCAGGAGCGCGGCGCACCCTGAAACCGGGCGGCACGTTGCTGTTCTGCGAGCATGGCCTCGCGCCCGACCCCAACGTCCAACGCACCCAGCGTTTGGTCGAACCAATCTGGAAGCGCATGGCCGGCGGCTGCCATCTCACGCGCGACATAAGGGCGTTGGTGGAGCAAGGCGGCTTCGCCATCGAAGCGTGCGAGACGATGTACCTGCCCTCGACGCCTCGATTTGCCGGCTACAATGTTTGGGGGAGTGCACGGGTAGCTTGAGTGCAACTCACTTCAGTCCCGCCATCTTGCACACCAGCTTCCACTCATCCGCGCTCACCGGCTGCACGCTTAGCCGGGAGTTTTTCACCAGCACCATGTCGGCGAGCTTCTTCTCCGCCTTAATCGCCGCCAAAGTCACCGGCCTGTGAACCGGTTCAATTGCCTTGAAGTCTACGCATACAAAAGCGCCGGTTTTGTCGGTCGCGTCGGGATAGGCCTCGCGCACCACTTCGCTGATTCCGACGATCTCCTTGCCATCGCCTGAATGATAGAAGTAGGCGCGGTCGCCTTTCGTCATGGATTTCAGGTGCGTCTTGGCTTGGTGGTTGCGAACGCCGGTCCAGGCATCTGCGCCTTTCTTCCGATGCTGCTCCCAGGACCAGGTTCCCGGTTCGCTCTTGATCAGCCAGTACGCCATGTCGGGACGCCTTATCGCCAAGGGAGTTCCATGGTGATGTCGATTTCGCCGCCAATCAAGAGCGCGCTTAAGCATGGGCGGCTTGATCTTGGCGTGGGGGTCCGCCATTGAGGGCGTGCATGATTGCGCTCGAAGCAGAAGGCTTGGCCAAGAATTACGGCGCGCGAGCGGCGGTGCGCGAGCTATCCTTCCAGGTTCCCAAGGGCGCGATTTACGGCGTGCTCGGTCCCAACGGCGCTGGTAAATCCTCGACACTTCGCATGCTTGTCGGCGTCTTGAAGCCGAGCGCGGGCAAAATCGCGATGCTCGGAGGGCCGATCACGCGCGAAGCTCTTCGCCGGGTCGGTTATTTGCCGGAGGAGCGAGGCCTCTATCGCAACATGAACGCGCGCGCAGCGATCGCTTACCTCGCACGGCTCAAGGGCGTTGCGGCCAATGCCGCGTTCAAGCGCGCGGATGAATTGCTCAACGCCCATGGGCTTGGTTCGGTGAAACGCAAACGTATCAAGACGCTGTCCAAGGGCATGGCGCAAAAGGTGCAGGTGCTCGCCGCGATCGCGCATGAGCCGGATCTGATCATTTTCGACGAGCCGTTCTCCGGGCTCGATCCAGTCAATCAGCGCGTTCTTGAGGACACCCTCCGGACCGAGGCCGCGGCGGGGCGCACGATCCTGTTCTCCACCCATGTCATGGAGCACGCCGAGCGTTTGTGCGACCGCATCCTGCTGATCGCTCAGGGCAGCAAGGCGTTCGAGGGCACGGTCAACGAAGCACTCGCGCTCGCGCCCAGTATCGCGACGTTGGAGACGGAAGGCGGCTTTGACCTCGCCGCGGCGCTGACGCCCCGGGGCTTCGCCATCGAAGCGGTAGGCGAGGAGCACGGCAATCGCCGCTGGCGCGCCAAGATCGATGGCGGAGGTTCGCGGCAATTGCTGCAGGCGTGCGTGGAGACAGGCGCGCCGCTCTCGCTGTTCGAGCCCGCGCGCGCCAGCCTGCACGAGGCCTTCGTCGCATTGGTCGGCGACCGCGTCGTGCACGGGGGGATGCGCTGATGGCGCCGGTGTTTCTCGTCGCTCGCCGGGAATACCTAGCCTATGTCACCGCCTGGGGCTTCTGGGTTTCGCTGATCACGGCGCCACTGCTGTTCGCGGTGCTCATCTTTGCGCCGCTCTTTCTTGCGCGCGCGGAGCCGCCTCGCGCACTGGCGATCGTGGCCGGGCAGAGCCTCGATGCGGCGCGGGTCAGCGAAGGCTTTGACCGCGATGCTCGAGCAGAAGCGCGCGCCGAGATCGAGATCTATCTGGAGGCGTCGTCGCCGGGCGTGGCTGAGCGTGCGCTCGCCGCTTTCGATGCAGCGCCCGATCGCGCGAGCGCGATTGCGGCGGCGCGCGTCCAGGCCGGCGGGCGGGCGGCGGCGTTCCCAAATCCATCGCCTCGCTATTTCGTTGTACCGGCGCCGGGCGGCGATATCGACGCGCTCAAGCCGTATCTCAGCGGCCAGCAGACGCTCCCGGACGGACGCGCCTTGTTCGGCGCCTTGAACATTCGTCGCGACGAAGCCGGCGCGCCGCTGATTGAATATTGGAGCGCCAATCTCCAGCACGACGAGCCAACGGATGTCGCGCGCCGCTCCATGCGACTGGAAATGCAGCGCGAGGCGCTGGCCGCGCAGGGGCTCGCGGCGAGCGAAGCCGACAGGCTGGCCGCCTTTGATCCCAAAGTGGCGCAATTCGACCCGCGCCCGGGCGCCGGCGCCGATGGCGAAGTCACACTTCGCCAACGCGCGCCATTCTTTGCCGCGATCGGCCTTTCCCTGGTGTTGTGGACGGTGGTGTTTTCCGTCGCCAACATGCTGCTGTCAGGCGTCATCGAGGAAAAATCGAACAAGATCCTCGACACGCTGCTCACCAGCGTCACGCCGATCGATTTGCTTCTGGGGAAACTTCTGGGCGTAGCAGCGGTCAGCGCGACTTTGTTTCTCGTGTGGGGCGGCTTGGGAGCGAGCTTGATGCAGTTCGCGCCCGAGTCGATGGGCGATTCCTTCATCGGGCAACTCGCGTCCGCTTTCACCGAACCGCGCCTTGTCGTTGCCTTCGCAGTGGGCTTCGTCGCGGGCTATCTGATGTTCGGCGCGATTTTCCTGGCGCTAGGTTCGCTGTGCGAGTCGATCCAGGAGGCGCAGACCCTGTTGGGGCCGGTCACCATCATCCTCATGCTGCCCATGCTGTTGATCGGCCCGGCGGTCGACAATCCCAATTCGCCCTTGATCCAGGCCGCGAGCTGGGTGCCTCTGTTTACGCCATTCCTGATGCTGATCCGCGCGCCGACGGGCTTGAGCTGGGCTGAGATCGCCGGCCAGGGCGCGCTGCTGCTGGCGACGGTGGCGCTGCTGCTTTTCCTCGCCGCGCAAGTGTTCCGCGCCGGGATCGTCAACCAGCTCAGCCTCACCGCATTGTTCGGGCGCAAGAAGCAGGCTGACTAGAGTGGGTGAAATCGGACGTGAAGAGTGGCGCGTAAACATGGACCGCCGGCGCCCTCGCCGGCATCGGCGCCTGCTACCGCGCAAGCGCGGGAGTGTTTGCAACACCGTAATGCCGGCGAGGGCGCCGGCGGTCCAAGCTTACGCGCCTCCTGCCGACGGCGATGACCCTGACTTGCTCCCGCTGATTAGCCAGCCGCACGCCATCCCAACAGCGCCAGCGAATGGCCCTCCGGATCCTTGAACGCGCGCAGTAGAAGGTCACGCCCTTCCGCTTGCTGCAACACCGCGCGCGGATGAAGGAAAGTTGCCCCGGCGGCCTCCACCGCGCGCTCGGCCACCTCCCAGACCATCGGCTCGAAATAGAGCACGGCATCGCCGCCGATCTGTTCGCCGGGCGGTTTGGCGCCGATCATCAGCCGCACGCCGCCGCCGTCCATGAACACCATGCCGTTGGTCTCGAACAGGACCTGCAAACCGAGCGCGCGTCGGTAGAAGTCGGCCAATTGCGCCGGCGCGGCGCTGCCAAGCGCCACTTGCCGCAACCCGGTTACAATCGGTTCTGGGGGTGAGGACATTTAACATCTCCCGGTTCGTTTTATGTCGCGTGAAATAATTAGTTTGACTAACTAAGTGTGTCAACAGAAAATGCGAACCGATGCCTAAGCCCAATCCCGCCGAAATTGCCGAGCGTCTGCATCGCGCCGCCATCCGGCTGTTGCGCGCAATGCGCGCCGCCGACGTTGAAAGCGGTCTGTCCGGGCCCAAGCTTTCGGCGTTATCGGTGTTGGCGTTCGCGGGCCCGCAGAGCCTCTCCTCTTTAGCCCGCGCCGAACAGGTGCGCGCGCCGACCATGTCCAAGCTGGTGGCGGACCTGGAGTGCGAGGGGTTGGCGGCCAAGCGCGCCGATAAGGCCGACCGGCGCAGCGTGGTGGTGGCGGTGACGGCCAAGGGCAGGGCGCTGATGGAGGCCGGCCGAGCCCGGCGGCTGGCGCTGCTGCGAGCGCGGTTCGCCAAGTTCTCGGCCGCAGAACTTCAAACCTTGGCTGCCGCGGCGGAGCTGATGTTGCAAGGCGCGAGCGACTGATTGCTCAAGAACAAACGCCGCCCATTGGGCGGCGTTTCCGTGGGTCTGGTTAGCGCCTTACCGTGGTTTTACCGGCGGGCGCGGCAGCAGGCCTTCGCGCTGGGCGCGCTTGCGGGCCAGCTTCCGTGCGCGGCGCACGGCCTCGGCCGCCTCGCGGGCGCGCTTCTCGGACGGTTTTTCGTAATGGTTGCGACGCTTCATTTCGCGGAAAGTGCCTTCCCGCTGCATCTTCTTTTTGAGCGCCTTCAACGCCTGGTCGACGTTGTTATCGCGAACGAAAATCTGTACCAGGACCCATCTCCCGCGGTCAAAAACCAAACACCAAAACGCCCCGCAGGGCGTAAGCACGCTGCGGGCGGTCGAAACGAAGGCTGGCCCTTAGCAAAAGGCTGGGGCGCTGTCTATCGGCAAGCGGGGGCGGGTAGTGGGTCAGTTTGAATTCGGGTGGTCGCCCCTGGGCGGAGCTAGGACGGCTGGTCTTGAGCGATCTGGAGGGCAGTTTTCAATCGCTGGCGTCGAGCGAAAAGATGGTTGTGAACAGCCAACCTGTCAGAATGCCGGTCACAAAAGTTGTCGGTATGGCGATCACGGAGAGATAAGCAAACGCCGCCACTGTCATGGCGCTGGCGTCAACCTCGTTCTCCGCACGCGGGCCGAGAACAATGAAAGTTATCCCAATTACAGCTGCTGCAAGCACGAGTAATGGCCCCGGCAAGGACGAGACCAAGATCGTGCGCCATTTACTCCAGCGTGGTCGCCACTGCTGTACGGCCGCCACCAGAACCAGCATCAAACCCGCGTAGCCGAGCACAAACGGTAGCAATCTAATCTCCTGGCGCGTCGGCCGTTCATATCACCGGCCAACTGAGACGCTACCGCAGACGCCACAGTGACGGGCCGGGCAACTGAGGATAACATCCCCATCATGGCCGCCCCCTCCGCCCGCTTCCGCGCCTCCATCCTCGAAGCCTTCATCCCCCACGCCGCGCAGTCTGGATGGACGGATGCTGCATTCAACGCCGCCGTCGCCGAATCGGGCCTCTCGGAGGGCGAGGCCATGCTGGCGTGCCCGCGGGGCGCGTTTGACCTGTTCGACGCCTTCGCCGAGCGCGCCGACCAGGCCATGCTAGAGGCGCTCGGCGGGCTCGACCTGCCCAGGATGCGCATCCGCGAGCGAGTGACCGCGGCGGTGCAGCTGCGGCTGCAGGCGCAGGCGCCCTTCAAGGAAGCCGCACGCGCGATGTCGCGGGCGCTGGCTAGACCCGATCGGGCGCCCGAGGCTGCACGATTGCTCTGGCGTACCGCCGACCGCATCTGGCGGGCGTTGGGCGATGCCAGCACCGATGGAAATTTCTATTCGAAGCGTGCAATCCTCTCGGGCGTGCTCGCCTCCACCTATGCGCGCTGGTTCGCCGACCCGAGCGAGGGCGCGGCCGAGACCTGGGCGTTTCTCGACGCCCGCATCGAGAACGTGATGCAATTCGAGAAGCTCAAGGCGCGCTTCAAGCCGGTCGGCGAGGGGCTGGAGGCGGCCATCGGCGTGGCGGCGCGGTTCCGCTACGGGCGCTGATCGGGCGCAGCGCGAACTTCACCGACATAGAGGCTAACGCGCCGGTCGCGAACGAACGAATGCCCGCGCACCGCCGGCGCCGCTTCCACAAAATCCAGCCCGTGCGAGGCCAGTTCGGCAAGCGTCTGTTCGCGCACGCGCCCCTCCACCAATATCGCATCGCCCGCTCGCGCTTCTGCGCCCACCTCGCTAGGTGAAGCTTCCAGCGTCGAACCTCGCGTCAGGAACACGATCCCCGCGGGCTCGTGGCCTATTACCCACAATTTGCGTGTTTCATTCGGCAGTAACCGTGCGCGGGTCAGCGCGGTCGTCGCCTCGCTGCTGACGAAGAACCCGCGCACGTCGGGGATGAGCCGGTCGCGCAGACTGAACGAGAGTGCGAGCGCGCACACAATCAGCACCGCCGCGCGCGCGGCCGGACGGCGCAACATCAAGAGGCCGACGCAAGCTGCGCCCACGATCACCGCCCCGATGGCGCCCGCGGCCACGGCGCGGCGTACATCCGCTTCAAATCCCCCGGACATCAACATGGCGGCAAGCGCCATGATCGCGGCAAGCGCGGCGCCCGACACCGCAAACAGCGCCACCCCCAAGGGGTGCGTGGTGCGCCAGCGACGGCCTCGCATCGCCATCAAGCCCGCCCCGCACATCAGCGCTATGGCAGGATAGCTCGCCATCGCGTCCTGAGGCAGTTTCGCCGGGGTCAGCTCAGCGACCATGAAGAGAGGCGCGACCCAGACGAGCAAGAAGCGCGAACCTCCCAACTCGTTGTCGCTCGGCGCACCGCGCAACGCCCCGAACGCAAGCCGCGCCGCTGCAGGCAATGCATAGCTCGCCGGGAAGAGGAGGAAGCTCAGCAGGAAGAGATGGTAGGAGGGCGGCGCTGGCAAACCCGGTGCGGTTTGGCTAGGGACGACAGCGTGCGCGCTCAAGGCGTTCGCCGCCGCCCACGAAAGGGCGGTCAACACCGCAAGCGCCAGCGGCGGCCACAGCAGCGGCGCCATCCACCTCCCGCGCCGCTCCCAAAGCCCCAGTACAAGCAAGGCGGCGCTGGCGATAATCAAAGGCGCGGCGCCAGCGATCAAAACCCCACCTATGATGGCGAGCCAGAAAATCGCGGCGTGAACCCGGGGATTGGCGGACGAACCATAGAGCCGCGCCAGCGCCGCCATCGCAAGGGTACCGAACCCCATCGCCAGCGTGTCCGCGGTGGCGATGGCGCTCTCGAAGCCGACAAGCATCCCCGCTGCGAACAGGCTCGCGCCGAGGAACGCCGCTCGCCGCCCTACGAGCGGCGCTCCCGCCCACAGCGTCGCCAGCGCGGCCAGCACCAGGCCAAGCGCGGAGGTGAGGCGGTAGAACCAGATCCGCTCGCTGGGGCCGCCGCCGAAATGCGCGGCTGCCGCTTGCGCCAAGTGGGCGCCCCAAATAGGGCCCGCGGCGAATTCTCCAGCTTCGAGCATCTGCCGGCTGGTTTGCGCAAAGCTTGCCTCGGCGAGATCCCACACCGGGGTCCGCGCTGCGCCGAACTGGCTGGCGGCGAGCGCGATGAGCGCGACCAACGTCGCTCCGCGCCAGCCGCGGGCGAACTGATCGAACAATGCCGTGGAAACGGGGTGATTCATGAGCGCGGCGTCTGATAACCGCGCTCGCGGCAAAAGTCTGCTTGGCTGCGCTCGCTTATGGCGCGACGAGCGGCTATGACACGCCGCCCTAATGACGCGCCCCCTGGGTCGGAGCTTGGTTTGGCCGGAACGATCGAATTCAGCGTGGTGGCGCCGGTCCATGACGAGGCCGGCAACGCCCCTGCTTTGGCGCGCGAGATCGCCGCGGCGCTCGACGGGCGCGCTTACGAGATGATTTTCGTGGATGATTCCAGTCGTGACGACACCCGCCACGAACTGGTTGCGCTGAAGCGGGAGCTGCCGACGCTGCGCATACTAGGGCACCGGGCCAATTCCGGGCAGAGCCGGGCGGTGCGGACCGGGGTGCTGGCGGCGCGCGCGCCGATCGTGGGCACGCTCGACGGCGACGGCCAGAACGACCCCGCCGACCTGCCGCGGCTGTTGGCGCGGCTCACCCGCCCTGAGGCGCCGGCGAATTTGGCCATGGTCGCAGGGAATAGAGCCAAGCGGCAGGACAATTGGAGCAAGCGCGCCGCCTCCCGGATCGCCAACAATATCCGCAGGGCGGCCCTGAAGGATGGCGCCGTCGACAGCGGTTCTGGGGTGAAGGTGTTCAAGCGCGAGGCGTTCCTCAGGCTCCCCTATTTTGACCACATGCATCGTTTCATGCCTGCACTGATGCTGCGGGAAGGCTTTGCAGTTGAGTTTTTAGAGGTTAACCATCGTCCACGGAGCGCCGGGCGCTCCAAGTATACCAATCTAGGCCGCCTGGCCGCAAACATGACCGATTTGTTCGGCGTGATGTGGCTGCGCAGCCGGGCCCGCTTGCCGGGGGGAGTTGACGAATTATGAGCAATGACCAATCCCTCGGCGTTACCGAAAATTTGGCAATCCGTCAGGCTCGCCGCGGGGGCGGTCGGCGCGGCGACAACCAGGGGAATCCTATGTGGACGATCATCAACGTCTTTCCGCTGATCCTGATCCCGGTCCTGATCTATAATATCTGGGCGGCCGGAGCGGGGGATGCCGGCATGATCGGGTTCGTCAACGAACTCACCAACCCGCAAAACCCGATGACGATCGAAATGGCTTCGGGTGCGAAATGGGCCGTCACCACTGGGGACTTGTTCGTTCTGGTCGCGATGGTGCTGCTTTTCATCGAATTGCTGAAGTCGACCTCAACTGGCACGGCGGCGATCTTCAATCACGCCCTTTCGATGCTGGTGTTCATCGTCTGCCTGGTCGAATTCCTGCTTTGGGGCGCGTGCGCGACGACGCCGTTCTTCCTCATCACGGTGATGGCGCTGCTGGATGTGCTGGCGGGCGTGGTGGTCACCATCATCTCGGCGCGGCGCGATGTGGAGTTCGCGGGGCAGCATTGACTCGCTCCCCCTCGATGGGGGAGCTGTCACGCGAAGCTGACTGAGGGGGTGAGGCCCGCTGCGCGAGCCGCGTGAGCCTCCAGTGGCTGCTTTTTAATGGCCGGCGCGAGCACCCCCTCCGGCCGCTACGCGGCCACCTCTCCCATCGAGGGGGAGGTGGGGTGGACGCTCAGCCTGAATCCGTCGCTCACAGGCACCATATCCCCAGAGCCAGTGCAATTGAGAAGTCGATCCAACGCGCGAATCGGGGGAGGATGCCGGCCATGGGGAGTGGCGCTGCAGGTCCGGCGCCAGGGCGCTCTGAGAAGAGTGAGGAACGCTCATGTCTCTCTTTTTCGACGTTGCCTGGTTCGAGAGCAGGCTTGCGGCGCTCGCGATGGATCAGGCCGGCTTGGCTGTGGCGCTGGGCGTCGCGCCAGCGGACCTGCAACGCCTCTTCGCCAACGAGCGCGCGCCGAGCGCGGCTGAGCTTGCGGCGCTGGCGGAAGTCCTCCGCGTTGATCTGATAGAAGTGACGCTGCGCAGCGGGGTCGCGGAGCGCGGTGGCTCGCCTGGCGGCGGCGCGTCGGCGCGGATCGAGAGTATCGAGGCGCGCCTGGATGCGATGGACGCGTGGCTGGAAGAGTTCGAGCGCTCGGCGCGCAAGCGGGCTTGACGGTCGCGCTGCAGCAGCGGGGAGAGCGACCGGACCTAACAAGCGGGAGCGCGCGGCCTCCGGCCGCGCATGGCGCTTGTGTTTGCGGGCAATGGCGCAAAGCGCCGCGCTCCAGTTATTGACGCCGCTCGGTAGCAACGCCGCGCCGGCGAGGGCGCCGCCGCTTCACGTCCGCAGATTGACGTACTTGCCGTAGCGTCGATATGGGGCGGAGTAGGCTGCATTGTTCTTAATTGGCGCCGTCTCGATTTGAGACATCAAAGTCGCAGCGAACAGCAGGTCGAGTTTGAGCGGCGCTTGGCGGCGTTGTTTGCCGCGGCGATCATTCTGACGCATGTCGGCGACATGCTCGAATTCGGCGTGCAGTTCCGGCGGTGTTGATGCAGCGCCCATGAGGAAGCGCCTTGCAGGGAAGATGCCAAACGGAAATTAACTTGGTTGGGAGCCGATCAATCCAGCCGAGGCGAAATCTCGACGCGCCGGTTTTGGCTGCGTCCTTCGCGGGTGGCGTTGCTGGCAATCGGTTCGCGTTCGCCTTTGCCGACGGCGCGGATGCGGTCCGCGGAAACCCCGTGCGCAACGAGCCAATTGACCACCGCCTGCGCGCGCCGTTGCGAGAGGCCCTCATTATAGGCGTCCGGCCCGGTGGAATCGGTGTGGCCTTCGATGTCGAGTTTCACTTCCTGCCGCCTCAGCACGGTCGCGAGCATCTCTTCGAGGATCGGCGTCGATTCCGGTTTCAGCATCGCCTCATCGAAATCGAACAACACCGCATAGCCGGTGAGCGGTTCGGGCGGGGGCGCCTGCTGCTCTACAATTGGGATCATCGCCGGTTCGTCGGCGGGGCAGGGGGTGCCGGCCACGAACATCGCGTGGCGAACTTCGTCATCGACGCATAGCAATTGCACCGCGGCCCGCTGATAGCCTAGCGCCGCGAGCTGGCGCGCGTTCTTCAAACGCCGGCAATTGTCGTCCTGCCAAGTGCTGGCGACCGAAACGCCGACGCCCACGGCTTGCACGCCGCCCATGCGCGATCCCATGCACGTGTCTTGCGAGGCAGTCAGGGGCGCTGCGTAAGCGGTCGAGACCGGAATGCGCCGCGCCACGCCATCGATGCCGTCGCGGCCATCGCGTCCGTCCACGCCTTCGTGGCCGCTGACGCCGTTGGCGCCAGCCGCGCCGCCCTGGCCGTCAGCGCCGCTCAGCCCCTGCGCTCCCGCGGCTCCGTCAGAACCAGACACGCCGTCCGCGCCGCCGAGACCGGCGAGACCAAATTGTCCATTTTCGCCGGCAGCGCCATCAGCGCCGCTTGCGCCTGCAAAGCCGTCGCTGCCGACAAGGCCAAGGCCGCCTTCGGCGCCCGTTGTCCCATTGGCGCCCGCGAGACCGACAAAGCCCGGGGACCCGGGCGAGCCTGAAAGCCCTGAAGACCCGGCAGACCCGTCGGCGCCAGCCGCACCGTCAAAGCCAGAAAAACCCGCAGCCCCTTGGGCGCCATCGGCGCCTGCAAGACCGCTTGCGCCATCGCCGCCTTGAACTCCAGCGGCGCCGTCAGCGCCGGATTGGCCGTCCGCACCGCCCAATCCATTTTGGCCATCTGCGCCGAAGAGGCCGCTCAATCCGCTAACGCCGTTGGCGCCTGATGAGCCTGCTGCGCCGGTCGCACCGCTGGCGCCGTCCGCGCCGCCGAGCCCGGAAAGTCCGTTGGCGCCTATGGCCCCGTTTTGACCCACCGCGCCCGGGGCGCCGGCGAAGCCGTCTGTTCCAGAAGCGCCATCAAGGCCGTCGGAACCGTTGGCGCCGTTCTGGCCGGGTTCGCCGTTGGGTGCGCAGGAATAGCTCGAGCAGGAATCGTCGGCGTCCGCAGCGCTGATTGCGGCGGCGCTGAGCAACACGCTTGCCAGCACGGGCGCCAGATTGTGCGCGAGCGCCATGGTCTTGCTTAGCGGCGGCGCGCTTGGGTTGCGTCAGCGCGTTCGTCGGGGCCGCGCGGAGCGGGGGCTTGCGAAGAGCCGCCGCCGCCCGAACTTTCACCTGGGCACGAGGTGCCAGCCATGCGCATGGCGTCACGCACTTCTTCATCGACACAGAGCAGCGCCACAGCGGCGCGGCCGAAGCCCATCGCCGCCAATTCGCGCGAGTTCTTCAGCCGACGGCAATTCTCGTCCTGCCAAGTCGTGCCCACCGAGATGCCGAAGGCGACGCCTTGCGCGCCCACCGAACTTGAACCCATGCAGGTGTCTTCGGTGGCGATCGTCGGCGCTGCGTAGGCGGTGGAAACCGGCATTTCCGTGGCGCGCCCATCGCGGCCGTCTCGACCATCGCGGCCGTCGTCGCCGGACTGTCCATTTTGGCCGTTCTGACCGTTTTCCCCGTTGGCGCCGTTCTGGCCGTTCGCGCCGCTGGCGCCGTTTTGACCATTGGCGCCATTGAGGCCGTTGGCGCCGTTGCCGCCGTTGAGGCCATTTTGGCCGTTGGCGCCGTTCTGGCCATTCACGCCGTTGGCGCCATTCAGCCCGTTGGCGCCGTTGAGGCCGCTGGCGCCGTTTTGACCATTGGCGCCGTTTTGGCCGTTCTCGCCGTTAAATCCATTCGCGCCATTCAGGCCGTTTTGTCCGTTCGCCCCATTGGCGCCGTTCTGACCATTCGCGCCGTTGGCGCCATTCAGCCCGTTAGCCCCATTGAGCCCGTTGCCGCCGTTCAAGCCATTTTGGCCATTCGCGCCATTCAAGCCATTGCCGCCATTCAGCCCATTTTGACCGTTCTCGCCGTTGAAGCCATTGACCCCGTTCGCGCCGTTCAAGCCGTTGGCGCCGTTCAGTCCGTTCTGGCCGTTTTCGCCGTTGGCGCCATTCAAGCCGTTTGCGCCGTTCAGACCGTTTTCGCCGTTGAGACCATTCTGTCCGTTGGCCCCGTTCTGGCCGTTTGCGCCATTGAGGCCATTTTGCCCGTTTGCGCCGTTTTGGCCGTTTGCGCCGTTCTGGCCATTGAGACCGTTTTGGCCGTTCATGCCGCCGCCGCTGCAGCTGCTATAGCAATGATCGTCGTCATCGTCGCCGCTGGCGGCGGCCGTTCCGACCACGCCCAAGGCCAACAAAACCGTCGCCGTTACAAGGCCGAGCTTTCGAGCGCGCATGGGCTGTCCCCCAATTCCCCAAACGGGAGAATTCCACAGGAAAGCCCGCAGTTCTCCACGCAATGTCCACAGCAACTCTTGTACCGGGCGAAGAACGGTTTTGGCCCAAAGAATCGCCCCAGGGGAGAAATTGTGAGAACCGACACCAGCTGGTGGGGTTGAGCGCCAGCCGTGGCGTCGCGGCGGCGTCTCCGAAAGGAACACGCGCGATCACGGACACGGCGCGCGGGAGGGGGTGCGCGCCGCGTCCGTGATTTCAGCCGCCCAGCTTAGGCGGCGACGCAATACGCGCGGAGGGGAGGGGAGGTCTCCCCCTGCCGCGCAGCGATCTCGTCGCGGAGCACGCTGGCCACTTGCCAGAAATGGGTGAGCCCGGGATCGCGATCGAGCAGGCGGTCCAGCGCCACGCTCGCCAACATGCGGGCGCGATTTTCCTCGTCGGCATGGAAATTCGCTATCGCCAGCAACAGCCTGGAGAGGATTTCGATGCGGGCGGCGATCGTGTTCATGGCTTCGTCCTTCGGCTTTTGCGCGCCGTTTGTGCGTAACTTGGCGCGAAGCGTCTGACTGTGCCCTTGGTCACGGCATTCACGTGCGGCGGCGAAAGCGAACATGGGATCCTCCCTGGCGATGGAAGGAGAGTGCGACCGCTACGCTGAATTCATGCGCAAGCTTGTGTTCAGATGGAATTCATCCGCGCGGACGCGGAATGTGCGTTCAAGCTCATGGGCCCCGCACCAGCGCGCCGTCCTTCATCACAGCGACAATCCCGGTCCGCAGCAAATCGATATCGGCCAGCGGATCGCCCGCCACAGCTATGAGATCGGCGCGGCGGCCGGGTTGGAGCGAGCCGATCTCGCTCTCCCGCCCCAGCAGGCGCGCCGCATTGATGGTGGCCGATTGGATCGCCTGCATTGGGGTCATGCCGTAGCGGACCATGTAGGCGAACTGGCGCGCGTTCTCGCCGTGGGGATAGACGCCTGAATCGGTGCCAAAGGCGATGTTGACGCCCGCGCGCACCGCACGCCTGAACGCCTCACGCTGAATGTCGGTGGTCTCCTGGTTTTTGCGCAGAATTTCTTCGGGCCAGCGGTCGCGGCGGCCGATTTCATCGATGTAGTCGCCATTGTAGACGTCGGCCACCAGCCAGGTCCCGTGCCGGCGCATCAGCGCGATGCCTTCATCGTCGAGATAGGAGCCATGCTCGATCGAGCGCACGCCCGCGCGCACGGCGCGGCGAATGCCTTCCGCGCCGTGCGCGTGGGCGGCCACGAAAGTGCCGCGTGACGCTGCTTCTTCCACCGCGGCGCGGATTTCCGCCTCGGTGTATTCGGAAGCCGCGGGCGTCGTTCCCGCGGTGAGCACTGCGCCGGTGGCGATGATCTTGATAAAATCGGCGCCGCCCGCGAGCAATTCGCGCACGCGCTGGCGCACTTGCGCTTCGTTGTCGGCAATTCCGCGGCGCATTTCGGCTGGAATCACAACGTCGGGCGCGGTCCCCGTCACTTCGCCGCCGCCGCCGGTAACGGTGACATAAGCGCCGGCCACGAACATGCGCGGACCTTCCACCTGGCCTGAGTCAATCGCGTCGCGCAGCGCCACATCGGTGAAGGCGCGGTAGGCGCCGACATCCCGCACGGTGGTGAAGCCGGCGCGGAGCGTGGCGCGCGCATTGGCGGCGCCGATCAGCGCGTCACGCGCAGCAGAACTCAGCAGCGGTGCGGCGACGTTGGAGGAGGTGATGTCGCCAACAAGATGCGTGTGCATGTCCATCAAGCCGGGCAACACGGTGTAGCCTGACCAATCCATCACATCGGCGGGGGCTGTCGTTGGAAAAGCGCTGACCGATGCAATACGCTCGTTCTCAATGGTGATCAGCTGATCGGAAAGGACGCGGCCGGCCACCACGTCGATGACGCGCCCGGCGCGGATCAGCGTGGTTTCAGCCTGGGCAGCGCCCAAGCCGAACGCAAGCAGGGCGGCGGCGCAAAAAGCGAGCGCCTTTCTCGTCATTCGGATCATGCCGTTCCTCCAACACAATTGCGGGCTGCGTCCGCCTCGGTTCGTCTATCCTTATCGCTACCGTGAACCAGGGCGAGCTGTTAAGCGTATTGCGCGCATGCACTACACGTCTCGGCGCTGGCGTGGAATGCGGGCTGTGCCGCTCAGCATTCCGCTGCTGAGTTCCAGTTCATCTCCCAATGTTACTCGAAATGGGCGCTCAGATCGCCACCTGCGCGCCGAGCTCCACCACGCGCGCGCTCGGAATGTGGAAGAATTCCGTAGCGCTCGCCGCATTCCGAGCCAGAAAGATAAACAGCAAATCCTGCCAGCGCGGCATCGCTCCCTTTGCAGTAGGTACGAGCGACCGGCGGCTCAGGAAAAACGACGTGGTCATGATGTCGAAGTGGAGGCCATGCTTGCGAGCCAGGGTAAGCCCATGGATCACGTTGGGCGTTTCCATAAAGCCGTATCGCAAAGTAACGACATAAACGTCTGGCCGTATGGTCTCGATGGCAAAGCGTTCAGCCTCCGCGGCCCGCGGCGCCGGCGCTGTGCGAACCGAGAGCAGGATGATGCGCTCGTGCAGCACTTGATTGTGCTTCAGATTGTGCAATAGCGCGCTCGGTGCAGCGCGAGGATCGGCAGTCAAAAAGATCGCCGTGCCACGCACGCGCTTTGGCGGTGCGATCTCAAGTGTGGCCAGCAATTGTGCGAGACTGACATCGCGGCGGGTTTGCTCATGCAGGAGCGCCGAACCGCGCAGCCAAGTCCACATGATGAGTATGAAGCCTGCGGCTATCAGGAGGGGCACGATGCCTCCGGAGAAGAGCTTCAGAAGATTCGAGCCGGCAAAAACCAGTTCGATGGCGAGGAAAGGCGTCATCAGCGCCACCGCGAACCAGAGCGGGCGCTTGCTTATTTTCCAAAGTGCGATGATCGCCAGCAGCGACGAGGTGATCATGGCGCCGATGACCGAAACCCCATAGGCAGAGCCCAACGCGCTCGAAGAGCCAAACGAGAAAGTCAGGAACAAGACGCCGGCCATCAGCAGATAATTCACCTGCGGCATGTAAATCTGGCCGAAATGACGTTCGGATGTCTGCGTGATTTTCATGCGCGGCAGCAGGCCAAGCTGGATTGCCTGTTGCGTCAGCGAATAGGCGCCGGAGATCACGGCTTGACTGGCGATAATCGTCGCGGCGGTGGCGATCGCCAGAACAGCGGGCCGCCAAGCTTCCGGCGCCATCAGAAAAAATGGATTGCCGATGGTTTCCGGCTCTAGGATCACCATGGCGCCTTGGCCAAGATAATTGAGGGCGAGAGCCGGGAACACGAGCCACATCCATGCGGTTGCGATCGGCTTGCGGCCGAAATGGCCCATGTCAGCGTAAAGCGCCTCCGCGCCGGTGACGGTGAGGAACACCGACCCCAACACGACGAAACCAAGTTCTCCGTGACTGGCTAGAAAGCTCACGGCATTGAGGGGATTGAATGCTGCAAGGATGGTCAAGTCGCGGCCGAGATGCATGAGGCCCAAGGCGGCGAGCACCACAAACCAAAGAATGCATATCGGCCCGAACCATGCGCCGACAAAGCCGGAGCCGCGCCGTTGCACCAGGAACAGCGCAACCAAGATGCCCATTGTTATTGGCATGACGTAGGGTTCGATGCGGCCGCTGAGCCCCGGGAGCACCGTCAGCCCCTCAATGGCGGAGAGCACCGATATCGCTGGCGTCAGCATCGCATCGCCGAAGAAGAGGCCGGCGCCGGCAAGGCCCACCAACAATACGAAGAGCGTGCGTTTGGCCAATGCGCGCTGGACCAGGGCCATCAAGGAGAGCGTGCCGCCTTCGCCGCGATTGTCGAGCCTCAGGAGGATAAACACGTATTTCAGTGTGACGATGGTGACCAAGGACCAGAGCATGAGCGAGACGACGCCGACGATCTCGGTGCTGGTTGCGGCGCCGTCCTTGCGAACGATGTGGCCGACCGACTCACGGAAGGCATAGAGCGGCGAGGTGCCGATATCGCCGTAGACCACGCCGATTGCGGCAAGCGTCAGACGCCAGAATCCGCTCTTGGCGTCGTCGTGAGCGGCGGCTTGGGGGAGGTCATGCATATTCCCGCCCTCGCACGGGACGGCATAAAGATTCCATGAGGTTGCGCGGGTGGGTAACTGGGGCCAGATTCCGGGAGTGAGCGACGCCGCCCGATCCAGACGCTGGTTAAGCCATCTCCAACCTCTCGCCCGCATGACGGCGATGGTAGGCGCTGCGGCGCTGCTTGCGGCATTCGGCGAACGATGGCTCGATCCGCAAAGCTTGGCGCTGTTCTTCGTGGTTCCCATCGTGCTGGTCGCGATGCGCGATGGCCTGCGCTCATCGCTCGGGGCATCCTTCCTCAGCGTCGTGGCGATCAACTTTCTGTTTGTGGCGCCGCGCTACACACTGGCCGTGGCGCGCGTGCAGGATTTCGCCGCGCTCATGCTGTTCGGCGCTGTCGGGGTTCTGGTGAGCGTGATCGCGGAGCGTGCGCGGACGTTGGAGACGGTGCGCCAAGAAGTATCGCGCGAACGCTTCAAGTCTGAATTGCTGGCAGGCGTGTCACACGATCTCCGCACGCCTTTGGCGACCATTCTCTTCACCCTGCAGAGCTTGCAGCGCTTCGCTCACGATCACACCACCGAAGTGCGAGGTGAATTGATCGACATTGCCGAAGGCGAAGCGCGCAGGCTGACCGACCTCGTGGACACATTGCTGGCGGCCTCGCGCGTGGAGGCGGGGGCGGCGCCGGTTCAGCTTGAAGCGATCACCATGAGCGATATCGTCGCCGCGGCGCTGAATCACGCAAGCAATGAAACCGCTGGGCTCGACACCGCAGCCGAAATTCCCGAGGGCTTGCCGCTGGTCTCGGCCGACCCGGTGCTGGCGGTCCGAGCGGTTATGTACGTAATCTCAAATGCAGCGAAGTACGGAAATGGGTCGCCGATCAGCGTGAGTGCGCGCTGTGAGGCTCACGATGTAGTGGTGGAAATCGGCGACCGCGGGCCGGGGCTTGGCGACAACCCCGAGCGATTATTCCAAAAATTCGTGCGCGGGGTTTCGGGGGATGGGCGCGCGCCGGGCCTGGGGCTTGGTTTGGCGCTTGCGCGCAGTTTCATGGAATCGCAAGGCGGCGCGCTCAAAGCGGCCAATCGTGAAGGCGGCGGCGCGTTGTTCATGTTGACCTTCCCATGCTGGACCAAAGTGGCGCGCGATGTCGGCTGAAGCGACAATCCTTGTTATCGAAGATGACGGTGCCTTGTTGCGCTCGCTCGTGGTGACGCTGAAGGCGGCCGGCTACGGCGCGGTCAGCGCCGAGAGCTTGGTTGAAGCACGGCGCGCGCGCGCACATCATAAGCCAGCTGCCATCCTTCTCGACCTTGGCATGCCCGATGGGGATGGCTTCGATTTTATTGCAGAGGTGCGAGCCAGCGAGTTGACGCCGATTGTTGTGTTGACCGCGCGTGACGCCGAGGCCCTCAAGGTGCGTGCGCTCGATGCTGGCGCCGACGATTATGTCACCAAGCCGTTTGGGCTGGAGGAGCTTCTGGCCCGGCTTCGCGCGGCGCTTCGCCATGGGGTGCAGGTCGGGGGCAGCACGCCAAAGGTGCAAACCGGGCCATTGGAGATCGATCTCGCGGCGCGCGTCGTTCGTCGCGGGGGCGCTGAGATCGATCTTTCGCCGAAGGAATTCGAAATCCTGGCGCTGTTGGCGGCGCAATTGGGAAAGGTGGTTCGCCATCAGGCCTTGCTGAAAGCGGTGTGGGGGTCTGAGCGCGCCGATATCCAATACCTGCGCGTCTATGTCAGCCAGCTGCGCGCCAAACTTGAGCGGACCACAGGCGAGCCACGCTTGCTCATCTCCGATCCGGGCGTCGGCTATCGGCTTATGGCGCTGCCCGCGGAATGATGGGGTCCAGTGGGAGGCTGCGATTGTTCTGACGTCCCGCCACCTCATTCCGCCACCACGCACGCCTCGTTGATCTTCGTCGTGAGTTCGCCGCTTGTTTGCGTATCGGGCCGCCGCCGAGGCGAATTAGAAATTCCCGCGCTAAGGTGAAGCGATGGGATCGCCACCGTGCTCGTTTCCGGTCAATTCCCACACCAACATCGACACGGGGATAATTCCGGCATCGGCGATGGCGGTGAAAAGGTCCCCGAGTTCAGGACGCTCGCCGCGAGCCTCCGCAGCCCTGCCATGGGCTGCGATTAGCGCGTCGAACTGGATTTTGCCGGTAACATAGCTTGTGCCGTAGCCGGGTTGGCGCAGGTAGAAGAGCTGCTCCCAAGCGGCCAGCGCGGGATCGCTGACCATCCATCCGCGTGGCGTCCATGCGGCTTGGAACGCCCGCGCCTCGGTCAGCGTCATCTCGTTGGCGTGTGCGTAGAGCGAAGCGAGCCCGCGCGCCGCGCGCTGCGCCAACATGATCCAGACGATTTCCCGCGCGCGCGGATTGTCGTCATAGAGCCCCGCGTGCATCACCATTTCCTCAAACGCGGTTGCGAGCCCCTCCGAGCGGTTGTCGAAGATATTGGATAGCGCCGCCTCTCGCCGGATAGGGCTTTGGTGTGGCCTCTCGCGCATCCGGGCGAGTTCCACCCAATGTATGCTGTGCGCGTACATCGTCATCGGTTCTCGATGCGACGCCTGCGCAAAGAAGCCTCGCTGCTCAGGCGGCGCAAAATCGCCGATCTGGGCTCTGAGCGCGGGCTCGGTGTAACGCTCATCTGGCAGCATGCCTGCGCGGGTCAGGAAATCGACGAATTTCCTCAAATGCTCATCGGAGCGCCGCGCATGCGCTTCGGCATTCGCCGATGGTTCGAGCAGCGGCAGCGCGCGATTGCGATGCTCTTCAAGCCGCAATGCCGCATGCGCGCGACCAAGTTCGCGCCGAAGTAAGGTTACTTCCTCTTCCCAGGTATAAGGACTCAGGTGCACGTTGCGCAGATACCAGGTGTAATTCTCCCGCCCAACGCCCGAGGGGCCGGTCTTTGATTCAGCCTCGCGCGCCACCCAATCGGCAAACGCGCTGGTGGCGGCCCGAGCTTCATCAGCAGCGGCGGCGACCTCGCTGCCGTGTCCGCCAAGCGTCGCCAATCGGCGCCCTTCGAGATCGCTCACCTGGAGGGTGCCGGCTTCGAGGCTCGCCAGCAATTCTGCTTGAGCTTGGATTTCCCGCACGCCGCCGATCCAAAGGTCGCGTGCATTCCCGTGCGCTAGATTTCGCCGCGCTTGGTCGAGCATGGGCGGAATCATCCGCAGCTGCACCGCAAGCTGGCGCGCATCATCTTCCGAGAGCGGATAAGGAAGCGACCACAAATCGATCTGCGGATGGGCGGATGGCCCTTCATGGTCGGGCACATCCCCGTATTCCGAATGCACATTCATGTAGAACGCGGGGTCTCGCGCCCATGGTTGGCGCACCCGAATATCGAAATCGAGTCCGTTCATTTCCGCCATCACGAGGCGATGATCGATGCGCTCCGGTATCGGCCCAGCCGAAGCATCGATCGCCCGCAAGCGGCGCTGGAAAGAAATGAGGCCACGGCGCTGGCGCGCGATGGCCGTGGCCGAATAGTCCGGCGCGCCGTTGACGATCGCTGGCTCGACGAAGGCGCGCCATTCCCGGAAGAGATCCACGAGTTCGGCGTGGCCGCCCTCTTGGGCCTTGGCGACCGATCCAAAGCAGAGAATTGGTGCGGCAAGAAACGTGGCGACCAATGCCAGTGTGAATCTCATCTCCAACCTCGCAAATAGGGTTCGACTGCTCTTGTATGCCGCCACCCCGAGCGCCCGCACTGAGCGCGTGGCCTCGCTCTCACTCCGCCGCCACGCGGGTCGCGTCGATCTTCGGCGTCAGCTCCCCCTTGGCGTAGCGTCTCGCCATTGCGCTGAGCGGCAGCGGCTTGATCTTGCTGGCCCAGCCATTGGCGTTGAATTCCTCGAAGCGCTGGGCGCAGACTTTGCGCATCGCTTCCTTCGCCGGCTTTAGATAAAAGCGCGGATCGAACTCTTTCGGGTGTTCGGCGAAGGCCTTGCGGATGGCGCCGGTGATGGCCATGCGGTTATCGGTGTCGATATTGATCTTGCGCACGCCGTGTTTGATGCCGCGCTGAATTTCCGCGATCGGCACCCCCCAAGTCTGCGGCATTGTCCCGCCATATTTGTTGATGATCTCCTGCAGGTCCTGCGGCACAGAAGACGAGCCGTGCATCACCAGGTGCGTGTTCGGCAGGCGGCGGTGAATTTCCTCGATCACATGCATGGCGAGGACGGCGCCGTCGGGCTTGCGCGAGAATTTGTAGGCGCCGTGGCTTGTGCCCATGGCGATGGCGAGCGCATCGACCTGCGTGCGCGCAACGAAATCGACCGCTTGATCGGGATCGGTGAGCAGCTGCGAATGGTCGAGCTTGCCTTCCGCGCCGTGGCCGTCCTCGGCCTCGCCCATGCCAGTCTCCAACGAACCCAGTACGCCGAGTTCGCCTTCCACCGACGCGCCGACCCAATGCGCCATGTCAACGGTGCGGCGCGTCACTTCGGCATTGTACTCATAGCTCGCCGGGGTCTTCGCGTCTTCCATCAGCGAACCGTCCATCATCACGCTGGTGAAGCCGTACTGGATGGCGGTGGCGCAGGTGGCGGGCGAGTTGCCGTGATCCTGGTGCATGCAGATGGGGATGTGGGGATACATCTCAGCCAGCGCGTCGATCATGTGCTTGAGCATGATGTCGTTGGCGTAGGAGCGCGCGCCGCGGCTGGCCTGGATGATTACTGGCGCGTCGAGTTCGTCGGCCGCCTCCAGGATGGCGAGCCCTTGCTCCATGTTGTTGATGTTGAACGCCGGCAGGCCGTAATCGTGCTCGGCGGCGTGGTCCAGAAGTTGTCGAAGCGTGATGCGCGCCATGTGATGGTCCCCGGAGGCTGTTTTGGCGCTTTCTTAGGCCAAGTTCCGCCGCTGGGGAAAGGGGCGCGAGGGCTTATTCCGCCGCGTGGCGGCTTGCCTCTTCCGCCTCACGCTCACGCTTCCACCGGCGCTCGTCCAATTCGTGACGGCCGGCGACCGCGAGCCCAAAGACGATCAATACCGCAAGCGTGACATAAAAAGGGTCCAGCTGCATGCCTAATCCTCTACGCCGCGAGCGATGTGCAGCGCGACTATGTGTATCACAAAAGCGCTGATCGTGGATAGGGATATCCGAAACCAATCCGGACCTTGGCTGACAGCGCCGAATAACGGTTGAATCACTCCGACGACGAGGACGGCGCCGGAAACGCCGTTCACGAGCGTCGCGGAAACCTTGCGCCGCTCGTTGCGCGACGCCTTGCCCGGATTTCGCCTAACCATGCCTGAGCGCCTCAACGCCCGGCAGTCGCTTCCCCTCCATCCATTCCAGGAAAGCGCCTCCCGCCGTGCTTACAAACGTCATGTCGTCAGCGACTCCTGCGTGATTGAGCGCCGCCACGGTATCGCCGCCGCCGGCGACCGCAACGAGCTTGCCGGCTTTCGCCAGCCAGGCGGCGTGTTTGGCGGCTTCCACGGTAGCGACGTCGAACGGTGGGATCTCGAAAACGCCAAGCGGACCGTTCCAGATCAAGGTCGCGCTTTGATCCATGACGGCGATGAGGCGCTTCACGGTCTCGGCGCCGGCGTCAAGGATTTTTTCGTCAGCGCCGACTGCATCGAGTCCGCATGTGCGCGCGGCCGCGCCGGGTTTCACGTCGGTCGCCACCACGACATCGACCGGCAACAGCAATTCGCACTTGCCTTTCGCAGCTTCGATGATCGCGCGCGCGGTATCGGCCATGTCCTTTTCCGCGAGCGAGCCGCCGATATCGTGGCCTTGCGCGTACAGAAACGTATTCGCCATGCCCCCGCCGATGGCGAGCTTGTCCAATTTCGCGATTAGGTTTTGCAGCAGGTCGAGCTTGGTTGATACTTTCGCGCCCCCGACAATGCCGAGCACGGGCCGCTTGGGTTTGCCG
>JBEBIU010000030.1:0-27491 GCA_040080225.1 Terricaulis sp.
CCCCCTCCCCTCAAGGGGAGGGGGCCTACCGCATCGCTTAAGTCGCTAGCCCTGGCGCCGGCTTGTGGTACTCTCCATATCCAAGCGGGGCGCATTGGCCCCAGCTGCCTGAGGGTTAACCCGCGGGCGGGCGTTAAGTCCTGGTGCCCCCATCGCGTGCGGGGACCCTCCCGGCTCGACCTCCGCTCCTCAGACGTGAAGGACCTCCCCCATGAGTGAAGTTCTCAAATGGCGCTCGCCAGCCGACGCGCACGCCAAACGCCCTTCGCGCGAAGCCGCGATGGAGGCGGTGAAAACGCTGATCGCCTGGGCCGGCGACGACCCAGAGCGCGAAGGCGTGATCGATACGCCGCAGCGCGTGGTCGATGCTTTCCGCGAATGGTTCCGCGGTTATGACGAATGCCCCTACAAGGAACTCGAGCGCGTGTTCGAGGACGTGCAGGGCTATGACGATATCGTCATGCTCAAGAACATCGACGTCGAGAGCCATTGCGAGCACCACATGGCGCCGTTCCTGGGGCGCGCGTTCGTGGCGTATCTACCCACGGACGCGGTAGTCGGCATTTCCAAGATCGCGCGCGTGGTCGAGATTTTCGCCAAGCGCCTGCAGACGCAGGAAACCATGACCGCCCAGATCGCCGAAGCGCTGAACACGTCGCTGAAGCCGCGCGGCGTGGCCGTGCTGATCGACGCCGAGCATCAATGCATGTCCACCCGCGGCGTCCACCACAAGGACGTGACCACGGTGACGACGCAATTCACCGGCGCGTTTAAGGAAGACGCGGAATTGCGGAGCCGATTTTTGAAGCTGGCGGGTTACGGGTGATCGGAGAGGTCGAGCGAGAGCTGGTAGGGAATGAACAAGACGAGGTCGAGATCGTCTGTCCGGCGGAAGCCAACCTGACTTTCGAGGCCACCGACGGTCACCACTTGGGCACCGCCCACACGCTCCGAAAGTGAGCGCCCTTCGGCCAGAATTTGTTGCAGCATACCTTCGCGGTATTGCTCCAGATTGACCATCGAGAGATCGGTATCGCCTACCGACATCTCCACCCGGCCTGGCTTCGACAAGCCTGCGACGAATGTCGCCACGCGCTCATGGATCGACACGAGGGTGTCTGTCGGCGTGACAGCCGTTCGAACGCGTACCGTCAGGCGGGTCGTATCGGCGCGACGCTCAGCTTCCATGACTTGTTCGGCGGCGGCTTGGGAATATTGACGCACTATGCCGATGTCGTCATCGACCAAGACGAGCGTCATCCTCGCACGCATCGCTCCGGTCTCCATACGATGCAGCGCCTCCACGATCTCCGTGCGCCGCGCGCCCGTATCGCGCGTGTCGTTTCGTATCTCCACCTCCACAACGGCGAAATCGGCGCGTCGCGTGATAAAAACGTGAGGAACGGCAAATCTCTCGTAAGGAACTAGGCGAGAGCCGGTAACTACGATCTCGTCTTCATCGTCCTGCGCCAGCGCCGGCGCAATCGCGCAAGTTGTCAATGCAAGTGCAATCAATCCAGAGCGAAGCATGGTTACCTCCCACGTTCAAGATTTGTCAGGCGCCCTCAATCCGCTCCCCCCGGCAGCACCACCATCCGGTAGGGCACGAACAGGCGCAGATCGAGATCGCCCGCGCGTTTCCAGGCTATTGGGTTCTCCAAGCCTTCCAGGCGCACGCCGTAACCCGCGCCAAGCCCGCGCGTGATCGTGTTGGCGTCGGCTGTGATGGCCGCAATCACCGGGGCGCGATACTGTGGCGGGTTGACCAGTACGAGTTCGATGTCGCCGGAAAAGTACTCGACTCTGCCCGGGCGCGGCGCACCCAGTCGGAAGGCGTTGAGCCGCGCTTCCACGCTTTCCAGCGTATCTTCGGCGCGAACAGGCGTGCGCAGGACAATCGTCACCTGCGAGGTGTCGGCGCGGGCGCCGGGCCGCAGCAATTGCAACGCCGCTTCGACGCTGAAGCGCACAATCCGCACCCGCCCTTGGCCTTCGTCGCCATCCTCCTGCACGATTCCGAGGCTGACCCCGCCATTGCCGAGGCGGGCGAGCCCGCGCAGGGCATCGCTCAGCTCGCTGCGTCGGGCTGGTGCATCGCGCGTATCGGAAGAGATCGTCAGATTCATCGCCGCGGAATCGGCGCGCCGCGTCACCGCCACATGCGGGACAACGAATTCCTCATAGCGATCCCGGTAGCGGCTCGCGGTGACGATGATAGCGTCTTCTTCGTCTTGCGCGAGCGATGGCGGGACGGCGGCAAGCGCAAGCAGCGCCATGACGATGAACGTTCGCAGCATTACATTTCTCCCCTGCCGATACCCTAATCCCGGGCGACGCCGGCGCAAGCGCTCGGCGTCCTTGCTCACTTGCATGTGATTGAAACCCGCGCGCGGAGAGTGCACAATCGCGTGATGCACATGCTCTTGTTTGCCGCTCTGCTGTTGATCCAATGGACGCCCGGCGATGCGGACGCGCAGAACTTCCAGCTGCCTATCGATTGCACGGTTGGCGAAGTCTGCGTCGTGCAGAATTACGCCGACGCGAACCCGAGCGCGGGCGCTGGCGACGACCCGCAATGCGGACCACTGAGCTATGACGGCCATGACGGGCTGGATTTTCGCGTGCCAGCGGCATTGGCGCGGCGCGGCGTCAATGTACTAGCGCCTGCGGCGGGCGTGGTGCTGGGCGTACGCGATGGCGAGCCGGAGCGTGCTTTTCTCGATCGCGGCGCAGCCGCGGTGGCCGACCGCGAGTGCGGCAACGGCGTGCGCATCGCTCATGGCGGCGGCTGGTCCACGCAGCTGTGCCACATGCGCGCCGGCAGTTTGCGTGTCGCGCGCGGCGAGCGCGTTAGCGCTGGACAGGTGCTTGGGTTGGTGGGTCTGTCGGGACAGACCGAATTTCCCCATGTGCACCTCACCTTGTTTCGCAACGAGCGGAAGATCGATCCGCTGACCGGCGGCGCACTGGCGGATTTGCGCTGCGGCCCGCGCGGCGCCGACGCCGGCTCGCATTGGTCCGCTGCCGCGCGGCAGGCCTTAGCTTATCGCGGCGCGCGCTTGTTCTCGCTCGGCTTCACCGGCGCCGCGCCTAACGCCAACGCTCGAGTCGAGGACCTGCCGGCGAATGCGGCCGTCAACGCGCCCGCTCTGGTGTTCTGGGCGCTTGCATCGGGTCCGCGCGATGGAGACGTGCTGCGCGTGCGCCTCTACGGCCCTGACGGCGCACTCGTCGGCGAAGGAGAACGCATTCAGCCGCGCGATCAAGCGCAGGCGTCGATGTTCGCCGGCCGGCGAACGCCCGCAGGGGGATGGGCTTCAGGAAGGTATCGCGGCGTAGCGGAATTACTGCGCGACGGGCGCGTGTTGCAGACGCGCACGGAAACGATGGAGCTGCGCTAATCGCGTATTGCCGCCTCCGGCTTGTGCACCAAGCTTACCAAAACAAAGCTCAGCAGCATAAGCAGATACCAGGCGCCGAGTTTATCGATCGGCACCAGTCGCCAGCCGTCGCTTTGACTTGGATAGACCCAGGCAGCAGCAAAAGTGCCGAGATTTTCCGCGATCCAGATGAACGCCGCCACTAGCAGATAACCTGCCAGCATCGGCAAGCGTCGCGGCGTCCGGTCAGGGGTGAACACGAACCAGGCGCGTCCGAAGATCAAAGCTGAAAAAGCGAACAAACTAAGGCGAATATCGATGGTGTAATGATGGGTAAAGAAATTGACGTAGGCGAGGACCGCCAACACCCAGGTGGTCCAGAGCGGCGGGTAGTTGATGTACTTCAACTCGAACAACCGCGTGGCGCGCGCGATGTAGGAGCCGATGCACGCATACATAAAACCGGAAAACAGTGGCACGCCGCCGATGCGCAGCAGGCTCTCCTCCGGGTAGAGCCAAGAGCCCTGCGCGGTCTTGAAAGTCTCCATGATCGTGCCTACGACGTGGAAAATCAGAATGACCAGCGCTTCATCCCAACGCTCGAGCTTGGTCGCGAGCAACGCGGCCTGGATCGCGACTGACGCCAGCACCAAAAAATCATAGCGGGCGATCGGCGCGTGCTCGGGCCAGAACAGATGCGTGGCCAGCAGCAATGCGAGCATCGCCCCGCCAAACAGGCACGCCCACGCCTGCTTCAATCCGAATAACAGGAACTCGTAGGCCCACCCGCGCAATACCGAACGCCCGGCCCAGGGGCGCGCCCAGATGTCGAAGGCGGCGACCGCCGCCTTGATCTTGTCCTTGAGACTCATGGGCAGGCGGGATACTCGGTTCGGCGATGAAAGTCGCCGTCGTCGGACTGGGCATCGCCGGCCTGAGCATAAGCGCGAGGCTCGCGCTCGCGGGTCATGATGTCTCGGGCTTCGACCAATTCGAACCGATGCATGAAAAAGGCTCGTCCCACGGCGACACCCGCATCATGCGCCTCACGCCAGGGGAAGGCGAAATCTATGTGCGGCTGGCGCGGCGTGCGAACGCGCTGTGGCGAACCTGGGAGGGCCTAGCTGGGCGCCCCTTTATCGAGTGGACCGGCGGACTCATGGCGGGACCGCGCGGCTCTCCGTTTGTCGCCGCATGCCAACGCATGAGCCTGACGCCCGCAGCCCTGATGCGCGGCGACGCCATTCATGCGCTGACGCGCGGGGCGATGGCGATGCCTTACGAATGGGATGTCTTCCGTCAGGAAGATTGCGGCGTCATCGCCGCCGACGCTGCGCGCGCCTTCTTGCTGCGCCAGGCGCCGCGTTGGGGTGCGAAGCTCCACCACAATGTGAGAATCGAGGCGCCGATCGAGGGCCAACGCCTAAAAATCGCGGGCGAAGAGCGGGCGTTCGATGCGATCATTGTCGCGGCAGGCGCGTGGGCTGGTAAATTGCTTCCGGAGTTCGCTGGAAAACTGGCGGTGAAGCGGCGCGTAGTGGGTTATTTCCAGACCGAGACCCCGCGCATGCTGCCAGTCGTGTGTTGCGACGATGAAGCAGGCCTCTATGGCATGCCGGCGTCGCGTGGATTGTACAAATTCGGCTTCCACGCCATCGGCGGCGCGACCGAGGCCGACAACGTACGCGAACCGGATGCGGAGGATGAGAAGCTGCTCACAGAGCACGCCGCCAATTTGCTGCCCACTCACCAGCCCAAGCCGGTGCGCATGGTGCGTTGTCTCTATACGGTGACGCCGGACGAGAATTTCCTGATCGCGCCGAGCGCGCTGCACCCGCGCGTGCTGGCGTTTTCCCCCTGCTCGGGCCACGGCTTCAAGTACGCGCCGGTATTCGGACAATTCGCCGAGGAATGGCTCAGTGAAAAGCCCTCGCCGGAATTGAACGCCTTCATGCGCGGCGGCGGCGGCGTCAATCGGTTGGGGGCGGAGAAAAGCTAGGAGGCAATGGCCAATTCGAGAAACACAGACCCGTCATCCCGGACGCGCGGAGCGCGATCCGGGACCCAGTGGACCGTAGAGCTGTGCGTTTGCCCCTAGGTCCCGGGTCTTGCTCAGCAAGCCCGGGATGACGGAAGTTAAGGTAGCGCCAGTAGACTTGAAGTCATATTGCTGTCGCGGATTCCGAGGTACCATCGCCAAATGAACGCAGAGCAATTCCTCTCTCTCGCGGAAGCGTTGCGCTCCTACGCACATCATTCCGGACGCGACACTAACGCTGCGAGCCACTTCGTACACTCCATGCTGATGCGCGCCATCCACATGCAGACCGATGCTTGCGACAAGCCCGCCGCCATCATGGCGGAGCAGGACGTCAAAGCGGCGTAAGCGGACCGCCGCTCTCGGCGGCGATGGCGAATGCAGCGACGCGCGAGGTTTCGTAGGCCGGTTCGGAGATGGTGGAGACTGCGAAGAATTCCGCGTTCGCCTGCTCCCTGCTCAAGGTCAACAGGAGATAACCGTGACGCGCGGCATCCATCCATTTGACGTGTGGGTTGCGCGCGCGCACGCCGCCCGCGAAATCGATTCCAGCCGATTGGAAATACGAGGCGTCGCTTGGCGAGGTGATCGAGGTTGCGCCGAGTTCGACGCTGACGCGGCCGCGGCCGTCATTGAGTTCGTTGGCCCAGGCGATGTGGGAATCGCCGCTCAACACAATCGTGGCGCCGCCCGCCGCGCGCATGGCCTCCAATACGCGCGCGCGCGAACCTGGGTAACCGTCCCAACCGTCGGCGCTCATGGGAAAAGCAAAGCGCGTGAGTTTCAGCAATTGCGTAATTCCAGGCCGCAAGCGCTCCAACGCAGCAGACAATTGCGCCGGCGTGCGCGAGAGATCGGGGGCGTCCACGGCGGCCATCAGCACCTGGTTGCCGATGACCCGCCAGACAACGCCGTCCTTGCTTGAGTTGGCCAATTCGTCAGCGAGCCATTGCTCCTGCGCCGCGCCAAGCAATGCCCGTTCGGGCGCGCCCAAAGTTTCGCGAAGGCGAGCCACGTCCGGCGCCAGGGTGAAACCCGCCGGCAAGTTTGCGGTGCGACCAACCAAGCCTTGCGCGCGCCGCCAATCCAGCACCGGGCGCATTTCTTCGTTGACCGCCTCATAGATCGCAGGCAGCAAACGCTGGCCAGCGCGATCGGCTTCGCCAACACGGAGCGCGACGGGCGCCGCCGGGTTGGAAAAATCCCAGCGCTGCATTTGGATCGGCAGATCGCGCGCGTAGTCCAAGGGCTGGGTGCGGGCGAGCAATCTGGTCTCAAGCATCACCAAGGTCGCCAAATCGCCAAACTGAAAGCTGCGGTTGATTGCTTCAAAGGCTCTTCCCGGCGACGGATCGCGAATCGGCATCCATTCGTAATAGGCCTGCAGCGCGGCGTGTTTCCGCGCCGCCCAATCGCCTTCGTCGCGCTGGTGGTTTTCAGCGCCTCCCGTCCAACAATCGTTGGCGATTTCGTGATCGTCCCAAGCCACGATCCAGGGAAACGCCGCATGCGCCGCTTGCAGCGGCGCTTCGGTCTTGTACTGCGCATGGCGCTGGCGGTAGTCGGCTAGCGTTTTCAGCTCCACTTCCGGCGCAGGGATGCGGCCCAATTGCACCGCAACCTCGCCGCCATAGCCGGAGAGGCCGTATTCATAGATGTAGTCGCCCAGGTGGATCACGACATCCACATCGTCGCGTTTCGCCAGCGCGTCATAGGCGTTGAAATAGCCGTGCGCATAGGAAGCGCAGGAAACCGCGGCAAACACCAGCCGTTCGGTGGCGCCGCGGGGCAGCGTTCGAGTCTTGCCGATGGCGCTTTCAGCAGCGCCGGCGCGGAAACCGTAAAAATACGGCGCACCGCTGCGTAGTTCGAGAACATCGACTTTCAAAGTGTAGTCGCGCGCCGAATTGGTGACGACGATGCCCGTTTTCACCACATCGGTGAGTTCGCGGTTGCGCGCCACGATCCAGCGGACTGGAACCGGACCGTCATTTACCGGCGTCGCGCGCGTCCATATGACCACCCTGTCATGTGTTGGATCGCCCGAGGCCACGCCGTGCCTGAAAGCAACTTCCCCCTCGTAAGGCGGCGTGGCGACATCGCGCGCGCAGGCCGCCGCCGCGCCTGTCGCCAGCGACGCAAGCGCACCCCGGCGCGTCAACTTCGATTCGGACATCTGAGTTTCTCCAAACGCGAGCATTAGGCGGCGGCGCACGAAGCGCGCAAGCAATCTGAGCTTGGATTTCAGCTCGACGCAGAGCGCGCTGAGGTCTAATCAAGATTGCGAGGCGGTGTGGGAATGACGCTTCTGAAAAAGATCGTTTCAAGAACGCGCGATGCAGGCGCTGCACGCGCCTTGGAAATAGCCGCTTACGCGGGCGCCGCGGCTTGGCTTGGCGCGAGCTTCGTAGGCGTACCCAGCTGGATGAGCGGCGTGGCCGAGATCGGGGCCAACCGGACGTTTGTCGTTATGATCGCCGTGCTCGTTGCAGCGCTTGGGCTGACCGTGCTGAGCGAACTGGGCGAACTCTACGGACAACGGGCGCGCGACCTTTACGCCAATTCGGTATTCGCCGCTCTCCAACGCGGGGAAAAACCAGCGCCCTATTCGCTTTATCTGCGCCCATTCGCCTCCACCAACGTGATTGGCGCCAATGTCGGCATCGGCATGCAGGCCGAACGCATAGAGCTCGAAGCGCAGATTGAACGCGCCACACGTCCGATCGGGCCGCTGATCGCGCTTGGCGCGCCGCTGGAGCACATCGGCGCCGGACGCATTCAAGTTGGCGACGATGCCTGGCGGGCGGCGATTGCTCTGCTGCTCAAACACGCGACGCTCATCGTCATGTTGCCCTCCTCCCGTGCCGGTACGCTTCAGGAGATCGGCATCATCCTCGGCTCTGCACTCGTGACACGCACCGTGCTGATCGACCCGCCAAACCTCGGAACCAGCAAAACCTACAACCACGCCATTGAATGGGCCAAAATCCAGGCGGCGTTCAAGGAAGCATCCTTCCATCTCCCCGACGAACAACGCGGCGGTTCGCTCATCTTTTACGGCGACAGCCGCGAGCCGTTGTTGCGCGAACACCTGCAGATCGACGCTGAAGACCGTATCGAGCGCATTTTCACTCGCATTCTCAAATTTCAGAAAACTAGGAGGGTTACATCATGAGCCGGCTGTTACAAGTCGTCATCGCCCTTGTGGGCCTCGCCATTACCGGCGTGCTGGGGCTGGCGTCCGAGCGCAGCGAAGGGCTGCAGGCGCGCCACACGCTGATCGGCCTGTTCACCGAGACTGTCGCCACCGCGCGCACGACTTGCGACGCGGATCTCGCGGAAATGGCGCAGTTCGCGCTGGAACAATTGCAGCGACTGGAAAGCTCATCGCGCCTGCTGCTCACTGCCGAAGACCGCGCCGACCGCGAGAACACGCAAGCGCTCTTGTCCAAATACCAAGACATCATGGCCGGCGTTAAGGGCACCATCGATTCCGGTGCGTGCGCCGGCACGGCGATCGCCTCAGTTGAGCCATCCCCGGTGAGCGCAGCCAGCGGCAGCGGATCGGGCGCAGGTCCCGCCGATGATCAACCCTCGGCGGCCCCGCCGATCCTGTCGCAAGCGCCGGCGCAATCGAACCGGGAATTCCGCAGCGCCGAGCGTATCCAACTTCCCGAGGTCATCGAACGCGCGCGTCAGCGCCGCGCGCCGGCGGGCGAAGCGCAAGACGGCGTGGCGCCAGCGCCGAGTGCGGCAGCAGCCGCCGATGGCGGCTATTATGCCGTGCTCGCATCCTATGCCGTCGATGACCCGGCCACATACGACGGCCAGCGCGGCGTGGTCGCCGATTATCGCCGCTTGAGCGCAGCGGCGCGCGAGGGAGGCGCGACGGTGCAAGTATTTCGGACCTCGCAGTCCAACCACTTCGCCATTGTGCTGGTTCCGGAGGGATTGAGCCGCGACGGTGCGCGCGAACTGGTGGCCATGGCGCGAACGCGCGGCTGGTCGCGTGACGCCTTCGTCCAGGCCGCCAACCAATGGGTGACGTGCGCCGAGCCGGAGCGGATTTCGCGGAGCAATTCCTGCGCTAACTAAACGATTGGAGACGACGCGCGCGCTTGCGTTGGCGCGCGTTTCGCCCCACTCCGCCCCGCATGGATGAAAAGCGCGCAGGAACGGAGGAAGGCGCGAGCCGCGCCGCCATTGCGCCCACTGACGCTGGCGAGCGCGTCGATCTTTGGCTGGCGCGGCTGTGGCCCGATCTGTCGCGCGCGCGCATCCAGGGGCTGATCGGCCAAGGCAAGTTGAGCGCCGACGGCGCAGCGGTGACGCACGCCAAGGACAAGCCCCGTCCAGGCGCGCGCTACGAACTCACTTTGCCCCCGCCTGAACCCGCTGCGCCGCTGCCGGAGGCCATCCCCCTCAGCATCGTGTTCGAAGACGAGCACCTCGTTGTCGTCGATAAGGTCGCCGGCATGGCCGTGCATCCCGCGCCCGGCTCAATGAGCGGCACGCTGGTGAATGCGTTGCTAGCCCATTGCGGCGACAGCCTCTCCGGCATTGGCGGCGTGGCGCGCCCCGGCATCGTCCACCGCATCGATAAAGACACCACTGGGCTTGTCGTCGTCGCCAAGCACGATGCGGCTCATCATGGCTTGGCCAGGCTGTTCGTTAAACACGATCTCGAGCGCGTGTATTACGCGGTCGCGCGCGGAGCGCCGAAGGAGCGCAGCGCGCGGATAGAAAACGTGCTGGTGCGCTCGAACGAGGATCGGCGCAAATATGTCGTCGCACGCAATGCTGAGACGAATGCCGGCAAGAACGCGATCACCGATTATTGGACCGTCGAAAGCTTCGGCCAGCAGGTTGGCGCGAGCGCGGGACGCGCGGCGGCGGCACTGCTGGAGTGCCGCCTGCACACCGGCCGCACCCACCAGATCCGCGCCCACATGGCGCACCTGGGCTGCCCGCTCATCGGCGATCCGCTCTACGGCAAACAGCGCGCGTTCAAGGCGGATGGGGCCCGTGCCGCCGATGTTGCTGCGGTGGTGGAAGCGTTCCCGCGCCAAGCACTGCACGCTGGCGTGCTAGGGTTCACCCACCCGGTCACCGGCGCGAACTTGCGCTTCGAAAGCGCGATGCCTGTGGATATGGCGGCGCTGTTGGCGGCGCTGCGGGGCTTGTAGGCGCAATTTTCTTGGACCGCCGGCGTCCCCGCCGGCATACGGTGTTGCAAACTCTCCGCGACACTAGCGGTAGCAAACACAGTAAGCCGGGACGCCGGCGGTCCGAGATGCGCCTCAGTTCAAACTTGCGCTCAGCGACACGCCGATCACGCGCGGTTCGTTTACGAAGGCGGTGTTGTTGTTGAAATCGATGCCGCCGATTATGTTTTCTTCATCGGTGATGTTGCGGGCGAAGGCGGCGACTTCCCAGCGATCATCTGCGCTGCGATAGCCGGCGCGCAGGCCGCCTTCGAACTGCATATCGGTCTGATACTCAACCGCATCGTAGAGGAAGATGTTGAAGCCGCCGCGCATGGTCCAATCGGTGGCGGCGAACAAGGTCGCCCCACTTGACATCGGATGCTCGTAGCGCGCGGTGAAGTCGAAGATGTATTCGGGCGCCTGCGGGAACGGATTGCCGTCGATGAAGACGTTGCCGCCCGGCGCTGCCGGATCGAGCGGAGTGCACTGGCCCGATCCGCAAGCCGCGACAGCCAGTGCCGAGTCTTTGATCTCGGTGTGATTGTAGCTGTAGGCTGCGGTTAGCGTCAGATTTTCCGAGACCGCCAACTCGCCTTCGAGTTCAAAGCCGTAGCCCTCGCCCTTGTCGGCGTTGATCAGCTGGTTGAAATTGCCGAGCCCGCCGATGGCCGAGAATTGCTGATCGGTGATCTCATAATAGAATACCGCGCCATTCAAGCGCGCGCGGCGGCCGAGCAGATCGGATTTGAAGCCGGCTTCATAGGATTGGATGGTTTCCGAAGTCGCCACCGATGGCGGGTTGAAGAACGCTACGTCTCGACCTTGGATGGTCGGCGCGCGGAAGCCGTTGGCGATGCGAGCGTAAAGGTTGGCGTCATCGCTCAATTCGTATACCGCGCTCAGATCCCAGCTGACCTCTTCGTCAGAAACGCTGACCGACACCGGCCCCGGCGTGACCACGCCGCGGAGATCCTTCTCGTCATCGGTGTAGCGCACGCCGGCGGATACGCTCAGTTGGTCGGATAATTCGTATCCAACCTGGCCGAACACCGCCCACGATGTGTTGGTGTGGTTGAGCGTGGCCAGCGGCGGGAAACCGACACCGACAGTGCTTACGGTAAGGTCCGAGTCGAAATAAAACACGCCCGCCTGCCAGTTGAATGCGCCCTCGCCGCTGGCGATGCGGATTTCCTGGGTAAATTGCGTTAGATCGTCGATCGAGTCCTGGGTGTCGGACGCAAACGGGATGAAGCCGGGATAGGTCACCGCGTCAGGGCCGGTGAACGGGAAGAAGCAATCGGTGACGCCCGACGTGAGGCCGGCAGGGATCGGCGAGCCCGTTGGCGCGCAGGCGCCGCCATCGATGTCGCCGCGCGAGCGGCCATCCAGGGTTTCGTAGGCGCTGATGGAAGTCAGCGTGAGATCGCCGATATCGAATGTCAGCGTGGCCGAACCGCCGATCTGGTCATAAGCCTGCTCATTGCCGCCGCCGCCGTCGTACCAGACCTTCTCGCGGTCAAAATTGCCGTTGAGATCGTTCGAGCCGGTGCTGAGAATATTGGCGCGGAACAGCGTCGAAGTGCCCTCATAGCTGCGGCCGTGGAGATTCAGCAGCGCGCTGAACGCGTCGCTCGGCTCGATCAAAACTTGCACACGCCCAGCCAGATCCTCGTAGCCGCCTAGTTCCGTGTTGTTGAACGCGTTATCGACCCAATCGTCGCGACGGCGGAAGCTCAACGAGCCGCGCGCGGAGACGTTGTCGGCCAACGCGCCGCCAACAGCGCCGTCGAGAACCGCTGTTCCGAAGCTGCCATAGCTGGCGTTGACGTTAGCGTCGAATTCCTGGCTCGGACGCACCGAGCGGAAGTGCACAATACCCGCAGGCGTGTTGCGCCCGTAGAGCGTCCCTTGGGGACCGCGCAGCACTTCGACTTGTTGAACGTCGAAGATCGGGAACGATTTCAGCGCCACGTTTTCCTGCACCACGTCGTCGATCACTACCGACACCGGTTGCGAGGCGGCCAAATCGAAATCGGTATTGCCGAGGCCGCGAATGTAGAAGCGCGGGGCGACCCGGCCGTTCGAGGATTCAACGTTGAGGCCCGGCGCGCGTCCGGCGAGCGCGAGGACGTCGCCACCGCCGCTCAGAAGTTCAGCCACGCGCTCCGCATTCACCGCTGTGGCCGCGATCGGCACGTCCTGGAGGTTTTCGCTGCGGCGCTGCGCGACTACGATGACCGTATCGATCTCGGAATCATTCTCCTGCGCAAACGCCGCCGGGGCTAGCGCCCCGCTTGCCGCCAACATGGCGAACGCGCCCGCACCAATGAACTTGGCCCGTAGATTTTTGATGCTCATGATGCTCCGCCCGTTTGAAGAAGTGCGACAGGAAAATGCGATGTCGTTTCCGTGAACATACCCAGCCCGGTCCGACGTCAATCCCGATTTCCCCTATTAGTGGCGTGTGGTTCGCCACTTGTTGCGGAAACGCCGCACAAGATACGGAGATCGTTTCGGTTGCCGATAATTGTTGTTCGTGGTATGTTCCGTAATGAGGCGGGATGACGGGCGCCGGCTTTACAGCGCCCCTATATAGTCCCCTGGCGCTCACGAAACCGCCCAGGTCGTTCGTTCGTATGAAGGACGTCCTGGGTACGCGAGCGGCCTCTTGAGGGGAACACGAATGGCGTCCACCGCGCTCACACTTGCGCTCTCTCCCGAACAGGGCCTGCAGCGTTATCTTTCGGAAATCCGCAAATTCCCGATGCTCGAAAAGCAGCAGGAATTCATGTTGGCCAAGAGCTGGCAAGAGCGTGGCGATACCCGCGCCGCGCACCAATTGGTCACCTCTCATTTGCGTCTCGTCGCCAAGATCGCGATGGGGTACCGCGGCTACGGCCTGCCGATCGGGGAAGTGATCTCCGAGGGCAATGTCGGCCTCATGCAGGCGGTGAAGAAATTCGATCCCGACAAGGGATTTCGTTTGGCCACCTACGCGATGTGGTGGATCCGCGCCTCGATCCAGGAGTATATTTTGCGCTCCTGGTCGCTGGTGAAAATGGGCACCACGGCGGCGCAGAAGAAATTGTTCTTCAATCTGCGCCGACTCAAGGGCGAAATGGCCGCGCTCGAAGAAGGCGACCTCAAGCCCGAGCAAGTACAATCCATCGCCCACAAGCTGGCGGTGACCGATGACGAGGTCATCTCCATGAACCGCCGTCTCTCCGGCGGCGGCGACGCCAGCCTCAATGCACCGATCGGCGGCGCTGGCGGCGAGGGCGAAAGCGAGTGGATGGATTGGCTCGCTGACGACAAGACCGAGGGCACCCAGGAAACCCGCCTCGCCGACAGCGAGGAATACAATCAGCGCATGGAATTGCTGCAAGCGGCGATGAGCGACCTCAACGAACGCGAGCGCCATATCATCAAGGAACGCCGATTACGCGACGAACCGGCGACCCTGGAGGATCTTTCCAAGGAATACGGCGTCTCCCGCGAGCGCGTGCGCCAAATCGAAGTGCGCGCCTTCGAGAAACTGCAGAACGCGATGAAACGCCAAGCCGCCGCGCGCGGCATGATGGCGGAAGCTTAGGCTTTTCCGTCGAAAGCAAACATCGAAAGCCGGCTGGAAGCCGGCGCTCCGTTCGAGCTAGCTCTTGCAAGACAAAGCGCGGCCGGAGCGCCGGCTTCCAGCCGGCTTTCGTATTATTCGCCCAGCCCCAGCCACGTCGCCAGCCGCGCCTGCACTTCTGGGTTGGGCGCGTCGGTGCGGCCCATCATTAGCTGCGCAAAATTGTCGGCCAGCAATTCTTCTGGGTGCAGGACGTAATCGGTGTTGCGTCCGGCGGCGGCGTAGAGTGCGGCCATCGCTTCTTGGGGCGCTATCGAGAGCGGCGCGCCGTCGGCCATGACCGGCGCGCAACCAGCCGCGGTTCGCTCGAACGCCAGAAAGCGCAGATCGAAGTAATCGGCGAAGCCAGGATGGGCGGCATCGTAGAGCGCGGGCTCCGCGAACAGCACCGGCGCGATCATGCGCCCGCCGGCGCCGAGCGGAGCGGCGTGCAACAGCAGCGGCGCGTCGGGATTGGTGATGGTGCGCGCGCGCACTTCGTCCAGAAGGAGCAGCGGGCACGGCTCGAACCCGACCAGCGCGTACATCTCATCGTGGCGGGCGCTATTGTGGCGCGACAGCACGTGGAAGAGTTCGTGGAAGAACAAGCTGTCGAGAGCGGTGTCATCCGCCGGCAAAGTAGGCCCCATATTGATCATCGCGCCGCGCGTGTGCGGCAGCGCGGTGTCGGCGGCCCCAGAGCTTTTCATCAGCAGCACGCGCGGGGGAAGCAAATGCGCCAAACGCGCAAGCTGGCCCGCGCGGCGCGCGAACATCGACTCAAGCCGAGAACGCTCGGCCTCGCTCCAAGACCGCGGCGCCCCGGCGTAGACCGCCTTTAGTTCCGCCATGGTCGCGCCGACGCGGCGCGCACGAATGGAAAGATCAGCGGGCGTGAGCACGGCGGTGAATTCATCCTCGACCGATAAAACCGCCGCGCCCTCCGCCACCGAAGCAACGCCGAAATGCTCCAACACCGGAGCAGGTGCGGTTTGCGCTTGCGCGCATGCCGACAGCAGCAAAGCAAAAGCGGTGACAAACTGGTGTTTGAACACTGGCGCGCCGCTCACGTCATACAGCCCGCGACCGACATCTGGATCGCGAAGGTGACGATCGCCGCCACCGTGATCGTCGCGGTGTAGGACAGCGCGCGATCCTCACGCGTGTGCATGAGTATGGGCAGTCCGCGATAGATCAAGAACACCATCAGCCCCAACGCCAACACCGGGATGAACAGCAGCGGCGGCCACAGCAACAACAGCGTCGAGATGAAAAACGGCGTCAGCGAATAAGCGGCGATTTTCTGCGCAGCGAGTTCGTCGCGCATGGAATCGAAATTCTCCGCGGTGGCGTTGATGACGATCCCGAGCAGATAGACCATGGCGACGCCGACGACCCAGGCGACGATCGCTCCCACCAAGCGTCCGCCAAACTCGACCAGAGACGCCCCGCCCCACAAATACGAACCAATCAGATCGGCGACCGGCGGGATCGCCGCCAGCGGCGCCACGTAGCCGATGAGGATGTTGGCGATCGTGGTGTCTTCGGCGCGGATCTGCTCCCACTCGGCCTTGGGGCTCGATACCAGGCCCCACGCCCGCGACAAGATGGATTCCGATTTTGCCACTGCCTCGCGCAGGCGGGCGCGCGCTTCGTCGATGCTGAAACGGGCGTTCCAGGAATTTTGTGAGCGGGGGGCTTCTGGCTTGGCGTCGTTGTCGGCCGACATGGGGAACCTCTTCAGAGGCCCTTTAGCACCCCAAACTAGGCGCCGTCATGGCCTTGCCCCAGACATCATGCCAGGCGCGCCCCTACCCCGGCCGGCCTAGATCGTCCCAACGGCGCTGGTCGGAGAGCAAACCGCGCAGATAAGTCATATTCGCGGCCGCCTCGGCGGGGGGCAGCTCCAGGGTTTCGATCTGCTCAGCCTCGTCAAACCGGCCCTGGAGCGCAATCGATACGGCGAGGTTTTGCCGCGCCTCGGGGGGGGCGTCGGGCTGCGCCAATGCCCGGCGCAAGACCGCCTCAGCCTCCACCGCCTCGCCCGCCATCAGGTGCGAGACCCCGAGATTGGTCAGCACACGGGCGTTGTCAGGAACGATCGCCAGCGCCTCATCATAGGCCTGGCGTGCCTGCTGGAAGCGCCCAATCTGATCGAGCGCCGCCCCGAGCGCCGAACGCGCGCGCCAGTTCTGGGCATCGCCCTGCGCGGCGAGCGCCAGCGGCCGCAGCGCCTCTTGCGGGCGCCCGGCGGTGAGCTGCGCCAGGCCGTAGGTCAGCGTCAGTTCCTTGTCATCTGGGAAACGCCCCAGCGCCTCGCCGGCAATCTCGCCAGCGCGGTCGGCGCGACCGCCACGACGTAGCGCATCGGAGAAGCGCTGCGCGGCTTCGAGGTCGTTGGGAAAGGTCTGATACTCGCCCGCCCAAAACGCCATTTGCGTCAACAGATCGGAGCGAACGATGCGCTGGCGCGCCTGGCGATCGACCGGACGCGACGCATGCGAAACTGCGTTTCCCCCGTCTGTCACCGCGTTTTGCTGCGCACCGCCAATGGTTGCGCAGGCGCCAAGACCGGCGAGCGCCAGCAAGGCGATGGGGAGGCGGGAAGCGACCATGGAGCGAATCCTAACAGGTCGCTAACCATGCCGCGCCGAAGCTCAACAAAGCGCTAATGGCGCATGCGCCGCGAAACGGTTAGGAAGCGCCATGAGCCTCCCGTTTTTGAACGAAGACGAAGCTGCTGTCCCCATCCACGCCATTCGCTCGCGCGACTGGCCGGATTGGATCGAGCGGCATTCCGAGACCCTGCGCCGGCTCGCCGCGGCGCACGATTTTCAGGCCCAGAACGCGCGCATCCTGCTCGTGCCGGCGACCGATGGCAGCATTGAGCGTGTCCTGTTTGGCGTCGGCGACAAGGCCAACGCCATCGTCATGGGCGTGCTCTCCCAGCACCTGCCGACGGGCGATTACCGCATCGCCTCGGCGCCGCGCGAATTTTCGGCCACTCTCATCGCAATCGCCTGGGGCTTGGGCGCCTATGGGTTCGACCGGTACAAGAAGCGCAAACGCCCGCCACCGCTCCTGGCCGCTCCAGAGGGCGCCGATATCGCGGAGGCGGCGCGGATCGTCGCTGCGACCAGCCTCGTCCGCGATCTCGTCAACACGCCGGCCAATGACATGGGGCCTGAAGCGCTGCACGCGAGCGCTGAGCGCGTCGCGGCCGATTTCGGCGCCGAGTTCCGCGCCATCGTCGGCGAAGAATTGCTGGAGCAGAATTATCCGCTGATCCACGCGGTTGGGCGCGCCGCCAAGCAACAGCCGCGGCTGCTGCACCTCGGTTGGGGCGACCCCGCACACCCGCGCGTGGCGCTGGTTGGCAAAGGCGTGACCTTCGATTCCGGCGGGCTCGACATCAAGCCGGCGTCGGGCATGCGCATCATGAAGAAGGACATGGGCGGCGCCGCGCACGCTTTGGCGCTGGCGCAACTTGTGATGAGCGCAAAGCTCAAAGTGCGCCTCGACCTATTCCTCCCGGTGGCGGAAAACGCCATCGCCGGGGACGCGTTTCGTCCCGGCGATGTGCTCACCAGCCGCAAGGGGCTGACCGTCGAAGTCGACAACACCGACGCCGAGGGCCGCCTTATTCTCGCCGACGCATTGGCGCGGGCGTGCGAGGACAACCCCCAAATGCTGATCGATTTCGCCACCCTGACCGGGGCTGCGCGCACCGCGTTGGGACCGGATCTGCCGCCGTTTTACGCCAATGACGAAACCCTCGCCACAGACCTCGCCGCCGCCGCAATCGAAGCCGGCGATCCGATTTGGCGCATGCCATTATGGGACGCCTACGACAGCGACATGGATTCCCCGATCGCCGATCTCAAAAACGCCGGCGACGGCGGCTTCGCCGGCTCGATCTACGCCGCGTTGTTCCTGCGCCGCTTCGTGACGACCCCGGCTTGGGCGCATTTCGACATTTTCGCCTGGGCGCCGAGAGAAAAACCCGCGCGTCCGCAGGGTGGTGAAGCGCAGGCGCTGCGCGCGTGTTGGCAAATGCTGAAGCGGCGGTTCGGCGGGTGAAGCGTGCCCCGTAAACATGGACCGCCGGCGCCCTCGCCGGCTTGCCCGAGTTTATCCAGGTTGGAGCGCGCGGCTCCGCCGCGCATGCGGCGCGGAGCGCCGCGCTCCATACTTGCAAGCATAAGCGCCAACGAGGGCGCCGGTGTCCGTGCTACCCCTTCCCCAAGTCGCGCGACCGCTGCGCGGCGGCGGCGACGGCGCGGCGCAGCAACGGGCCGAGGCCATCGGCGGCGGCGAGGATATCAAGCGCAGCTTCCGTGGTGCCGCCGGGCGACATGACTTGCTTACGCAGGGTGCTTGGGCTGTCGGCAGTCTCCAGCATCAGCGCGCCGGCGCCGGCCACGGTGCGCGAGGCCAGGCGCATCGCCGCTTCACGGTCCAAACCTTCCTGTTCGGCGGCGACCGCGAGCACTTCCGCAAGCAGGAAAACGTAGGCCGGCCCCGAACCAGAAACCGCCGTGACGGCGTCCATCAACCGCTCTGCCGCCAGCGGTTCGACATCCCCCAGCGGCGCCAGCAATTGTTCAATCAAGCGCTTATCGTCATCGCTGCAGGCGGGCGAAGCGACATAAGCCGTGATGCCGCGGCCGATGCGCGCCGGCAGGTTGGGCATCGCGCGCACGACCCGCTCCGAGCCGAGTGCGCGGGCGAGTTTCTCCATTTGCACGCCGGCCATGATCGAGAGGATGCAGGTGTTTTCGCCAACAAAACGGCGCGCCGCCGCGGCGGCTTCGGCAAACGCCTGCGGCTTGACCGCGAGCACAAGTACATCGACCGGACCGGCATCCGGCGGATTGAGGACGGCGCCTACATTTTCCAATTCGCACTGCAATTCGGGATCGAAATTGGGCTCGACGACGGTGAGCGTTAGCCCCCCGCCCCTGCGCACCGCTTCGCACCAGCCGCGCACCAAGGCGCCGCCCATGGCGCCCGCGCCAACCAAGGCGACCGAAGGAGCATCAAGTCCGCTCACGCCTCTCCAATAGTTTCAAACAAGGCCGCGGCGGCCGCGTTCTCAGCGTTCATGCCGCCGAGTATGACGAAGTGAAACGCCGGCTGGAAGCGCTCGGCCGCGTCGAGCGCGGCCGCCAGCATGGCCTGCACCTCGCCGACGGAAATTTCCTCGCGCCCGATCATGGGCATGGCGTGGCGGAAAATGATCGTGCCGTCATCGGACCAGACGTCGAAATGGCCGAGCCAGAGATTTTCGTTGATGCGCGCGGCCAGGCGAATGGTTTCGCTGCGCCGCGATTTCGGCGCCTGGATATCGAGACCTAGCGTAAACAACAGCGCCGGCAATTCCTGGCGGAAGCTGAAATAGCCGATAGTTTCGCCCCAGGCGCACTTGAAGCTGAAATGCAGATCGCCGTCCTCGGCGCGCTCATGCTGGAAGCGGTCGTCCTGCGAAATGATCGCCTCAACCGTATCCAGCGGATCGCCGGCGATTTCGGCTTCGTCGTCGAGATAAAGATCCATGAGCCTCCCCTCACGCGCCCAGCACCCCGCGCCCCCGCGCGGTGAATAACCTTCACTTGGGGCGCGCTTGCAGTCGCGCGCTCGAATCGACCCTCGCTGAATAGAAGAGCGCGCGAAGTGTTACTGAGGGGTTATTGCTCAAACGGAGCGCCGGCATCTTGCCGGCTCTTTTTTGTTCATAGGCCGGAAGCAACAAAAAGATGCCGGCTGGAAGCCGGCGCTCCCGTCGGCTCCTTCTGCCATTCAGCCCTGCGCCAGCTTCGCCTCCAGCGCCTCCACGCGCGCCTTGAGCGCATCGGCCTCGGCGCGGGCGGCGGCGGCAAGTTCCTTCACCGCTTCGAAATCGTCGCGGGACACCAGATCCATTTCGGCGACGAAGCGGTCGGCCTGGGCGCGCATGAAGCTTTTGGCTTCATCGCCCGCGCCCTGGGCCATGCCCATGGCCCCGGTGAGCAATTTTGCCAGATCGTCGAACACCGTGCTTTGCGTTTGCATGTGGACCGAACCTCACCCGCTACCTAAAACCCCGCCCGTGGGCGCACAATGCGGCCAAAGAGCTTTATCCGAGGGCGCCCGTGATCGAAGCAGCAATCAATTTCCCAAATATCGACCCTTCCGCCCTGACCATTCCCGCTATTTTCGGTTTCGGGCCGTTTCATCTGCGCTGGTATGCGCTCGCTTACATCGCCGGCCTGGTGCTGGGTTGGCGCTGGATGGTGTGGCTGATCAACCGCGAGCGGCTCTGGGCGCCGGCCAAGCCGTCGATGACGGCCGGCCAGACCGATGATTTCCTCTTCTACGCCACGCTCGGCGTCATCCTCGGCGGCCGGCTCGGTTACGTCCTCTTCTACAAGACCGACATGATCTGGAGAAATCCGCTGGAGATTTTTCAGATCTGGCAGGGCGGCATGAGTTTTCACGGCGGCTTGATCGGGGTGACGCTGGCGGCGCTGTGGTTTGCGAGCAAGCCGCGCCACGATCCGCAATTGTACGTGCAGCTGCTGAAGAAGACCGCCCTTCCCCAAGCCCCGGAAAAAGGCAAGGACGGGTTTGTCGAATTCCCGCGCATCGGCTGGGTGAAGAAGAACGAAGCGGAAAAAGCGCAGAAGGACGCAACGACCAGCGTGAGCTTGCTTGGGCTGGGCGATCTCGCCGCTGCGGCGGCGCCGGTCGGGCTGTTCTTCGGACGCATCGCCAATTTCATCAATGGCGAACTCTGGGGCCGACCGACCGACGCGCCCTGGGGCGTCGTGTTCTGCAATGAAACGCTACTGCGTCTGAATGGCGGCTATTGCCCAGCAGGACCCGAACCACGCCATCCGAGCCAATTGTACGAAGCGGCGCTTGAAGGACTCGTGTTGTTTGCGATCATCAACGTCGCCAGTTTGCGTTTCGGCTCGCTGCGGCGGCCAGGCCTCAACGTGGGCTTGTTCCTGGTTTGCTACGGCGTTTTCCGTTTCGTTCTGGAATTCGTGCGCAATCCCGACGAGCACATGCCGGAAGCGCTGAAGGGCTCGATCACCATGGGTATGCTCCTGTGCATCCCCATGCTGCTCGCCGGCGCCTGGCTGATACTGCGCGCGCTCGCTGCACCAAAGCCGGCGGCGGCGTGAGCCTCAAGAACCAACTCATCGAGCACATCAAACAGAACGGGCCGATGACGGTCGCGGACCATATGGCGGCGTGCCTATACGATCCCGCGCACGGCTATTACGCGACGCGGCCATCGCTGGGCGGAAGCGGCGCCGATTTTCTCACCGCGCCGGAATCGAGCCAGATGTTCGGCGAGCTGATCGGGCTCTGGTGCGCGCACGAATGGGATGTGCTCGGCAAGCCGGCGCTGAACCTCATTGAACTTGGCCCTGGCCGTGGCGTGCTGATGCAGGATGCTCTGCGCGCGACGGATCGCATCGAGGGATTTCACGACGCCGCCAACATCGTGCTGGTGGAAATGAGCGCGCCGTTGCGTGAAGAGCAAGCGAAACGGGTTCCAGAGGCTGAATGGGCGCTCCGGCTTGAGGACGCCCCGCCAGGACCGTCTTTGATCGTCGCCAACGAATTCCTCGATTGCCTGCCGATCCGTCAATTCGTACGCGGCGTCGAAGAATGGCGCGAGAAGCTGGTTGGCCTCGATGAGGCCGACCAATTGGTGTTCGGCCTCAGCGCTGCGCTTCCAGCCCCCGAGGACGAAGTGCGCCCCGGCGCAGTGCGCGAGGTAGCGCCGAGCCTTGAAGCTCTCATGTACGAGATCGAGCAGCGGCTCCACGCAGCGCCCGGGCGTGTGTTGTTCATCGATTACGGCTATCTCGCGCCCGAGGGCGCCGATACGCTGCAGGCGTTGCAGCGGCACACCAAAGTCGACCCGCTTGAAAAGCCCGGGGAAGCCGATCTTACCGCCCATGTCGATTTCGCGCGCGTCGCCCATCTGGCGCGCGAGGCTGGTTTGAGCGTCGCCGGGCCAATCACCCAGGCGCGGTTCTTAAACGGCCTCGGCATTGGCGTGCGCGCCGACATGCTGACGCGCGCCAATCCCCAGCACGCGCCGATGGTGGCGCGTCAGCTTCGCCGCTTGACGCATGCCGACGAAATGGGCGCATTGTTCAAGGTCATATGCCTCTCCAGCCCCAACCTGCCCCCGCCTGCGGGATTCTGAGCGCGCCACCGGCTTGGACCGCCGCTACGCTCGCTGGCGTGCGTCACGCTTTCTTCGGCCGCGGGGGCGGCGTCTCGACTGGAATCTATGCGAGCCTCAACGCAGGCACGGGTTCCGGCGATGATCCCGAAGCGGTCGCCGAGAATCGCCGCCGCATAGCCGCTGCATTCAGCGTTGCGCCTCCGCTTCTGATCGGCGCGCATCAGGTGCATTCGCCGGACGCGGTCTTCGTTGACGCGCTATGGACCGGTGAACGCCCCCACGCCGACGCCCTGGTGACGACGACGCGCGGGCTCGCGCTCTCGGTGCTCACCGCCGATTGCGCACCGGTGCTGCTCGCGGACGCTACAGTTGGCGTGATCGGCGCGGCGCATGCGGGCTGGAAGGGCGCGCTTGGCGGCGTATTGGAGAATTGCGTCTCACTGATGCGCGAACACGGCGCACGCGACATAGAAGCCGCGATTGGCCCGTGCATTCATCAACGAAGCTACGAAGTCGGCGCGGAGTTCGTCGCACGCTTTGTGCATGCTGATCCGAAATACGCGCGCTTCTTCGCCGCTGGCGCGAACGAAAAATCGCATTTCGACTTGCCGGGTTTCTGCGCCATGCGACTTTCCAATCTCAATGTAGCAGTTGAAACTCCGCTACTCGATACCTATGCGGCGGCTGAACAATTGTTTAGCTATCGCCGCAGCGCGCATGCAGGTGACGAGATGTTTGCGCGAAATTGTTCCGTCATTGCCTTGTGAATCTCGGAGGACCGTCGTGGAGAGCAGCTCCAACACCCTAGACCTAGCGGACATAGCGACCGTCTTCGCGGCCGTCGCCGGGATGTTATCGGCCCTCATCGCAGCAAGTGCACTCGGCGAGATTAAGCGGCAGATTGAAGCATCGGACCGAGCTACCGAGGCGACTCTTTTTGTGACCATCAACAATGAGTGGAAGGCGGTCTATCCGATTTACCGGAAGGTCCTTGTTGAGGATGTGCCCATGGCAGAGCTGGAAAAATACGAAAACCTAGACAGGTTCATGAACTCCGACACCTGGCAACTCATTCGACCTATCTTTGCCTTTTACGAGTTCTTGGGATCATGCGTGGAGGCAGGTCTAATCCGCGAGGACCTGCTGTTCAAGCTAGTCAACGTCAATGTCAAATTATGGGAAAAGTACCAACCTATGATCATCAAGATGCGGGAAATAGGACGCTATCCCGATCTTTACAAGCGATGGCAATCGCTGAGCGAACTTCGCAGAATCAGTGTCGTTTGAAGTGGAACTTGAAATGTTCGGACAATTTCAGTCGCTACGCGAGCGCCCCCTTCCGGACCAAAGCACAGCCGCTGAGGGCAAGCGCAATTCCCGCACCGCCGCCATTGACGTTCATGGACCTGCAAACCGAGAATTACTCGTTCCGGCGGCCCTGAATGGCCTCGTCGGCGCGAACTTCTACGCCAGCGCGCGCAATCCGCCCTATTATCACGCCATTCCTGGCGCCATCGATGCGCTTCTTCTGCGCGCGGGCGCGGCCGAGCGCTTGCAACGCGTGAACGCCCGTCTGGCCGAAGCCGCGCTTGAGATCTGGCTGTTCGACGCCTGGCGCCCGCAAGCGGTGCAAATCTATTTCCACGATCATTGGTTTCCCGCGGAGTTGAAGAAGCGCAAGCCCGCGCTCGACGGCGATGCACTGACAGCCGCGGTCGAGCGTTATTGGGCAGCGCCTAGCGCCGGCGCCAACGCGCCTTCGCCACACTCCACTGGCGGCGCGGTCGACCTCACTTTGCGCTGGATCGGCGGCGATGCGCTCTGGATGGGTTCGCTGTTCGACGACGCCTCCCCGATCGCGCACCTGGATCACTTTGAGGCCCACAGCGCGGAATGGAGCTTCAGCGCCGAAGAAGCCCGCGCCAACCGGCGCCTGCTCTACTGGCTGATGATTGAAGCCGGGTTCGCCGCCAATCCGAACGAATGGTGGCATTTCTCCTACGGCGACCAGATGTGGGCGCAAGCCACCGGCGAGGCGGCGGCGCTTTATGGGGGGATCGAGGCGGTGGCCGCGCCATAACAGCGTCTCTTCTTTCACACGCTCGCACGTTCCCTGTCGCAAATCCGCAGCGAATCGGTTTTCCCGAGCCGACTCAGTCGCTAGGTACAGGCCAACTCGAACGCGATGGGGCCGGCCGTCCGATGAAGCTCTTGTCTGGCAATTCCAACGGCACGCTGGCGAAGGCGATCGCCGACCATCTCGACACGCCGCTGGCTCAGGCGGAGGTGAAGCGGTTCAAGGACAACGAGATCTTCGTCGAAATTCAGGAGAACGTGCGCGGCGAGGACGTGTTCGTGATCCAGTCGACCTCGTTTCCCGCCAACGACCATTTGATGGAATTGCTGATCAGCATCGATGCGCTGAGGCGCGCTTCGGCCAGGCGCATCACCGCGGTGATCCCCTATTACGGCTATGGCCGCCAGGACCGCAAAGTCGGCGGCCGCACGCCGATTTCGGCCAAGCTGGTGGCTAACCTGATCGTCACCGCCGGCGCCAACCGGGTGCTGACGCTCGAACTGCACGCCGGGCAAATCCAGGGCTTCTTCGACATTCCCACCGACAATCTCTTCTCCACCCCGGTGCTGGAGCGCGATATCCGCGAGCAGCACAAGAACGTGGGCGAGTTGATGATCATTTCCCCCGACGTCGGCGGCGTCGTGCGCGCGCGCGCCTTGGCCAACCGCCTGGGCGTCGATCTCGCCATCGTCGATAAACGGCGCGAGAAAGCCGGCGTTTCCGAAGTGATGAACATTATCGGCGATGTCGAGGGCCGCCATTGCGTGCTGGTCGATGACATCGTCGATTCCGGCGGCACGCTCTGCAACGCCGCCGAAGCGCTGTTGAAGGAAAAGGCGCTGTCGGTTTCGGCTTATGTCACCCACGGCGTGCTCTCCAACGGCGCCATTGCGCGGGTGGAAGCCAGCAAACTCACCGAACTCGTGGTGACTAACTCGATCGACCCCGCCGCGCGCAAAAGCGACAGCAAGAAAGTCCGCACCATCTCCGTCGCCGCGCTGATGGGCGACGCGATCTGGCGGATTGCGAACGAGCAAAGCGTGTCAAGCTTGTTTGAGTGAGTTCAACCGCCCCAGCGCAGCGCCGCCAATCGTGCACTTTCGCCCGCGCTGAGCGCATCGGCGAAGGAGAAGAAACCGCAGCCGCCGCGATAGCCGGGCATGGCGCGTATAGACGTGGTGCGCGCGTCCAGGGCTAGCCCGTCAGCGCCGAGGCGCTCGAGGCGCACATAGCGCGGCGGCGGCTTAAAGGCGCTACGGCACACCGTTCCGCGCACCGCAATGTGTCCGCCGCTGCTCTCGACGACTTGCGCGCGCATGGTGAACCCGCGCCCTTGTGCGATTTCGAGACGCGACGACGACACAGGCGCAGCGCTCGCGCACGCAGTAACCGCCAGAAGGGCAATGCTTAACCGTATCACGCCGGCGCCTTTGCTAAGAAGCGCCGGGTTGAACGCAAGCCGCGCGCCAGCCAAAAATATGGACCGCCGGCGTCCTCGCCGGCATTGGCTCAATCCGCTCGGCGACGTTGTGTCCCATGCACGCGGGCATGCCCTCTTGGACGCGCTAGAGCTCCAGACTCACCCGCAACCCCGCCACCATTTCATCCTCGATGGAACGATCGCCTCCCGGGCGCCGCACCCATTGCAGGTCGGGCTGGATGGTGAGGAAGGGCAGGAGCTTGTCGGAATAGGTGGCTTCGATCTGGGTTTCGGCATTGGCCATCGAGACGCCGAGATCGATCTGGTTGTGGCGATAGCCATCCGACAACAGGCCCTGGTTCACGCCGAAGGAAAACGCGCTGTCGGGGCGCCCCGCGAACACGCGCTCGATCAGCACGCCTGCCTGCCAACCGCCGGCGAACGGGGTCGTGTCGCCGTCGGAAATACCGGCGCGCAAAAATGCTGTCGCGGCGCGGGTTCCTTCCGCGTCGTTGAGGGGCTGCTCGTACACGACGTAGGCGCCCTGGGCGTCGCGCTGCGCTGGATCGCCGAAGCCATCGAGATCGCGGATATCGTCCTGGGTATCGGTGTAGCGCCAGAGCCCGAACGCCAGCTTGCGCTCGCCCTCGGTCCCACCTTCGGCAATGACCAGCGCGCCGTCATCGAACGAAGTGTCCACGCCATCGGGGTCGCCGACAACGCCGGCATGGGCATTCAGCACTGCCGCCCGCATAAACACGCCGTTGTCGAAATTGGTGTGGAAACGCGCCGCCAGCGCCGTCGAAGGAAAGATCGAGGGCCCATTGGGCCCGGTGGCGGCGATCTCCGAGCCGATGCCGAACGCCGGCGCAATCAGCAAACCAGCGGAATCATTGGCGTAGAATTCGCTGTTCAGATCGTAGAGGCCGAAACGCAGCGAGGATTCCCCCCAAGTCTGCTCGATCCAACCCTCGAACAGGCGCAAACGCTGGCTGGAGACCTCGATATTGTCGATGCCTTGCAGCGTGCCCGCATCGTCATTGGGCATGCCGCCGGAATTGTTGAGCACGTCGAAATGGGCGCTGGCGCCGCGCCAGCCGACCAGCGATTGCAAATCCAGATCCGCCACGAGGTCTAAATTGTCCAGGAGGCGCCCGCGTTGGGCCAAGCCGCCATCGACCACGCCGGTTATGTCGGCAGCGTAGGAGAGCGAAAACTGGACCGGCCCCTCTTCCGCTTGGGCCGCCCCGGCGCACACACCGGAAGCGCCCAGAACGGCAAAAGCAATCTTGCGCATGTTCCCCCGCTCCATCTGCGGGGACGCGTGACTCGATTTGGTTAAGAAACCACAGTCTCCGGGTATCGCCGACAGGGTTTTGTTCACCATCTTGCGCTAGTGGTGCGCGAACTATTTCCAAAAGGCGCTCATGTTTTCTTCCCTGAACAAAGCGACGCTGGCAGCCAGCGTCTCGCTTCTGGCGATCGTCGGCGCCTGCGGCGGCATCGGGCTCTGGTCCAGCACCACGCTCTCGGGCGCAATCCAGGATTCCGAGCGCACTGCCGAGTTG
>JBEBIU010000146.1:0-6274 GCA_040080225.1 Terricaulis sp.
GCATTCGGCATGGAGACTAAGTGGTTCGGGCCGCGCGCAAAGCCCGAGATTGCGTTCGCTTACGAACCAAGTTTGCAGACGCTCGCCGAATGGGCCGACGTGCTTGCAATCGCCGCCCGCGGCGACCGCAGCACCGAGAACCTCGTCAGCGCCAACATCATCAAGGCGCTCGGGCCCCAGGGCATTCTCGTCAACGTCTCGCGCGGCAGCGTCGTCAATGAAGACGCGCTGATCGCGGCGTTGAAATCGGGCGCTCTTGGCGCGGCGGGGCTCGATGTATTCCAGCAAGAGCCCACGCCTGCGTCGCGCTGGGCCGATGTGCCGAACTGCACGCTGACCCCGCACCTGGGCGGGGGCACGCGCGAAGCGCTTTACGCCGGCTCGCAAAACGTGCTCGCGAATTTGCGCGCGTTCTTCGCCGGAGAAGCTCTGGTTTCGCCACTGCCTTAGGCGCTGCGTCCAATCCGGTGCTTCGCCTCCGCGTCGGCGACGCGATGGGTCGCGGTTCCGTCCGCCTTCGCGTTTTCGATGACAGCGCGCAAATTGGGGCCGATCCTAGCCACTTGGGCGTCCATCCAGGCGCGATCCAGACTCTCGAGGTTCCTTCTGGCGACAACTTCCGCGTAGCAGCTGACCAGGCCGCCGGCGTTAATGACGTAGTCCGGCGCGTAGAGAATTCCTCTTTCATGCAGGATATCGCCATCGGCGTCAGTCCGGAGCGGGTTGTTCTCAGCGCCAGCGACGATCTTCGCATCAAGAGCGCGCGCTTCGCTCTCGCCGATCACGGCGCCGAGGGTGTTGGGTGAGAAGATATCCGTCGGCTCGCCCCACAACGTCTCGACATCGACCGCGCGCCCATTTACGGCGACCGCCACCTCTTGCGCGCGCGCCTCCTTGAGATCGGCGACCGTGACCAAAGCGCCCGCGTCGGCGACCATGCGTGCAACCAAAGCGCCAACGCCGCCGACGCCGAGAATCGCGACGCGAACCCCCTTGAGATCGGGGTCCAGGCCCTTCTCCGCCGCGCAGACACGCATCCCATCGACCACGCCACGCGCCGTGACCGGCGCCGGATTGCCGGACGCGTGATCGCCCATGTCGCCGCCCACGACGTATTGGGTGGACCGCGCCATGATCGCGATGTCATCGGGGCTGATGTTGGCGTCTTCCGCGGTCCAATACCGCCCCGCCATGGCCTCGACCCGCTTGGCGAAAGCTTCAAGCAAAGCCGGCTTATTCGGCGCGTTCGGATCGGCTATAATCACGGCCTTGGCGCCGCCCATCTGGAGGTCGATCATGGCGTTCTTGAAGCTCATGCCCCGCGACAGGCGGAGCACATCCGCAAGCGCCGCGCCCCAGCTTGGGTAAGCCTTCATCCTGCATCCGCCAATGGCGGGCCCGCGCACCGTGGAGTGGACGGCGATGATGGCGTTCAGCCCAGTTTTCGCATCGCAGACCGCCTGAATTTCCTCGTGGGAATCGAATGCGTCGGCTTCGGGATGAGGGCCAAGGCGCGGCGGAGCATTCGACCGCGGCGCTACCGAGCTGGTTGCGGGAATCCGGGTCGATGGCGTGCTCGCCTTTGGCGTGGGTTGGTTGCGAGCGCTCTCTTCTTCTGACTCTTCTGGGGTTTGATCCTGCATGCGCGCCTCCAAAGTGGGCGCGCAATACACCTTACAGTTGCATACACCGCAAGTTGCAATTTCTTAACTTAACTCCAGCGCGGCAGCGAGCCGGCAACGTCGCACGTCGCTCAGCGTGGCGCCAATCTTCGTCAGCCTGAGTTCGCCGAAGACCGCACCATGCCTGCAAGACGCTGGCGGACGGAGGGCGACGCGCTTAGCGCAATTCGTACGTCACGCTCACGTTCACATGCGTCTGGATTTCGCCAGGCGCGACTGGTGTCGGCGCGCCGTCGGCGGCGGCCTCCGCGCGCGCGAACATCGGCATTGGCATGGGCGGCTGATAGCCGCCGCCTTCGTTGATCGCGATGATGCGGTGCACGCGCAAGCCGAACGCTTGCGCGTAAAGGTCGGCGCGCTCGCGCGCTTCGCGCGCTGCGTCGCGGCGGGCGGCGTCCAATTGCGCGTCGGGATCGGCGTGGCCGAAGGAAATCCCGTTCACGGTGTTGCCGCCGGCGGCGACGGCCGCATCCACCGTGCGCCCGACATTGGCGAGATTGCGCACGCGCGCGCTGACCTGGTTGTTGGCCTGGTAGCCGGAAATGCGCGGCGCTTGGTTTTCCACGTACACATATTGGGGATTGACCGAGAGGTTCGAGGTCTGGATGTCACGCTCGGCGACGCCCGCACGGCGCAGCGCTTGCGTCAGTCCGTTCATGCGGCGCGCGTTCTCGGCCATGGCTTCAGCGGCCGTGGCGCCTTCGCTGACCACGCCCATCGAAAGCGTGGCCATGTCGGGGGCGCTTTCCACCATGCCCTCGGCGGAAACCGACAACACCGTGCCCTCGATCATGTGCATGGCGTGGCCTTCGTGCGGAGCTTGCTGCGCCATTGCGGGCGCGGCTGCGGCCAAGGCGGTCAGCACGGTTGCGGCGGCGGCGGTTTTGATCAGTTGCATCGATGTTTCCCCTGTTGCCCTCGCCCCGGTCATCGCCGATGGTGCGGGCTAAATTGCGGCATGACATAGACTTTTTGGCAGAGTCAACGCAGCAAGCAACTCGGCTCTATGTATGTCCCCGCTTGGCCTCCGGGCAACCCAGCGAGCGCTTGACGACACGCTAGCTCGGGCGCAGCATTTCGAGCCATGAGGCGCGGAAATCATCATCGCACCGGTTGTGGTGCAAAGGGATACTTCCATGAGGGGCATGCGCTTTTTCTTGGCTTCTATCGTGGGCCTCACGATGCTGGCAATGCCAAGTCCGGCGAGAGCAGAGCGCGAGTGGTTGGCATGTGTGTGGGACCAGTCGCGGGGCGAACGTCAGTATAATTCGCCGAGGTTTCCACCGCAAAGAGTGTGGTTGAGCTTTGACCCAGACCAGCGTCAAGCTTGGATTTCAAACAATAGGACCTCCTGGACCCCCGCGCAGATTACGCGCCTCTCCCCCAATGAGGTACACATTCGCGGGCGGTCAATTTTCGATTCCTCGCAGGAAGTGGAATATCAATACACCCGGCGCGACTATTCCATCGGTAATAGCATCCATGTTCGGGCCGGCAGACTCTCCGTGAACGATTTTGTGCGTAGCCAATATGCCGGAAGCGGCGAGTGCTCCTACTATTAGCGGCACACAACCGAGGCGCCTAGTTGGATCACAGCGCCAAGTGGCCGCCGTTTAGCTCGGCTCCTTAAAGGCCGTGTTGTGACGCGGGAACGCTTCGAATCCTCGCAGCATGTAGTGCCAGTACAGGATCGGCAGGCCAGTGAGCTTGATCCACCAATTCACCCAGCGCTCGCGGGCGGGATTGAGCGGCAGCGTAGGCGTCACTTTGCCGCCGAAAACGAATTCCGCGAGAATGGCTTTGCCGTACGCCGTGGTAAGCGGGCACGAAGCGTAGCCGTCGTAATCGGGCGCGACGGGAGCGCCGGCCATCGCCTTAAGCAGATTGCGCACGACGACCGGCGCCTGTTTGCGCACAGCGGCGGCGGTCTTTGAGTTCGGCGACGAGCACACATCGCCCAGGGAAAAGACGTTCGGGTAGCGCACGTGCTGCAACGTGTTCTGGTTCACGTCCACCCAGCCGGCCGCATTCGCCAGCGGACTTTCACGCACGCAGGCTGGCGGGTTCTGCGGTGGCGAAACATGGAGCATGTCGAACGGCGCGCTGATGCGCTGGCCTTGGCCTTCGCCACCGACGATCTCAAACGTCGCGATATTTTTCGCGCCGTCGATTGCGACGAGGTTGTGCTGAAAATGGGTGCTTATCCCATGTCGCGCGACAACCTTCAGCAATTCTTTGGCGAAGAACGGCACGCCAAAAATCACCGGCGCGTGGACATAATAGTGCAGATCGCCCGCAATTCCGTGCCGACGCAGATAGTCGGCGGTAAGATAAGCGGCCTTCTGCGGCGCGCCGGGGCATTTGAAGGGAAGCGGCGGTTGCGTAAAGAGCGCCTTCGCGCCGGGCTTCAAATCTTGCACGCAGCGCCAGGTGTAAGCGGCATGCTCGGGCGAGTAATTGCTGCAGACACCGTTCTTGCCGAGCGTGGATGACAGTCCTTCGACCTTGTCGAGATCAAGCTGGATTCCGGTGCAGACGATGAGCCAATCATAAGTCAGCGCGTCGCCATTGGACAAAGTCACGGTGTTTTGCTCGGGCGCGAAGGCGCTTGCGGCGGCGCGGATGCGTTTGACGCCGCGGGGAACGAGGGTGTCCACGCGCCGCTCGATTTGCTCAAGCGACATCAGTCCTGCGCCGACGAGTGTCAGTGCGGGCTGGTACAGGTGTTTTTCCGATGGCTCGACGATCACGATGTCGAGGTCGGCGGGGCCGTGTCGCCGTAAACTCGCGGCCGTTGTGATGCCGGCGGTCCCTCCGCCCACGATCACGACTTGATGATGCGTTTTCGCCATCTCAATCCTCGTGAATTCTCACCGGCGAAGCTATGGCCCCGCCGCAACGCGCCTCGCAAGCGGAAAACATGGTATTTGGATGAGCAGGCCGGCGTTGAGGCGGGCGGTCCGGGCGAATCGGGTACACTCTCGTTTTGTTTCCGCAAAGGCTCCGGCAACCAGGATGCGTTTCTCTGACGACTTCCTGCGCCAAGTGCGCGACCGGGTGTCCATCGCGGACTATGCCGGGCGGCGTTTGAGCTGGGACAAGCGCAAGAGCCGGCCCTCGGCTGGCGATTATTGGGCCTGCTGCCCATTCCACCAAGAAAAAAGCGCTTCTTTCCACGTGCTTGAGAACAAGGGCATTTTCAATTGCTTCGGCTGCGGGGAAAAGGGCGACTTGTTCGGCCTGGCGATGCGGCTGGAGGGGCTCTCCTTCCCCGAGGCAGTGACGCAGATGGCCGAGCGCGCCGGGATGCCGCTGCCCAAGGACGATTTCGAGGACAGGGCCGAAACTGACGCACGCAAACAGCTGGTCGGGCTCGTCGCGCGCGCCGCCCAACTTTATCGCGACGCGCTGAAATCCTCCGGCGGCGCCGACGCGCGCAAATATCTGCTGGCGCGCGGCCTTGGGCCTGAGACCTGGGAACGCTTCGGCATCGGCCTTGCGCCTGACGAATGGACCTGGACGCTCGATAAACTCAAAAGCGAAGGCTTCACGCTGGAAGAGATCGTCGCCGCCGGCATCGCCCGCGAAGGCGAGGAGGGCCGGCGCGCCATCGACACGTTCCGCAATCGCATCACCTTCGAGATCACGGATTCTGCCGGCAAAATCATCGGTTTCGGGGCCCGCGCGCTGGCGAAAGACGCCAAGGCCAAATACATCAACTCGCCCGAAACCGCACTGTATTCCAAAAGCCGCGTGCTCTACCGGCTGAAGCAGGCGCGCGAACTGCTTGCGCGCACCAAGGCCGACGGATTGGTGGTTGGCGAAGGCTATCTCGATGTCATCGCCTTCGAGCGCGCCGGAATCGCCGCGGTCGCTCCGTGCGGTACGGCGCTGACGGAAGAGCAATTGCAATTGATGTGGCGGGCCGGAGGCGCGCCGGTGCTGTGCTTTGACGGCGACGCAGCCGGCCAGCGCGCCGCCGAGCGCGCGCTCGACCTAGCGTTGCCGCGGGTGGGGCCAAACCGCACTCTGCGCTTCGCCCGCGCCCCCCAAGGCGACGACCCCGACGACATTTTCCGCCGCGCCGGGGCGGAGGCGCTGATAGCGCTGATTTCCGCAGCGAGGCCGCTGTCGGACGTTCTGTTCGAGCGTGAAAAAGCCAAGGGTTTGGCAACGCCGGAGGCCCGCGCCGCCTTCCAGTCCGCGCTCAAGGACGCCGCCAACCGGATCGCCGATCCCGACACCAGGCGCGCCTATTTCTCGGAACTGATGAGCCGCGCCAATGCGGCGCTGCGGACCGAACGGCCCCCGTTCAAGCCCGGCGCCCGCCGCGACGCGCCCGCCCCGCCCACCGCCGAGCTCAAGGCGCTGGCGGCCTCGCCGCGCTCTTTGCCCGCCGTCGAACGGCTGCTGGAGGCGGCGGTCGATCAGCCGGAAGTTCTGGATGCGTTCAGCGACTGGATCGACCGGCTGGCGATCTATGACCCAGACCTTGCCGCCATCCGCTCCGCGATGATCAGCTTCTCCGAGGCCGCCGACGGCGCGGCCATTGACCGGGAGGGTCTGAGCCTCCATCTCCACCAATCGGGTCA